>NZ_JAZGLW010000001.1:2427264-2730672 GCF_036409155.1 Mycobacterium sp. 050128 | reverse complement strand
CCCGCGACGTCGGGCGCGAAACCGCCCTCGTCACCCAGCCCGGTGCTCAGGCCCTGCTTCTTCAGCACCGACTTCAGCGAGTGATACACCTCGGCGCCCCAGCGCAGCGCCTCCTTGAAACTCGGCGCACCGATCGGCGCGACCATGAACTCCTGGACATCGACCCCGGTATCGGCGTGGGCGCCACCGTTGAGGATGTTCATCATCGGCACCGGCAGGATGTGCGCGTTCGGGCCGCCGAGGTAGCGGAACAGCGGCAGCTCGGCCGAGTCGGCGGCGGCCTTGGCGACGGCCAGCGACACACCCAGGATCGAGTTGGCGCCGAGCCGGGACTTGTCCGGGGTGCCGTCCAGATCCACCAGCGCCTGGTCGACCAGCCGCTGGTCGTCGGCGGCCAGGCCGATCACGGCCGGGCCGATCTCGTCGAGCACGGCCTGCACGGCTTTGTCCACACCCTTGCCGCCGTAGCGCTCACCGCCGTCGCGCAACTCGACGGCCTCATGCTCGCCCGTCGACGCGCCGGAAGGCACCGCCGCGCGGGCAAAGGTTCCATCGATCAGGGCTACCTCGACCTCGACGGTCGGGTTACCTCGGGAATCGAGGATCTCGCGGGCCCCGACCTGCTCGATAATCGGCACTAGGATCTCCTTGCCTGAACGTGTCCATTAGCTGATGCCTGCCCCGGGCCGGCCTTCAGCCTAAAGCCTGGGTCGGTGATTCATCCTTCTACAGCGGGTGACCCGCCGCATAGGCGGTCGCCCAGTCCCGGACGGCACGCGCGTAGACGCCGGAGTTGTTGTAGGCGCGCAGCGCGGTGACCCATCCGCGGGCCGTCGCGAGATCCTTTCCGCGCCAACATAAGTACCCAGCTGCCGCGAGGGCGGCGTCGTCGATGTTGTCCGGGCTCAGCCGGCCGTCGTTGTGGGCGTCGACCCCGTACAACCGCCAGGTCTCCGGAATGAACTGCATCGGCCCCATCGCGCGGGCTATCGCGGGCTGGCTGTCCGTGGTGTCCTGCGCGGCATCGACAATGCGCAGGTTGCCGCCGCTGCCGTCCAGCTGGACACCCCGGATGGGTGGATTCACATCCCCGTTGGGCGACAGGGTGGCGCCGCGATAGGTGCCGTGGTGGCTCTCGACCTGCCCGATGCCGGCCAGCGTGGTCCACGCGATGTGACACTTCGGGTTTTCGACCTCGGCGACCCGGGCCGCGTACGCGTAGGCCTCCAACGCGATGAGCGGGATCTCCAGGGCCGCGGCGCGGGGCCGCGCCCAGTCCCGCAACTGGTCTGCGGGCCGACCGCTGGCATGAGTGTTCACCGCGGGCACCGGATCCCCGAATGGCGGCGGCACGCCGGCGGGAATGAAGAGGCTGAGTTGCCAGGTGCAGCTGGAGGCCATGAGCATCGCGGTCGCGCCTATCACGGCGGCCGCCCGCAACCAACGCCTCGGCGACACCACGTTCCCCTTAACTTCCCCTACACCAACGTCACCCACTGATTATCGTCCCATGACCCTTCGCCGTAACCGGTCGCATTGAGCCGGCAAACGCGGTTTCAGCCAATTTGTCGCTTAGCTGCCGCTTGCCGTGGCTAGCAAAGCGCGAACAATGCCGACCACTGGGATTCACCAACTCACAAGCCACATTACCCGTCGTGGCCACGGAAAACGGCAAACATCGCGGCGATCGCTGGTCGGCAAATCTGCGCGCGCGATTTCAACCGGCATCAGCCTCGGTCTCGGCTCCGCTTGGTGCCTTTGCCGGACTTCTTGGATCCCTTGTCGGTCTCGCCGTCTGTCTGGGCGTCCTGGCGCCCATCGGCTTCGTCGGACTCGTCTTCGGACTCGTCGTCCTCGTCGTCGTCCGAATTCGCGTCGACGTCTTCGTCCTCGAAGTCCTCGTCCGCCTCGTCGGCCTCGTCCGCCGCCTCGGGCTCGAGGTCATCGGTCAGCTCGGATGGCCAATGCTCGCGCCACTCCGCCTCGGTGACCTCGCCCAGCGGGGCCACGTCGAACTCTTCGGGCACGCTGTCCCCGCGGCGCGTGGCGGCGAGCGAGCGCTCGACCGCGCGGACCATGTCCACGAATTCCAAAACTGCTGTGCGCAGCCCACTTTCGGCGTCGGTATCCGTCGACACCGAGATGGAGGTGATCTCGGCGGGAATCAGATCGGCGGGCAGGCCGGCGGCATGCGCGCGCTGAATCACCTTCTGCGCCAGCGCTAACGCCGGCTGGCCGGTATGGACGTCGTCCATCACCGAATTGCGGGGTTTTTCAGCGGCTTTGCGCTCTTCCCATTGGGCCAGTTGTTCTTCGAGCGAAATCGATTGGCCTGCAAGAACTCCCGGCACGCGGTTACCCAGCTTTCGCATCAGCGTGGTGGCAACGTCGTCGATGTCGAACGGGAACTGCCGCGCCTCCTCAGCGATGCGGGCGTGGAAGAGCACCTGCAGCAACACATCGCCAAGCTCTTCGCACAGTGCCTCGGCGTTGCCGCTGCGGACCGCGTCCAGCAGCTCGTAAGTCTCCTCGAGCAGGAACCGGCGCAGCGAGTCGTGGGTTTGCTCGCTTTCCCACGGCCCGGCGGTGCGCAGTTTGTCCATCATCGCGACGGCGTCGACGAGACGTTCACCGCGCGGCGTGTCCGGCGCCGAGATCAGCCGGGCGCCGGCGGCCAGCCGCGCGGTCACGGCGGGGTGGTCGGGGTCCGACGACAGCAACACCGGCGCTGGATCATCGGGGCCCCCGGTGTCCACCGGACGCGCGGAGGACAGCGACCAGGGCACCGCGACGGGCATCTCCTCGGTGTACTGGATCTCACCGGTCAGGTGCTCGATCGCCTCGACGGGCACCAGCGATGGCCGACGGGGGTCGAACAACACGACGATCATGTGCGCCGTTCCTCCTCATCGCTTCGTCCCCCGCTAGCGGGCGGTGCCCCCACTGCATCGTCACCGGCGCGGATCATCGCGCCTGTCGCTCCTCCCCGGTTATCGGCGCAGGTGACGAACTCGTTATACCAATTTCTTGCTGCGGTTTCCCTTGCAGGGCGGTCACCAAGTTGGCCACCATCTGCACCAACTCGACATCGCGAAGCCGCGGCGCGCCCACGCCGCCGGCTCGCGGAATCGGAACCTGCACCGTGGACGTGGTGGCGCGGTAGTTGGCGGCCGGATACATCCGCTTGAGCCGCACCTGGGCAGAATCTAGCAGCGTGATCGGCGACAGCCGCACCGTCGCCCCAGATGGGGCCGATACCTCGGTGATGCCCGAAGCCCGGCACAGCAGCCGCAACCGCGCCACCGCCACCAGCCGCAGGGCCGGTTCGGGCAGCGCGCCATACCGGTCGGTCAGCTCCTCGACGACGGCGTCGACGGCCGCGTCGTCGGGCGCGGCGGCCAGGCGGCGGTAGCCCTCCAGCCGCAGCCGGTCACTGGCGATGTAGTCCGGCGGCAGGTGCGCGTCCACCGGCAGGTCGATGCGGACATCCTTGGGTTCCTCGGGTGTGGTCACCATGTCACCGTCGGCGGCGGCCTTGTAGGCCTCGACGGCCTCACCCACCAGCCGCACATACAGGTCGAAGCCGACCCCGGCGACGTGCCCGGACTGCTCAACGCCCAGCACGTTGCCGGCGCCGCGGATTTCCAGGTCCTTCAGCGCGACCATCATGCCCGCTCCCAGCTCGTTGTTCTGCGCGATGGTCGCCAGCCGGTCGTAGGCCGTCTCGGTCAGCGGCACCTCGGGCGGATAGAGGAAGTAGGCGTATCCCCGTTCCCGGCTACGGCCCACCCGGCCGCGCAGCTGGTGCAGCTGGGACAACCCGAAGGTGTCGGCGCGCTCGACGATCAGCGTGTTGGCGTTGGAGATGTCCAGGCCGGTCTCGATGATCGTGGTGCACACCAGGATGTCGTATTCGCGATTCCAGAACCCTTCTACGGTGCGCTCCAGCCGTTCTTCGGGCATCTGTCCGTGCGCGACGACGACCCGTGCCTCGGGCACCAGCTCACGGACCCGGGCCGCCGCCCGGTCGATCGAGCTGACCCGGTTGTGCACGTAGAAGGCCTGCCCGTCCCGCAGCAGTTCCCGGCGCAACGCGGCGCCGACCTGTTTGGCGTCGTCCGGGCCGACGTAGGTCAGCACCGGGTAGCGCTCCTCGGGCGGCGTCAGGATCGTCGACATCTCACGAATCCCGGCCAGGCTCATCTCCAGGGTGCGCGGGATCGGGGTGGCGCTCATGGTCAGCACGTCGACGTGGGTGCGCAGGCTCTTGATGTGTTCCTTGTGCTCGACGCCGAACCGCTGCTCCTCGTCGACCACGACCAGGCCCAGGTCCTTCCAGCGCACCCCGGTCTGCAGCAGCCGATGCGTGCCGATCACGATGTCCACCGACCCGTCGGCGAGGCCGTCGATCACGGCGCGGGACTCGGTGGGATCGGTGAAGCGGGACAGCCCCTTGACGGTCACCGGGAAGCCGGTCATCCGATCGCTGAACGTCTGCAGATGCTGGTCGGCGAGCAGCGTGGTGGGCACCAGCACCGCGACCTGCTTGCCGTCCTGGACGGCCTTGAATGCCGCGCGCACCGCGATCTCGGTCTTGCCGTAGCCGACGTCGCCGCAGATCACCCGGTCCATCGGGATCGGCTTTTCCATGTCGGACTTGACCTCGGTGATCGCCGTCAGCTGGTCGACGGTCTCGGTGAAACCGAACGCGTCCTCCATCTCGGCCTGCCACGGGGTGTCGGGCGCGAACGCGTGGCCGGGGCTGGCCTGCCGCTTGGCGTACAGCGACACCAGCTCCCCGGCGATCTCGCGCACCGCGCGGCGGGCCTTGGTCTTGGTGTTGGTCCAGTCGCTGCCGCCGAGCTTGCTCAGCGCCGGCGCTTGCCCGCCGACATAGCGCGACAGTTGATCCAGCGAATCCATCGGGACATAGAGCTTGTCGGTATTTTTGGTGCCAGTCCCCTTCCTGCTGGAGGCGTATTCCAGCACCAGGTACTCGCGCCGGGCGCCGCCGACGGTGCGCTCTACCATCTCCACGAAGCGCCCGATGCCGTGCTGATCGTGCACCACCAGATCGCCGGCGGTCAGCGCCAGCGGGTCGACGGTGTTGCGCCGCTTGGCCGCCAGCCGCTTGCCTTCCGGCGACGTCGCCCGGTTTCCGGTCAGGTCGGTCTCGGTAATGACCACGAGGTTGGCGCCGGGGACTATCAGGCCGTCGTGCAGCGGGCCCTTGAGCACCCCCACCACCCCGGCCTTGGGAGCCGCACCGCAGTCCAGCATCGCGGCTGGTGTGTCGGACTCGGCCAGCCGCTCCACCACGCGATGAGCGGTGCCGGTCCCGGGCGCGACGACCACGGCGTAGCCGCCCGTGGAGACGTGCGCTCGCAGCATCGCGAATATGCTCTCGATGTCGTGCTGGTGCCCGCGCGCCGACGGCGCCGCCCGGACGTCGAGCTCCACGGCTGACTCGTCGGACAGCTGACTCAGCGTCCACCACGGATGCCCGGCCCGGCCCGCCGCGGCCCGCACCTCGTCCAGTTCGGCAAAGCCCGAGCCGCTCAGCTGCTCGACGTCGACCGGCGCGTCCGCGCCCATCGCCGCGACAGACCACGACGCCTCGAGGAATTCGCGGCCGGTTTTGATCAGGTCGGCGGCGCGGCTGCGCACCTTCTCCGGATCGCACAGCAACACCGGGGTGCCCTCTGCCAGCTGATCGGTCAGCAGCGCGTGAGCCCCCTTTTCTGGGGGATGCAGCACCGAGGCCAGCGCCTCCATCCCGTCGACCGGGATGCCTTCGGACAGCTTGGCGAGCATGTCGGAGACAGTGCCGCTGATCGCGCCCTCGGCCGCGGGATGGCGGGCAAGCAGCTCGGCGGCCCGTGCCTTCACGTCGTCGGTCAGCAGCAATTCGCGGCAGGCGACCGCGACGAGTGTGTCGACCTCGATCTCCGGGATGGACCGCTGATCGGCGACCGCGAACATCCGCATCTCGCTGACCTCGTCGCCCCAGAACTCGACGCGCACCGGGTGTTCGGCCGTGGGCGCGAAGACGTCGAGAATGCCACCGCGAACGGCGAATTCACCGCGCCGGCCGACCATGTCGACCCGGGTATAGGCCAGTTCGACCAGGCGGGTGATCACGCTCTCGAATTCGACTTCCGCGCCGACGCGCAATGTGACCGGTTCCACAAGACCCAGCTGCGGCGTCATCGGCTGCAACAGCGAACGCGCGGCGGTCACCACGACCCGCAGGGGCGGACCCAGCGTGGTGTCGTCGGGATGCGCCAGCCGGCGCAGCACCAGCAAGCGGGCGCCGACCGTGTCGACGCCCGGCGAAAGGCGTTCGTGCGGCAGCGTTTCCCAGGATGGGAACAACGCCACCGCGTCGCCGAACACGCCGCGCAGTTCGGCGCTCAGATCGTCGGCTTCGCGCCCGGTGGCGGTGACCACAAGCAGCGGCCCGCGTCGCGCCAGGGCGCTGGCCACGAACAGGCGCGCGCTGGCCGGGCCGACCAGGTTCAGTTCGTCCGGCGCGGCGGCCGCATCCGCGGCCAGCTGCTGGAAAGTGGGCGCCGTCAGCGCTAATTCAACGAGCCCCGCGATCGGGGTTTCTGGGCGAGCGGGCCCCGGTGCGGTCATGATGCACCCATTCTAGGTGCGGCGAAAAATGCACAGAACAACGTCAATATTGCGCCCGCGGCCGTCAAGGCATCGTAAGGATTCCGCCATGCGGCGCCGGCCGGGCGCACCTTGAAGGCATGACATTGCTCGACATGCTGCCCTCCATCGGTCGGGCGGCGCCCCGACGGCTGGATCCCGCGATCTGGCCTGTCACTACGCATTCCGATGAGGAAGGCCGGCTCTGCATCGGCGGCGTCACGCTGTCGGATATCGCCGACGAGTTCCACACCCCCACCTACGTGATCGACGAAACCGACTTCCGCTACCGCGCCCGTCGCTACCGCAAGGCGTTGCGCGACCGCAATATCGCTGAGATCGTCTACGCCGGAAAGTCTCTGCTGACCACGGCGGTAGCACGCTGGGTCCGCGAAGAAGGCCTGGGCCTCGACGTGTGCTCGGCCGGTGAGCTGGCCGTCGCGCTGGCCGGCGGAGTGAATCCCGCCCGGATCATCATGCACGGCAACGCGAAATCGCCCGAGGAGTTGCAGGAGGCGGTACACGCCGGGGTCGGGCGCATCGTGCTGGATTCCTGCATCGAGATCGCGTACTTGGCCGGATGCGCCCGCAAGAGCCAGCCGGTGCTGATCCGGGTGACCCCGGATATCGACATCCATGGGCACCGCGCGGTCACCACCGGCATCAGCGATCAGAAGTTCGGCCTGACGCTGCACGGCGACCGCGCCGACGTCGCGGCCCAGCGTGTGCTGGCGCATCCGATCCTTGACCTGGTCGGGCTGCACTGCCATATCGGCTCGCAGGTCACCGACGCCACCCTGTACGGCGAGGCCATCCGCCGAATGATCGCCGCCATGGCCGACATCCGCGCCCGGCACGGAATCATCCTCACCGAGCTGAACATCGGGGGCGGCCATGCGATCCCCTACCTCCCGGGCGATCGCGAACTCGACATCGACGACCTGGCCGTCGTCCTCGAAGACGCGCTCGATGAGGCCTGCGCCGCCGAGCATTTCCCGCGGCCAACCCTCGTGGTGGAACCCGGTCGCGCGATCAGCGGCCGGGCCGGCGTGACGCTGTATCGCGTGTGCTCGGTCAAAACGCAACCGGGTGGGCGCACCTTCGTCGCGGTCGACGGCGGCATGAGCGACAACCCGCGGGTGTTGTTGTACGGCGCCCAATACACCGTCACGCTGGCGAACCGCCATTCGGGGGGACCCAAGCAGCGGGTCACGGTCGCCGGCCGGCACTGCGAGGCCGGCGACGAGATCGCCCGCGATGTGGAGCTGCCGGTGGACCTGCATCCCGGCGACCTGCTGGCCGTGGCGTGCACCGGCGCCTACCACCACAGCATGGCGTCGAACTACAACATGGTGTGCCGGCCGCCGCTGGTGGCCGTCAAGGACGGTCGGGTCCGGCAACTGGTTCGCCGCGAGACGGTCGCCGACCTGCTCGCACGCGACTGCGGCTGACTGGGCCCGCGGGGCCAGGGGGCGACTGGCCTCGCAGGCGCGCGCGGCGAAAGCCCTACTCGTCTTGCAGCCGGGGATCGGATTCCAGATGGGTCAGGCCGTTCCACATCAGGTTGACCAGGTGTGCGGCCACGACTTCCTTCTTGGGCTCACGGGTGTCGAGCCACCACTGCGCGGTCATCGACACCGAACCCACCAACGCCTGCGCGTACAGCGGCGCCAGATCCGGATCCAGGCCGCGGCGGGCGAAGTCGCCGGCCAGGATCGACGACACCTGGCCGACGGCGTCGTTGAGCAGGCTGGAGTAGGTGCCGGTGCTGATCGCGGCGGGCGAGTCGCGGATCAGGATGCGGAAGCCGTCGGTGCGTTCCTCGACGTAGGTGAGCAGCGCCAGGGCGACGCGCTCGACCCGCACCCGGGACCGGTTGTTGGTCAGCGACGAGGTGATCCCGTCCAGCAGCGCCGACATCTCCCGGTCGACAACGACGGCGTACAGGCCCTCCTTGCCGCCGAAGTGCTCGTAGACGACCGGCTTGGACACGTTGGCGCGCTGCGCGATCTCCTCGATCGAGGTGCCGTCGTATCCACGTTCGGCGAAAAGCGAGCGCGCTATGCCGATCAGCTGGTGTCGGCGCTCGCTGCCGGTCATCCGGGCGCGTGGCGCGCGCACTTCTTTGTCCGGGGCTGCCACGTCACTCAGGGTATCGGTTTGGCCTGGTGAAATTGCCCAGGTTCGACTGCGGGCCGCTGATGGCTTCCACACCGTCTAAAGTCTTGGTGGCGCGGTAGGCGGTCAGCCGCCGTCGGCCGCGATCCGCAGTCCGTCGTGGTGTAATCGGCAGCACCTCTGATTTTGGTTCAGATAGTTCAGGTTCGAGTCCTGGCGACGGAGCTTCGGTTGCTTGTCTTGCCAGGGGGCACGGGATGAGATTTTTGCCACCGGTGCAGGTGAATGACAGTCTTGACGACGTGGCGGCGCTGCGGCGTTCCGCCCGGCGTGGGACACAGCACGAGGAGAATCGATGTCGTTTCGCGGTGACATTGCGGTCGTCGTTTTAGCGGCCGGGCCAGGCACCCGGATGCGCTCGGATACCCCCAAGGTGCTGCACGCGATCGCCGGCCGCAGCATGTTGTCGCATTCAATCCACGCGATCGCCAAGGTGGCGCCGCAGCGGCTGGTCGTGGTGCTCGGCCACGAGCACCAGCGCATCGCGCCCATCGTCGCCGACCTCGCCGAGACCCTCGGCCGTCCGATCGACGTCGCCCTGCAGGACCGCCCCCGCGGCACCGGCCACGCCGCGCTCTGCGGCCTGTCCGCGCTGCCGCAGGACTACGCCGGCGTCGTCGTGATCACCTCGGGCGATACCCCGCTGCTGGACGCCGACACCCTGGCCGATCTGATCGCGACCCACAACGCGGCGTCGGCCGCCGCGACGGTGCTGACCACCACGCTGCGCGATCCGTTCGGCTATGGCCGCATTCTGCGCACCCAGGACGGCCCCGAAAAAGGCCAAGTGATGGCGATCGTCGAGGAAGCCGACGCGTCCGACTCGCAGCGCAAGATCGGCGAGGTCAACGCCGGTGTTTACGCCTTCGACGCCGTGGCGCTGCGCTCGGCTCTCGGCCGGCTGAGCTCCGACAACGCCCAGCAGGAGCTGTACCTGACCGACGTCATCGCGATCCTGCGCGGCGACGGCCGGCCCGTGCACGCCCGCCACGTCGACGACAGCGCGCTGGTGGCCGGGGTGAACAACCGCGTCCAGCTCGCCGCGCTGGGCGCCGAGCTCAACCGCCGCATCGTCGCCGCCCATCAGATGGCCGGCGTGACGGTGATCGATCCGGCCACCACCTGGATCGACGTCGACGTGACGATCGGCCGCGACACCGTCGTCCACCCCGCGACCCAGCTGCTGGGCCGCACCCGGATCGGGGGTGGCTGCGTCGTCGGCCCCGACACCACGCTGACCGACGTCACCGTCGGCGACGGCGCCTCGGTGGTCCGCACCCATGGCGACTCGGCGGCGATCGGCGGCGGCGCGACGGTCGGCCCGTATACCTACCTGCGGCCCGGCACGGTGCTGGGAGCCGACGGCAAGCTCGGCGCCTTCGTCGAGGTCAAGAACTCCAACATCGGGACCGGCACCAAGGTGCCGCACTTGACGTACGTCGGCGACGCCGACATCGGCGAGCACAGCAACATCGGGGCGTCCAGCGTGTTCGTCAACTACGACGGGGAGACCAAACGGCGCACCACCGTCGGCTCACACGTCCGCACCGGCTCGGACACCATGTTCGTCGCACCGGTGACCGTCGGCGACGGCGCCTACACCGGCGCGGGCACCGTGTTGCGTGACGATGTGCCGCCGGGGGCGCTGGCCGTTTCCGCCGGCCCGCAACGCAACATCGAGAACTGGGTGCAGCGGAAACGTCCAGGCAGTGCGGCCGCGGAGGCAGCGGACAAAGCCGCTCAGCAATCTAGGACGGCGTCTGGGCCGTCCGCACCCGAATAGACACCATGAATTTGGTGCCTGGCAACCCGGCCGTCCTTCCGTACCATTCGCTACGTACGATGGGCATTTCCAATTTCGATCCCGAACGGCGAGGGCAGCACGGTGAGCCACGACTGGACCGATAACCGCAAAAATCTGATGCTGTTCTCCGGCCGGGCGCACCCCGAGCTGGCCGAGCAGGTCGCCAAGGAACTGGACGTACACGTCACCGCGCAGACGGCGCGGGAGTTCGCCAACGGCGAGATCTTCGTGCGCTTCCACGAGTCGGTGCGCGGGTGCGACGCCTTCGTGCTGCAGTCGAATCCGGCGCCGGTGAACAACTGGCTGATGGAACAGCTGATCATGATCGACGCGCTGAAGCGGGGCAGCGCCAAGCGGATCACCGCCGTCATGCCGTTCTATCCCTACGCCCGGCAGGACAAGAAGCATCGCGGCCGCGAGCCGATCTCGGCCCGGCTGGTCGCCGACCTGCTCAAGACCGCGGGGGCCGACCGGATCGTGACCGTCGACCTGCACACCGACCAGATCCAGGGTTTCTTCGACGGGCCCGTCGACCACATGCGCGGCCAGACCCTGCTCACGACCTACATCAAGGACAACTACCCCGACGGCAACATGGTCGTGGTCTCCCCCGACTCCGGCCGGGTGCGCATCGCCGAGAAGTGGGCCGATTCGTTGGGTGGCGTCCCGCTGGCCTTCATTCACAAGACTCGCGACCCGCGGGTGCCCAACCAGGTCGTCTCCAACCGCGTCGTCGGTGAGGTCGACGGCCGCACCTGCGTACTGATCGACGACATGATCGACACCGGCGGCACGATCGCCGGCGCGGTGAACCTGCTGCGCTCCGACGGTGCCAGCGACGTGATCGTCGCGGCCACCCACGGTGTGCTGTCGGAGCCGGCCGCCGAGCGGCTGGCCTCCTGCGGCGCCCGCGAGGTCATCGTCACCAACACGCTGCCGATCGGCGAGGAGAAGCGCTTTCCTCAGCTGACGGTGTTGTCGATCGCGCCATTGCTGGCCAGCACGATTCGCGCTGTCTTCGAAAATGGTTCTGTCACAGGACTATTCGACGGAGACGCCTAGATGGCTGCCGAGGCTGTCATCTACCACAATCCCAAGTGCAGCACCTCGCGCAAGACGCTGGACTTGTTGCGGGACAACGGTTTAGAGCCAGAAGTTGTTCAGTACCTGAAGACTCCGCCGTCGCGCGCCGAACTCAAGAAGATGATCCGCGACGCGGGAATCGAAGTACGCACCGCGGTGCGTAAGCGTCAATCGCTGTATGCCGAACTGAACCTCGTCGACGCAACGGACGATCAGTTGCTCGACGCGATGGCCGAACATCCCATCCTGATCGAGCGCCCGTTCGTCGTGACGGCCAACGGCACCCGGCTGGCCCGTCCGATCGACGCGGTCCACGAGATTCTGTGAGACGGCTTGCGGCCGCCGCCTCCATTACCGCGCTGACGACGGCCATGCTCCCGGTGGCCGGTTGTGGCCCGAAAGCTCCTGACTACTCCACGGTTTGGACGACGAGTTCGACGGCGACGACCACCACTACGGTCGAGAAACCGGTTCCCTTGTCGCAGTATCTGAACAGCATCGGCGTGACGGGCAAGCAGGTGGCGCCGAGCGCCCTGACCGATCTAAAGGTGTCGATACCGACACCGCCGGGCTGGTCGGCGTTCACGGATCCGCATATCACGCCCGAGACGGTGATCCTGGCCAAGGACAAGAAGTATCCGACCGCGCGGCTGGTGGTGTTCGCCCTCAGCGGGGACTTCGACCCGGCACAGGTCATCAAGCATGGCAACGACGATGCCCAATTGTTCGACAACTTCAAGCAATTGGACTCCTCGACGGAGCCCTACAACGGCTTTCCCTCGGCGATGATCCAGGGCAGCTATAACGGCGACAACGGCACCCGGCTGCACAGTTGGAACCGGATCGTGCTGCCGACCGGGTCGCCGCCGGCCAAGCAGCGCTACCTCGTTCAGCTCACGATCACCGGCCTGGCCGACCAGGCCGCCGCGCAGTCGACCGACATCGACACGATCATCCACGGATTCGTCGTCGCCGCTAAGTGATCAGGCACTAGCCAAGCCGGGGAAGTTCACTAGGGTTGTCACTCATGACCGACTGGACCGCCGCCGATCTGCCGTCATTCGCCGGGCGCACCGTGATTGTCACCGGCGCCAACAGTGGGCTGGGTGCCATCACCGCACGTGAGCTGGCCCGAGTCGGCGCGACGGTCATCATGGCCGTCCGCGACCCACGCAAGGGTGAGAAGGCCGCTCGCGACATGCGCGGCCAGGTCGAGGTGCGGCAACTCGATCTGCAGGCCCTGACGTCGATCCACCTGTTCGCCGAGGGCCTCGACAAGGCCGACGTGCTGATCAACAACGCCGGCATCATGGCTGCCCCGTTCGCCCTGACCGCTGACGGCTTCGAGAGCCAGATGGGCACAAACCACTTCGGTCATTTCGCGCTGACCAACCTGTTGCTCCCCAAGCTGACCGACCGGGTGGTGACGCTGACATCGATGGCGCACTGGCCCGGCCGGATCGACTTCGACGACATCAACTGGAAGAACCGGCGCTATTCGCCCTGGCTGGCCTACAGCCAATCGAAGCTGGCCAACCTGCTGTTCACCAGTGAGCTGCAGCGCCGGCTCAAGCTGGCCGGTTCACCGCTGCGCTCCCTGGCGGCCCATCCCGGTTACTCGCACACCAACTTGCAGGGCGCCACGGGCCGCAAGCTGGGCGACGCGATGATGTCGGCAGTGACCCGGGTGGTTGCCACCAGCCCCGAGTTCGGCGCGCAGCAAACGCTGTACGCCGCGTCGCAGGACCTGCCCGGCGACACGTTCATCGGCCCTAAGTTCGGCTGGATCGGCCGAACCCAACCCGTCAGCCGCAGCCGGCATGCTCAGGATCCGACCACCGCGACCGCGCTCTGGGACCTATCCGAGCAGCTCACCGGCATCAAATTTCCGCTCTGAGGCGCCGATGCGCTAACCTTGCCGGGCGTCACGGCGAGGGTGGCAGGCGTCTAGCCGGCACCGTTATCGACGGAGATCGACATATGTCGCGATCCTGGCCGTGCCTGGAAACCTAGGTACAGAGCACACAGGAGCGACACGATGGCGAAGTCCGCAGTCAACCAACTCACGGCCACGGTGCGAACCGAGACGGGCAAGGGCGCGTCGCGGCGGGCCCGCCGCGACGGCAAGATTCCCGCCGTCCTCTACGGCCACGGCGCCGACCCCCAGCACCTGGAATTGCCCGGGCGTGACTTCGCGGCCGTGCTGCGGCACTCCGGCACCAACGCGGTGCTGACTCTCAACATCGCCGGCAAGGAACAGTTTGCGTTGACCAAGGTGCTCGACATCCACCCGATCCGCCGCACCATTCAGCACGCCGACCTGCTGGTCGTGCGTCGCGGCGAGAAGGTCAACGTCGAGGTCAACGTCGTGATCGAGGGCGAGGCCGGACCGGACACCCTGGTCACCCAGGAGACCAACACCATCGAGATCGAGGCCGAGGCCCTGTCGATTCCCGAGCAGTTGACCGTGTCGGTCCAAGACGCCCCGCCCGGCACGCAGTTCACCGCCGGACAGATCACACTGCCCTCGGGCGTCAACCTGGTCTCCGACCCGGAGATGCTGGTGGTCAACGTCGTGAACGCGCCTACCGCCGCCGATCTCGAGGAAGAGGGCTCGGGCGACACCGGCGAGGCCGCCGCAGCCGCCGAGGAAGAGGCGGGCGAGGGCGACACCTCCGACCAAGAGTCCGAGTAGGCGGCCGTCGAGGTGGCCGATCCTCTTTTGGTGGTCGGCCTGGGCAATCCCGGAGACAACTACGCCCGCACCCGGCACAACCTCGGGTTCATGGTCGCCGACCTACTCGCCGCGCGACTGGGCTCAAAGTTCAAGCTGCACAAGCGCTCCGGCGCCGAAGTGGTCAGCGGTCGGCTCGCCGGGCACTCGGTGCTGCTGGCCAAGCCGCGCTGCTACATGAACGAGTCCGGCCGCCAGGTCGGCCCGCTGGCCAAGTTCTACTCCGTGCCGCCGGCCGACATCATCGTCGTCCACGACGAACTTGACCTCGACTTCGGTCGCATCCGGCTCAAGCTCGGCGGCGGCGAAGGCGGCCACAACGGGCTGCGTTCGGTGGCCTCGGCGTTGGGCACCAAGGACTTTCAGCGGGTGCGCATCGGGATCGGGCGTCCGCCCGGACGCAAGGATCCGGCGGCGTTCGTGCTGGAGAATTTCACCGCCGGCGAGCGGCCCGAAGTCCCGACGATCTGCGAGCAGGCCGCCGACGCCACCGAGTTGCTGATCGAACTGGGGTTAGAGGCCGCGCAGAACCGCGTGCACGCCTGGTAATTCACGTTCAGTGCGCGCCCACGGCGATCGTCCACGTCGAGTGCGCGTCCAGGGCGGCGTGGTACGGCGTGTCGCCGCCGTCAGCGCACACTCGGCGAAAAAGAGGGGCCGCTAGCGGAAAGCCGAGCAGCTACCTGGTGGTGACCAGCGTGACGGAGGTGGACCGGCGCAGCTTGCCCGACGGCGTCTTCGGGATGGTGCCCGGACCGAGCACCACGACGTTGCGGGGCCGCATGTCGACCTCTTTGAGCACCTCGCGGGCGACCTCGTGTTCCATCCGGCGCACCTCGGCCGGGTCCTGGAACGCGTTGGACTCGACCGCGACGGCGAACGACTCGCGTGAGTGGCCGGCGTCCAGGCGAACCGCCACGGCGCAGCCCGGGCGGACACCGTCGACGCGGCAGGCGGCCCGCTCGATGTCGGTCGGGTAGACGTTACGGCCGGCCATGATGATGACGTCCTTGACGCGGCCGCAGACCACGATGTGGCCTTCTTCGGTGATGTAGCCGAGGTCTCCGGTGTCGTACCAGCCGTGCTCGTCCTGGGCGGAGATGAAGCCGCCCATGGTCAGGTAGCCCGGGGTCAGCGACTCGCCGCGCAGCTCGATCACGCCGACGCCGCGCGGGGCCATCACGTTGCCCTGCTCGTCGATGATGCGGGCCTCAAGATCCTTGAGCAGTGGACCGAGCGTCGCCAGCCGGCGGGTGTTGCCCTTGGTGGCGGGCACGGCCCGGCGCAGGGCGGCCAGCAGGTCGGTGTCGACCTCGTCGACGACGAGGCCGGCGTTGCACTCCGAGAACGACACCGCCAGCGTCGTCTCGGCCATACCGTAAGCCGGCAGGATCGCCGAGGACCGCAGGCCGAACGGCTTGCCCGCGTCGAGCAGATCCTCGACATCGGCGGGCTCGACGGGCTCGGCGCCCGACAGCGCGAAGCGCAGGGTCGACAGGTCGAACTCACCGGGCTTGGCATTGCGACGCAACCGCTTGGCCAGCAGCGCGTAGGCGAAGTTGGGCGCCGCGGTCATGGTGCCCTGGTACTTGTCGATCAGCTTGGCCCACAGCAGCGCGTCGCGCAGGAAGTCCATCGGCGTGACCTTGACCAGCTCCGCGCCGAAGTACATCGGAATGGTGAGGAAGCCGACCATGCCCATGTCGTGGAAGCAGGGCAGCCAGCTGACCATCACGTCTTTGTCGATGTCGTACTGCGCGCCGATGAACATCGCCTCGGCGTTGGAGTAAATGTTGCGGTGCGTGATCTGGACGGCCTTCGGCGAGCCGGTCGAACCCGACGTCAGCTGCATCAGCGCCAGGTCGTCCTCGCCCACCTCGACGGGGTCGATCGGCTCGGACGCCAGCAGGTCGGTGACGGTGAGGACCTTGATGCCCTTCGCTTCCAGCACCGGAATCGCGACCAGGAAGGGCTCGGAGACGATCACGACCTGCGCCTCGATCATGCCGATGACGTTCATCGTGTCCTCGGCCCACACGGCCAGATCCGTGCGCGGGGTGGGCTGGTGGAGCATGGTCAGGCTGGCACCGCGCATCCACAAGCCCTGTGCGGTGGGGGCGATCTCTACCGGATAGCCGGCGAGCACGCCGACGGCGTCACCGAGGCCGATGCCCGCGGCGGCCAGGCCGCCCGCGATACAACGCGCGCGCTCGTGGACCTCGCCCCAGGTGTGGCGAACAGGCTCGTGGGGTTCACCGGTGACCATGCCCTTCTTCGAGACGCGCGCGTTGTGGAACATCTTCTCGGTAAACCTGCTCACGCAAACCTCCTCGGTTCCGGCGCTATCCCCAAGACCCGAAATTTCATGTTCCGCTCGCCAGGCAAGACTTTGCAGCAGGCGCGCGAGCACAGTTGGGAAGCGGTTAGATCTCGAAATAGTGATTGGCCAGCAACCCCGTATCGGGTTGCCCGATCAGCACGACGACCCCGGCCCGTCAAGCCCGGCCAGCATCGATCAATCGGCCGTCCACCGCGACTTCCGGCGGACGGCCAGACCGAATCCTCGAGCTGATCGATAGTCGTCACCGCGAGTTATCTTAAACTCCTCTTAAGTAACAACCCACCATTTCGGCAATTTGAGTCCGATTTCACAGCTTGTTCAGTCGTCGGTCATCGGTGTCGGGACCACACGGGCGCCCGGTACCGGACCGCTGGCGACGCGCACCGTGCGGCACACCCCGGCACCGGACAGGTGCGTGCCGACGTCAACCGCCGAGACCGCCGAGGTGCACAGGAATGCGCACGTCGGGCCCGAGCCGGACACGATGCCGGCCAGCGCCCCCGCCTCTGCACCGGCGCGCAGCGTGCGCCGCAGCGCGGGATTCAGGCTGACCGCGGCCGCCTGCAATTCATTGCCCAGCAGCGGCGCCAGCTGCTCGGGATCGCCGGCGGCCAACGCGGCCAGCACCGGCCCGGGCTCGGCGAGCCGCGGCGTGTCCGCGGTTTCCCGGAGCCGGTCAAGCTCGCCGAACACCTTTCGCGTGAGCAGCTCGCCGTGGGCGAAGGCCAGCACCCAGTGGAAGGTGTTGCGGGAAAGCACCGTGGCCAGCTCCTCACCGCGCCCGGTGCCCAACGCGGTGCCACCGTGCAGGGCGAACGGCACGTCGCTGCCCAGCTGCGCGGCCAGCATGCGCAGATCGCGGCGCGGCACGTTGAGCTCCCACAGCGAGTTCATCGCGACCAGCACCGCCGCCGCATCGGCGCTGCCGCCCGCCATACCGCCGGCCACCGGGATGGATTTGTCGATCATGATCGAGACGTCGGGCGCGCGGCCGACGTGTTCGGCCATCAGCTCGGCCGCCTGCCAGGCCAGGTTGCGTTCGTCGGTGGGCAGCTTGTCGGCACCCTCGCCGACCAGCTCGAGTGACAAGACGTCGGCATTGCGCACGGTCAGCTCGTCGAGCAGCGAGACGGCGTGAAACACGGTCGTCAGCTCGTGATACCCGTCATCGCGCCGATCGCCGACCCCGAGGTACAGGTTGACCTTTCCGGGCACGCGGACGGTGACGGACCCGGTGGGCACCCACTGCGCCGCGGTGCTGCCGTCAGACATCCCCAACCACCGCCACGGCAGCAGACTATCGCTGTGGCACGCGAACCACACGCAACTGCGCCTTACCAGGCGCCTTAGAAGGGGCGCAGTCAGCTGCCGAAAGCCTGCGGGTGCGCGGGGTCGCCGGACCGGCGCAGCAGCCGGACGAAGTCGTCGATGGACAGCGTCTCGCCGCGGCGGGCGGGATCAATGCTGGCCGCCAGCAAGCGATTTGCCGATTCATTGCCCGAGCCCGCCCACTCCGAGAACGCGTTGCGAGACGTCTTGCGCCGTTGCGCGAAGGCGATGTCGACCAACTCGAATACCTGGCGCCGGAAGGCGTCGTCGGTGGGCCACGGCGCGCTGTCGTACCGGTCGATGCGGACCAGTCCGGAGTAGACGCGGGGCACCGGCCAGAACACGGTCGGCGACACCGTGCCGCACCGGCGAACCCGCCCGAAGAAGCGCACCTTGACGCTGGGCACGCCGTACTCCTTGCCGCCCGGCTCGGCGGCCAGCCGCTCGGCGACCTCGGCCTGCACCATCACGGTGACGGTCGCAATGGTCGGGAATTCGGCGAGCAGATGCAGCAACGCCGGGACCGCGACGTTGTAGGGCAGATTCGCGACTAAGGCTGTTGGGCCTGTCGGGCTTGGGGCCAGCTCGTCGCGCCGCAGGTTCAACACGTCGCGGTTGAGCACCGTGAGCCGTTGGATCTCGCTGTGTGAGTGCTGGCCGACGGTCTGCGGCAGCCGCTCGGCGAGCGCCGGGTCGATTTCGACGGCGGTGACAGTGGCACCGCGGTCGAGCAGCGCCAGTGTGAGCGAGCCGAGACCCGGGCCGACCTCCAGGACGTGGTCGGCTCGACCGATTCCGGAGGTCGAAACTATCCGCCGGACCGTATTGGCGTCGTGGACAAAGTTCTGGCCCAACGATTTTCGTGGCCGAAACTCAAGTTCTTTGGCCAGCCGCCTGATATCGGTTCGTCCGAGCAGCTGGATTGTCAGCGCGCACCGGCTCTTCCGCTGCACACCGGCCACGCGCCCCAGCCCTGGCGCTCCCTGGTCACCTCGGCGACCGTGATCTGCTCGTCGCGGCTGGCGAGGTCGGCCCGCGGGGCAAACCGCAGCCCGCCGTTGCGTTCCCAGGTACTTTGATCGAACTGCACGCCGCCGTAATAGCCGTTACCGGTGTTGATCGCCCAGTTTCCGCCGGCCTCGCAGCCGGCGATGGCATCCCAGATGGATCCATCGGTCACCGGCGGCACCTCGGTGCCGGGCTTGGTGCCCACCCGCACCACCGAGTCGCGGGCCGGCGCAATCACGATGTTGGCGATCGGCAGCCGGCCGGTCTCGACGCCGTTGACCGTGGCCACCGCGTAGGTCACGTCTTGGGTGCCCGGGCTACCCGGGTCCTCGACAACCTGGCGGCTCATGTTCATGTCGGGGTCTTCGACCTTGCGTGCGTTGGGCGCCAACGGGACTCGCTCGGTGACCTTCTCGATGCGGTTACGCGTCACCTGGATCTGCATGCCGTCGACGATCGGCGCCGTCGCGGCGGGCACCACCTGGTCGCTGTCTTGCAGCGGCACGCCCGCCGCATTCAGCAATCCCGCGACGTTCGGCGCCGGCAGGTGCACCATGCGGACGTTGCCGCCGTCGTTGATCTGGACGCTCTTGGCGCTGACGACCGGCAGGGCCATGCCGGCCAGCGGAACTCGGCTGGCGCGCGAGGCGGCTGCCGGGGCGGTGTCGGTCATCGCGAGCTGGGCCAGCGCCTCGTCGACGGTGGAGGCCGTCGTCCACACCTGCTTGGTGTCGCTGCCGTCCAGCGAGATCTGCAGTGGCCGGCTGCGGCGCAGGGTGATCTTGTCCGCGTTGTGAATCTGCACGTCGGCGGCGGGGTACAGGTCGTCGCGTTGGTCGACGACGTAGCCGTTCTCTTCGACGATGTCGATCACTTTCGACTTCATCGTCGTCACCCGCATCGCGATGCCGTCGACGGTCAACGTCACCGTCTTGGACACCGAGACCGCGAAACCGCCGGCCAGTGCGAGTACTAAAAGCAGCCCTGATACGACGAGCCGCAACATCGGCGATGGGGTCTGATGAAGCCTTCTCAGTACAGTCAACGCGCGCCTATCCCGACCTCAGCAACCACTTAACGACCTACCCAGCAACATTCGACAACAGTGCAATAAACCAACGATTCGATCACAAGACGGTAACGAACCGGTCAACCTGGAGCAACTCCGGCGCGAATGTGTTGTGGAAATCACCCGCCCGATTCGACGAGTCCGTAGACCCGCCCGGCATTGCTCGTGGTGATTCGGGCTAGTTCCTCCGCCGGGCGATCGAGCAGCTCCGCGATCGCACGAACAGTATAAGGAAGGCAATACGGCTCGTTGGGTGCGCCGCGATAAGGATGTGGTGTCAAAAACGGCGCGTCGGTTTCCACCAGCAGCTGTTCGGCCGGAACCAGCGGCACGGCCTCGCGCAGCGCGCGGGCGTTACGGAAGCTCACCGTCCCGGACAGGCTGACAAACCACCCGGCTTCGGCGCAGCGACGGGCCATCGCGCTGTCGGACGAAAAGCAGTGGAAGATCACGGTGTCGGGCGCGCCCTCGGCGTCCAGCACGTCGAGCACCGCGGCGTCGGCGTCCCGGTTGTGAATCATCAGCGGCTTGCCGCACCGCTTGGCCAGGTCGATATGCCACGCGAAGGCCTCCCGCTGCACATCGGGCGCGGCGCAGCCGTCCAGCCGACCGGGCCAGTACAGATCGATCCCGGTCTCCCCCACGGCCACCACGCGGGGATCGGCCACCAGCCGCTCGATTTCGGCGCGCGCGGCGCCGTCGAGGGCGTCGGCGCGCGTCGGGTGCAACGCCACCGCGGCGTACACGCGCGGGTCCCAGCCCGCCGCCCGCACCGCCCAGCGCGCCGAGTCCAGGTCGTCGGCGATCGTCACGACGGCGCCCACCCCCACCGCGGCGGCGCGGTCGACGATGGCCACCACCCCATCGGCGTCGTCGGCGCCGCATGCGTCGAGGTGAGTGTGCGCATCGATCAGGGGTGCCAGCGGCTCCGGGGCGGGTGGCGCTTCTCGTTTACCAGGTCGGCTGGAGCTCACGCGCACACAATAGGGTGAATCTCAATGAGGCCCTATTACGTCACTACTGCGATCGCGTATCCAAACGGTGCGCCGCACGTGGGTCATGCCTACGAATACATCGCGACCGACGCGATCGCCCGCTTCAAGCGGCTCGACGGTTTCGACGTGCGCTTCCTGACCGGGACCGACGAGCACGGCCAGAAAGTCGCCGAGACCGCGGCCGCCGCGGGGGTACCGACCGCCGAGCTGGCCCGGCGCAATTCCGATGTCTTCCAACGCATGCAGGAAGCCCTGAACATTTCGTTCGACCGCTTCATCCGCACCACCGATGCCGACCACCACGAGGCGTCCAAGGAGATCTGGCGCCGCATGCAGGCCGCCGGAGACATCTATCTGGCGACCTATTCCGGTTGGTACTCGGTGCGCGACGAGCGCTACTTCAGCGACTCGGAAACCGAGGTCGTCGACGGGACCCGTATCGCCACCGAGACCGGCGCGCCGGTGACCTGGAGCGAGAAGGAGCAGACCTTCTTCTTCCGGCTCTCGGCCTACGCCGACAAGCTGCTCGCCCACTACGAGGCCAACCCCGACTTCATCGGACCCGAGGTGCGGCGCAACGAGGTCGTCAGCTTCGTCTCGGGCGGGCTGACCGATTTCTCGATCTCGCGAACCACCTTCGACTGGGGCGTGCAGGTGCCCGAGCACCCCGACCACGTCATGTACGTCTGGGTCGACGCCCTGACCAACTACCTGACCGGCGCCGGATTCCCCGACACCGACTCGGAGTTGTTCCGCCGCTACTGGCCCGCCGATTTGCACATGATCGGCAAGGACATCATCCGGTTCCACGCGGTCTACTGGCCGGCCTTTTTGATGTCGGCCGGAATCGAGCTGCCGAGAAGGGTTTACGCGCACGGGTTCTTGCACCACCGCGGCGAGAAGATGAGCAAATCGGTGGGCAACACCATCGACCCGGTGGCGCTGGTGGACGCGTTCGGCGTGGATCAGCTGCGCTACTTCCTGCTGCGCGAGGTGCCGTTCGGCCAGGACGGCGGCTACAGCGAAGAGGCCATCATCAACCGGATCAACACCGATCTGGCCAACGAGTTGGGGAACCTGGCGCAGCGGTCTTTGTCGATGATCGCCAAGAACCTCGACGGGGTGATGCCCGAACCGGGCGAGTTCACCGCCGCCGACTCCAACCTGCTCGCGACGGCCGACGCGTTGTTGGAGCGGGTGCGCGCGAATTTCGACGAGCAGGCGATGCACTTGGCGCTCGAGGCGATCTGGCTGATGCTGGGCGAGGCGAACAGATACTTTTCGGCCGAGCAGCCGTGGGTGTTGCGCAAGAGCGAATCCGAGGCGGACCAGGTGCGGTTTCGGACCGTGCTCTACACGACCTGCGAGGCGGTCCGCATCGCGGCACTGCTGGTTGCGCCGGTGATGCCAGAGTCCGCCGGCAAGCTGCTGGACCTGCTCGGGCAGGCCGCCGACCAGCGAACGTTTGCCGCGATCGGTGCGCGGCTAACCCCTGGCTCGGTGCTGCCGGCGCCCACCGGCGTATTCCCCCGGTACCAGCCGGTTTCGGAAAACGAGTGAGCGAAAAACGAATGGCAGCAACCGCCGTCAGGGCACGCGACAGGAAATATGTGCAACATGACCTCTGGCATAGACCATAATCGCTCTGTGGAGCGACGACAGAATCGGCACCAGCACAATCAATCGCCGATGACCACCTTGAAGCAGTTGCCTGCCCTGGTGGTGCTGGAGCGGATTCCGGTCCCGGTGCTGGCGGTCGGCGACGACGGCGCGATCTTGTTCACCAACACCGCATTCGCGGAAATGGTGGGCTACGAATCCGACGAGGTGCTGGCGCTGCGCTTCGGCGAGGTTTTCCACCGGGCTCCCGACTCGGAGTCCTCGCTGCTGTCGGTGGTCCATGCCCTGGCGAACGAGGTCGTCGAATTGGCACACAAGGACGGCTCGGTCGTGCGTGCGCTGATGAGCAAGTCAGTGGGAATGCGCGCCGACGACCGATTCGCCCTGGCGACCTTCCAGGACCTGACCGAGCAACTGTGGGACGACGAGCGCTAGCGTCCCGCTGAGCGGGCCGATCAGCGCCGGGCTCGCAGCACGATCACGCCGGCACCGACGACGGTCACCGCGAGCCACGCGCCGCCCACCCACCAGAGCCACCCCAGGTCGGAGTGGTCCTCGGGTGCGTTGACCGGACCGGCCGTCGGCGAGTGTTCGACGGTGACGGGTTCCTGTCCGGCCACGGCCACCACCGCGACACCCTTGAGCCGCTGCCAGCGCTTGTTATCGGCGCCGAGCCACCGGATCAGCTCGTCGACCTGAGCGGAGGTGCCGTTGGACGTCGCGACCAGCAGTGACCGGCCATGGTTGAAAACCGTTTGGAGAGAAGCGAATTTCATCACCGGATCCAGCGCGAGCGTGGTCGGTTTGCCGTCGGCGGTGTAGGCGTTGACCGTGATGGGCCCGCTGGGCCCGGCCGACACCGGGAGCACGACGTTGGAATGGTTCCACCCGTCGGCCGAAATCAGGATCGCGGGATTCGAGGAATCGATGGCCTGCTGCACGCTCGTCACATGGGTGTAGATCGGCGTCGAGCTGATTCGCTGCAGACCCACCATGAGGCTGACGGCGCGCAGGGTGTCCGGCAGCGAGTGGGCCTCGATGCCCACCTGGACCCGGGGCATCAGCGCCTGGGGCAGCGACTGGAAGCCGTCGGGCACCGGCGGTGCGGCGGGCTTGCTCTCAATGGTGGTGTCGCCGTTGATGTTCAGCGCCAGTAGTTGGTTTCCGGGCCCGGCGGTGTAGAAGTCCCCGCAGTGTCCGACGTTGCTCGCCACATCGAGCACCACATCAAGGCTGGTGTAGCGCTGCAGCAGCCGGTCGGGCACATCCACCCAGCGGTCGATGGTGCCGTGGCCGTCGGTCGGGAAGTGATCGATGGTCTCCGGGCCGATGTTGACCGTGATCTGACCGCCGATGTTGGACGGCGTCGGTGTGTAGGAGCCCTGCAGATGCACGCGCACGTTGCGGATGGATCTGCCGAACCGGGTCTGATCCAACCCGATGGACACCCGCGGCTGCAGCGAGGTGGCGTTGGCGACGGTCTGCCCGAGGTCGCGCATGGTCGTGCTGTCGCCGGGCTGTTGCGGGTTGGGCTTGAGTTGATCCACGACGGCCTTGGACGAAACCGCCAGCTGGGACAGGTCATTGAACAGCACGGCGGTGTCGGATTCGTCGGCCTCGCCCAGCGGTCCCGACATCAACAGGTACGTCGCCGCGCCGGAGCCTTGCAGGGCCAGCCCGTTGTCCGACCCCTCTTTGACGACGATCTGGCGTTCCAACGATTGCGGCGGGCCCGGCGGCGCAACCTGTCCTTCGGCCAATGGGACGACGACGATCTCGGGGTTTTGCCTGCCATAGCGCGAGGCGGCCGAGGCGGCCAGCTGGATGGCCGTGTCGGACTCGGAGGCCGACGGCGATGGTGGCAGGTAGATGCTCAGCTTCTTCAGCACCGGCGGCAAGAAGTGCGCCACCGTGGTGGGCGGCTGTTCGACGCCGGTGTAGCTGATCGACGGACTGGTCAGGCGCAGCGGGCTTTCCGGGTACAGGCAGACCCCATCTTGCGGCACCAGGTAGGTCCGCAACGTGATCGTCAGCCAGTTGTCGACCACTTCGGCACCGGCCAGCGGGATGACAAGTGGTGAATTGTCCGCGCCGGGCAGGTTCAGCCGCGCCAGGGTGCGCTGGTCCTGGCTCACGGTGAGCGTGCCGGTCCGCAGATTGATCGGCAGCTCGACGGTGGTGTTCAGCGCGGTCGGCGTCAGCCCGCGCAATACCGGCACGGTCAGGACTTGCGTGCTGGTCAGGCCCCAGAATTCCAGGTTGGGTGCAGACCCGAGGTCGGCCAGCGACAGGGTCAGCGAGTCCGTCGTCGTACCCGCATCCGAGGGCGCGGCGCCCGCGGGCGGGGCGCTCAGGACCAGGAATCCGATCACACCGGCCAGAGCGGCAAGCCTGGCTACATACTTCTGGTACACCACCGGAACAGTATGCATTCTTTCGGTACGTTGTCGAAACGGCGCGCAGTCGAAGCGGCGGGCCGAGGCTCGCGCTGGGCTTTTGCCCAGGTTCACCCGATTTCCGAGACCGCGGCGCTGTCCCGACGTACCGCAGGGGGCCGGGCATGCCGCATGGCTTCGCGGGAAAGGAACTGGCGGAAGTACGCCAGCGACGCTTCCGAGACAATGCCGGGAAGCAAGAGTTCCGATACCCGGGTCAAGCGCTCCAGGTCACCGGTGACGCCGCCGTCGTTATCCAGGCCGGCTATCGCGTCGGCCAGCGCCCGGGCGCCGAACATGGCGCCGACGATCGTCTCGCTGACCCACTCGGGATTGAGGTCTTGCCGCAGGTCGCCCTCCGCGATCGCCCGCCTGGCCTCGGCGGCCAGCAGCTCAACCATGCCCGCGCAGAAGTGGCCCGCCGCTTGGTTGAAACCGCGCAACGTGCAGGTCAGCTGCTCGGCGGCGCGGGCGGTCTGGTCCGAGCTCAGCATCCCGACGATCGTGAACGTGCCATGCAGCAGGTTTTCGAGCCCCGGTGACGCCTTCACACACACGTTCCGGAACGCGTTCAGCAGCGCGTCGGCGCCCTCATCGATGATGGCCGACGCGAGGGACTCTTTGGAATCAAAGTGGTGGTAGAGGGCACCTTTGGTCATCCCGGTGCGTTCGATGATGGTGCCCCAGCCGGCGGCCGAATAGCCGACCTCGCCGAACACATCGATGGCCGCGTTAAGGATCTTTCGCCGGGTGACCTCAGACCGGACCTGGCGCGCCATTACCCGTGCTCCTCCGGCGTTTCATCGAGTGCGCAGATAACGGTGATCTCGTCCCACATTGCGCTGCAACAGAATCAAGATTAACAGCAGTCGCAAGCCCAGCCGGGATGTTCGCCCTGGTTACGACGAGTCGTCGGAGGTCGACGAGGGATCGGCGGGGGTTGAACTGGTGTTGATCGCCAGCGCACCACGTCGCCGCAGGAATTGGCGGAAGTAGTCGTCCCGGTCGGGTTGCAGGATCCCGGCTAACAGCAGGCCCCAGCACTTTTCGAGGTCGAGCAGGAACCGCTCGGGATCGTCCAGATTGCTGGTCTTGCGCAGCCCCATGTGCAGGGACACCATCATGCGTCCCACATCCAGCGGCTCACATCGTTCGTCGACGTCGCCCTCGACGATGGCCTGTTGCACGACGTCACCCAGGGCTTTGACCCACTGATCCAGCAGCTTCTCCTGCAGGCCTTCCGAACGCCCGACCGACTCGATCAGGTTCAGTCCCGCCCTGACCTGGTCGGTCTTGATGTCCTGAATGGCGATCAGGTACGAGAAGTCGATCAGCGTCTCCAGACCCGAAAGACCCCGCGTCACCAGGTCCTGGACGGCCAGGGTGCCCGCCTCGGTCTGCCGGTCGATGATCGCGACCGCCAGGGCGTGTTTCGACCGGAAGTGGAAGTACATCGCGCCCTTGGTCAGTTCGGCCTCGGCGAGGATGTCGTCGAGGCCCACCTCGTGGTAGGCACGCCGGGCGAACTGGTGCGATGCGGCGCGCAGGATGTGTCGGCGGGTCGCATCGGCCCGTCCGTCGGATGAATGGCTCGTCATCGAAGCGGACAACTCAGCTCTCCGGCACCGGGGGATCGCCGATCAACGTCGGTCAGCGGCGGCAACCCAGCGCCAAACCGGAACCTCGCAACGCCCGCAAGCGTCCCCTCTGCGAGGCCCTGAGCTGGGTTGATCGCGTTCATATCATGGTGCCTTCCTCGAGCAGGGCGCACACCTCGGCTCTTCAGCGGTTCGAACAAGCCCGCACCGCGATTCTCGGGACGACATTAGAACTGACTCTGAGATTAGCAGCAGGGTCTCGGCATTAACGCCTGCGTTCACGAGGCCGGCGATACTTGTAGTCAGCATCACTCCCGAAAACGTTGACTATTGGTATGTTTTTCGGGTTATTATCGACTCGTCAGTTTGTAGAGCGAACCTCTCGGGGATGGAAAACATGTCGTTCGTCACCACTCAGCCGATCCGCCAGGCCGCACCGGCCCGCGCGGCTCGCTGACCCAGGGGTTCAGACAATGGACTTTGGCGCTCTGCCCCCGGAGGTCAACTCCGCACGGATGTACGCCGGCCCAGGGCCCGGCTCGCTGAGCATGGCCGCGGTGGCCTGGACGAACTTGGCCACCGAGCTGCACTCGGCGGCGAGTTCTTACCGCTCACTGATCTCGGGATTGACCACCGGACGGTGGCTCGGTCCGACGTCGTTGACCATGGCGTCCGCGTTCGGACCCTATGTGGCGTGGATGTCGGGTGCAGCCGCGCGGGCCGAGGAGGCAGCCAGCCACGCCACGCTCGCCGTCGAGATATACGAAGCCGCCTTCGCGATGACGGTGCCGCCACCGGCGGTGACGGCCAACCGGGTCCAGCTCGCGACACTGATGTCCACCAACTTCTTCGGCCAGAACTCGGCCGCGATCGCCGCCAACGAAGCCGAATACGGCGAGATGTGGGCGCAGGACGCCGCGGCGATGTACCAGTACGCCGGAAACTCGGTGGCCGTCTGCGACGTCACCCAGTTCAACGTTCCGCCGAAGGTCACCGATGACGCCGGGTTGGTCGCGCAGAGCAACGCGGTCGGCCAGGCCGGCGCCGCCACCGGGTTGCAGCACGCCGATCTGGCGAATCTGGTCTCCCAGGTGCCTTCCACGATGCAGGCGCTCACCACACCCGCCACCGGCACCGTTTCGACCGGTACCAGCGCCGTTTCGACCGGTACCAGCACGGCCGTGTCAGACACGCTGACCAGCCTCACGTCCCAGCTGCCCAACTATCTCCAGGCGGGAGTAACCCCGCTGTACGGGATGTCCTCCGTGCTGTCGATGGCCCAAACCGCGCAGGGTATGGCCCGGACCGCCGCGGAAGGCGCCGCCGCCGCCGCGCAAGGTGCGGCGTCGGGTGCGGCGAGTGCGGCCTCGGCGCTGCCGAGCATCGGCTCCAGCGTGGTGGGCAGCCTCGGCTCGGCCGCGTCGTTGGGCCCGATATCGGTGCCCACGGCGTGGACCAGCATGATCCCCCATGCCCCGATGGCGGCCGCGGCGCTGCCGAACATCGCCGTCGGCGGCAGCTCGATGCCGAACATGCTGGGCGGACTGCCCATGGCGCGAGGCACCGCACCGCGCACCCCTCCGGTTCCGCGCTACGGCCTCATCCCCACCGCGATGGCTCGGCCGTTCGCCGCCGGATAAGGCCGGTAAAGCAATGCCTTCTATGACCGTCTTGTACAGAGGGAGCGGTACGTGAAGTACACGCCAACCAAGGTCGCCGGCGTCACGATCGTCGACCTCGAACCGCAGCGGGACCACCGCGGCTTTTCGTCGCGGTCATTCTGCGCCAAGGAATTCGATCGTTACGGCCTGACGTTCAAGGTCAGCCACACGGATGTGTTCTTCAACTACACCCGCGGCACGGTGCGGGGGCTGCACTTTCAGGCGCCGCCCTTCGTCGAGTCCCGGTTGGTGCGCTGCACCCGCGGTGCCATCGCCGCCGCTGTCGTCGACATCCGGCCCGATTCGCAGACTTTCGGCGACCACATGATGGTCGAGCTGAACGCCGACAACCACCGGGCGCTGTTCCTGCCGCCCTTCGTCGCCTACGGCTTTCAGACGCTGACCGCCAACACCGAGGTCAACTACCAGATCAGCGGTCACCGTGAGCTGGCCGACGAGCAAGGATTGCGCTGGAACGACGCGGAATTCGGAATCGAATGGCCACTGCCGGTCACCGTCATCTCCGAGGAGGACGCGAGCTGGCCCGCATACGCGCCGCGGCCGGTGCCGATCGTGAGCGCAGCATCATGCTGAGGGGCGCCGCCACTGCGCCGGCTCTTCAGGTGACCTACCCGTCATGTGCGACCTAAGGACGCCGAGCCATGATCATGCCAATGTCTCCGGCACCGTCCGTAACGGTGTTGCGCCCCAACCAGCCACCGTATAAGCGAAGGCCAACAGGGATGATCTCGTTGCCGGGTGGTCGACTTCCTGGTTCCGCGTTGGCCACCCAGATGGTGGCGGTGCCCGACAGCAAGGCCGCGCGGCGCTGGCAGGACCTGTACGCGGGACGGCTGCGCGTCAGCGACACGGTGATCGTCTCCGGATCGGTCATGCTCGCCCAACTCGTCCGATTCGGGGAGTCGCCGGCCCGGACCTCGGCCTACTCGGGCCCGGTCATGACGCTGTTCTCGATTCTCTTCGCGGCGCTGTGGCTGGCGGCTCTCGCGGTGTTCCAAACGCGGTCTCCGCGCATCATCGGGTCGGGCATCGACGAGTACCGCCGGATCGGCAGCGCATCGTTCTGGACGTTCGGCATCATCGCGATGGTCACCCTGCTCGCCAAGGTCGATCTGGCCCGCGGCTACCTCGCGATCGCGCTGCCCGCCGGCACCTTAGGACTGCTGGCCAGCCGCAGCCTGTGGCGCCAGCACCTGGGCAGTAAGCGGGCCCGCGGCCAATGCCAGACCAAGGTCCTCGCGGTCGGCGATCGCCAGGCCGTCGCGCACCTGGCACACGAGCTGGCCCGCAACCCCCGGGCGGGCTGCGTCGTGGTCGGGGTCTGCATTCCCGGATACGGCCCGTCGCGCGGCAACACCCTGGTGGTCGACGGCCGCGAGGTCCCGATCCTGGGCGACGAAAGCCATGCGGTGGACGCGATCGACCAGTGCGGCGCCGACACCGTGGCGGTCACGCGGACCGAGCACTTCGGGGTCCGCGGGATCCGAGAACTGATGTGGCAGTTGGAGACCAAGGACGTCGACCTGGTCGTCTCGCCCGGCGTGATGGACGTCGCCGAAGCGCGACTGACCCTGCAGCTGACCGCCGGGTTGCCGCTGCTGCACGTCGAGAAGCCGCAATACGAAGGCACCCAGCGCTTTCAGAAGCAGGCCTTCGACTTCTGCTTCTCCCTGGCCGCCCTGATCGCGACGGCGCCGGTGCTGATCGCCGCGGCGATCGCGATCAAGCTGACCAGTAAGGGCCCCGTCTTCTACCCGTCCGAGCGCATCGGCATGGACGGACACCCGTTCACCATGCTGAAGTTCCGCACGATGACCGAGGGCGCCGACAAGCAGCTCGACCAGCTGCTGGCGCACAACGAGAGCGCCGGCGGCATGCTGTTCAAGATGCGCCGCGACCCCCGCGTCACGCCGGTCGGCCGGATCCTGCGCCGCTTCAGCATCGACGAGCTGCCGCAGTTCATCAATGTGATCAAGGGCGACATGAGTGTCGTCGGGCCGCGGCCGCCGCTGCGCCGGGAAGTCGAGAACTACGACGGCGACGTCGCGCGCCGGTTGCTGGTGAAGCCGGGCGTCAGCGGATTGTGGCAGGTAAGCGGTCGCTCAGAGCTTTCCTGGGAGCAAACGGTCCGGTTGGATCTGTCCTACGTCGACAACTGGTCGATGGCGGGCGACCTGATGATCATTGCCAAGACCGTGAAGGCCGTTCTGACAAGCCACGGCGCATACTAGGGAGTCATGACTGAGCCGACGGCACCCGGTGCGGTCGTATCGTCAGTGCCGCTGCGGCGGGTGGCTCACGCGTTCTCCATCCAGCTGATCTGCCGCGCGCTGGGGATGATGGCCTCGGTGGTGTCGGTGGCCATGACCGCCCGCTATCTGGGTCCCGGACGTTACGGCCTGCTCTCCATCGCGATGCTCTTCATCGCCATGTGGACCAGCCTGGCCGACCTCGGCATCGCCACCGTGATCGTGCGGCGGGTGACCTCCGGCCGCGGCGACCTCGAGCGCCTGGTCCGCGTCAACAGCGGTATGGCCCTGGTCTACTGCCTTCCGCTGGCGCTGCTGGCGGCCGGGTCGGGCTTGCTGGTCTATCACGACTCCGATGTGCAGGTGATGCTCATCGTGCTGTCCGGGGCGCTGCTGATGCAGACCATGGTGACGCGGTTCGAGCCGGTGTTTCTTGCCACCGTGCGGTTCACCGCCGTAGCGATCTCCGACGTCGTCGGCAGGCTCGGCGCACTGGCCATGGTCGCCATCCTGGTGACACAGCGCGCCGACGTCATCTGGTTCGCTGTCGCACAACTCATTCCGCCCGCCGTGGCACTGCTGATCCAGGGCGCCGCCGCGATGCGCCACATCTCGGTGCGGCCGGTCTTCGCGCCACGGGAGGCCACCGACCTGTTGCGGGAAAGCCTGCCGCTGATCGGATTCCTCGTCGTCGGGCTGCTGTACTGCCGCGCCGACGGCGTGATCCTGTCGCTATTGAGCACCCACTCCGAGGTCGGTGTGTACGGGTTGGCCTTCACGATCGCCTTCAACACCATCGTGGTGTCGCTGATCTTCCTGAAGTCGACGCTGTCGACGGCCACCGAGCTGTTTGCGCGTGACGTCGTCGCGTTCGCCGGCTTTCTGCGCCGCAGCGTCGAGTTGATGTACTTCGTCGCGGTTCCGGTAGCGGTGATCGGCGCGCTGCTGGCAGGTCCGTTGATCGGGCTCTTCGGCGACCAGGCGTTCGTCGCCCGCGGGACCCCGACCCTGGCGTTGTTATTCGTCGCTGCGGCACTGCGATTCGTCAGCGGCACGCTCGGCCAGGGGTTGGTCGCCAGCCACCATCAGCGGATCTTGTTCTGGTTGACCATCGCCACCCTGGTGCTCAACGTCGGGCTCAACCTCTGGCTGGCCGGGCGCTACGGTGCGATCGGGCCCGGCGTCGCGCTGGTGTGCACGGAGTTCTTCAACATGGTGATCAGCAGCTGGTGGCTGCACCGGCACTGCGGCTACCGCACACCGATGGTCTTCTTGCTGCGGGTGTTGGTGCCGACGGGCGCCAGTGTCGTTGTCACACTACTGCTTTCGGGCCATCACGTGGTTGTCATCCTGGCGGTCGGCGCGGCCGTCTACCTGGCCACCAGCGCGGCCGTCGGGCCGCTGCGCTGGTCGGACCTGAGCTCGCTGCGCCGGAGTCAGCTCGCGGCATGAAGCATGAATTGGATCGGTCCTATCTGAAGCAACCGGTCGGCGACTCGGCCGCGCTGCCGTCGACGCGGTCACTCGCGGTGCTGATCGTCGCGCACTCCGGTGAGTCGCTTCAGGCGTGCCTGGCCAGCGTCGCCGAGCACCTACCCGAGCTCGGAGTCTATGTCTGCGCCAACGACATCGAGGACTTGGCCGCACGGCACCCGGCCGTGCACTGGGTGCCGGGGTCGGCGAATGGTGGCTTCGCGGCGGCATTCAACGCGCTGGTCGAGCACGCACCTCCCGACGCCGATCTGCTGTTGCTTCGTGCCGATGCCCGACTGCTGGGGCCCTTGACCCGCACCCGGGAGTTGCTGCGTCGGCCGAAAGTCGCGGCGGTCTCGCCGATGGCCCAGGACGGCCCGGCGGCCGGCCGCAGGCCCTGGGACGTCGCGACCCGGCGCCACACCGTCGCCCGGGCACTGATGGCCGACGCCGGTCATTCCGACTCGCTGCGCGGCACGCCGATCTCACCGCGCTATGCCCGACAGCCGCTCGAATCACAAAGTCTCGACGGCGATTTGGACGGTACCTGTCTGGCGATCAACCGCGCGGCGTGGAACACCATCGGCGGATTCGACGAAGAGTTCTTCGGCTACGGCGAAACGGCCGACTGGCAGGCGCGGGCCCGCGCGGCGGGCTGGCGGTTGCTGCTTGCCGACGAGCTCGGCGTCGATCGGGGCGGCCCGACGACCGGCCGGGGCGACCAGCGCCGCCGCCAGCGGGAGTTGGCGCGCACCAACACCGCGCTACTGCTCGAACACCAGAAGAGCGTTCATCACGCGGATCTGTATCTGGCCGGTACCACGCTGCTGCAGCGCGTCCAGAGCTCCAGGCGCGAGGTGCCCGTCGCCCGCCGCACCGACCTGCCGTCGATCGTGATCTCCAGCAACCGCCTGGTGTACGGCGGTGCCGAGCGTCAAAAAGCATTGCTGGCAACGGAATTGGACCGGCGCGGCTACTCGGTCACCATCGTCTGCGTGCAGCGGTTCGGCCCGTTGATCGCCGAGATCCCGCCGACCGTGCGCGTCGTGCGCCAGCCCTGGTGGGCGCCGGTGATCGACGTGCCAGAGGGCCCGACCGTGCTCATCACCGCCGACACCAATACCGAGGCGGGGTTTGCGACATTGTGGCGCGCGGCCGGCAAGGGCCGGCGCTGGCTGGTGGCACCGCATGTTCCTCCCGAACAGGACCGGCCCATCTATTCCCGGCCACTGACCGTTGCCATGCGCCAGGCAGACGGTTTCATCGTTCTGGCGCAACGGCACTGGGACATGCTTGCCGCACAGCATCGGCTCTGGGGCCGGCGTTTCGTCGCCCCCAACGGCGTCGCCCGGGCCGGCGATCCCGTGCCACCGACCCGGACCCGGACCGCCGGCGAGCCGCTGCACCTGGTGATGTTGTCGCGCATCCTCGAGCACAAGAACCCGCACCTGCTGGTCGAGGCCCTCGCCGGACTGACCGATATGCCTTGGCAGCTATCGATTTTCGGTGATGGCCCGGACCGGGAGAAGCTGCAGGCACGCACGCCGGCGGAGCTGCGCGACAGGGTGCACTGGCGCGGCTGGGTAGCCGGCCCCGAGACGGCGCTGGCCGATGCGGATCTGCTGTGTGTTCCCAGCCGCTCCGAGGCTTTCCCGCTGGTGATTCTCGAGGCGATGGCCCGGTCGATACCGGTTGCGGCGTCGGCGATTTGCGCCGTACCCGAGATGCTGGATTTCGGAAAGGCGGGATTCCTCGTGGACCCCGTGTCGGTGTCGGGATGGCGAGAGCGCTTGGCCGACATCCTCGCGGAGCCCGACGAATTGCCGTCGATCGGGCAGCGCGGCTACGAACGCATGCACAAGCACTATACGGTGGAGGCGATGACCGACGCCTACATCGAGGCGATCAACGCGGTATTGTGAATCTCGTTGTGCCGCTTCGAATTCACTGCTCGCGCTGGCCCAGTATCTTCTCGATCGTGCGCAGCGATGTCTTGTGCTGCGAGTACCGCCCGGAATAGAGGAAGTACCGGGGCTCGACATAGAGCTCGCCGATGTCACTCGGCACGTCCGCAAAGTGCTGCGACACAGCGCTGTCGACGAAGAAGGCATTGGTACCCGAATGGGAATTGCAGCACACCAGCCGGTAGTCGAAGCGTCTGAACATTTCGGCGAAACTGCTCAGCGAAGCCCCGAAATAGTCGTCGGATTGCCATTGGTGGTCGGGGTCGTAGCTGATCTGGAATTTCACCGGCGGCGGGAACTTGGCGTTGTACTCGACGATGAACAGCTTCGGGCGCATGCCGTCTGCCAAGAGCTTTTCGATCAAGTAGATGTCGTTGCCGTCCAGGTCCAGGGAGACGACGTCGACCGCGGTGGCACCGATTCTCCGCAGACATGTCCCGCTCAGCGCCACGATGTTCTCCGCGGTGATCCAGGCCTTCTCGTAGGTGAAGTGCGGGCCGTCCCGGTAGGTGACCGCCAAGTCCTGTCCCCCGACCCAGAAGCCCTTCCAGCCCAGGGCGGCAAGGATCAGCGTGTTGTTTTCCGTCCCGTCGCCGACACCGAATTCGGCGAATACTCCGTCGTCGAGGTGGCCGATGCGACGCAGGATCTCCAGCGTGATGCCGTCCTCGTCCGTCGACGAAAAACACTTCTTGCCCGCGCGGTTCAGCGGATTCGGGTGGTTCGCCTTCAGCGACTGGGAATGGTCGAAAAGGATCAGATCCTTGAGCTGATCCCGCGTTTGGGTGCCGAGGATGCGCCGGATCTTTCCCTTGAGCGTCTCTTTGGGCATTTGGTCACTAAAGCTACCATCCCGAGAGCGCAGAATTTGCGTATCGCGGTCGACAACTCCGCACGTGGGAGTTCTTGTAGCCCCGGCGATTTCCCACGTCCGGCAGCGCCGGCCCGCGTTTCGCGGATCGCCTCGGCGCGGGTTGCCCGCCGCGCGGAATGTGCCGTAGGTTTTCCACTGTCCGCTCCGTTTTGCTGATATCGCGAGGACGCTCAGGAGGGATTGAGACCGTGCGGTGCCGCATCTGCAGTTCGGCCACCACGCCGGCGTTCAATCACGAGGTGCTCTGCAAATACGATTGCACGTACTACTTCTGCGATAACTGCGGTGTGCTGACCACCGAAGAGCCCTATTGGCTGGACGAGGCGTATGCCAGCCCGATGGCGGCGGCGGACACCACGATGCTGTGGCGCAACCAATACCTGGCGCGGGCGATGTCGGTGTTGCTGTATTACCTGTTCGATCCGCGGGGCCGGTTTCTCGACGCGGCCGGGGGCTACGGCGTTTTCACCCGTCTGATGCGCGACATCGGCTTCGACTACTACTGGACCGACAAGTACTCCCCCAACCTGACCGCGCAGGGCTTCGAGGCAAAGGTGGGTCCGGGCGCGCCGTATACCGTCGTCACCGCCTTCGAAGTAATGGAGCATCTCGCCGACCCCGTCGCGTTCGTGGCCGAGCTGCTCGACACCACCGGCACCGACACGATCGTCTTCACGACGGAGCTTTTCGACGGCGGACCCCCGTCGACCGAGGAATGGATGTACTACGCCTTTGCCACCGGGCAGCACATCACCTTCTACCAAAAGCGGACCCTGGAACTGATCGGGCAACGCTTCGGCATGCAGTTCCACACCTCCAAGACGCGGTGGTGGGCGATCGGCGGTATGGGTCTGCACATCTGGACGCGGGCGAAGATCAATCCGCTGGTGTGGCGGCTGCTCGCCTCGCCACATGTCACGAATCTGCTTGCGGCAGTGCCCCGGCGATCGCTGGAAACCAAGATGTGGACCGACGCCGATATCTTCCTACAGGCCGACGGAGAGCAGTGAATTCACCTCGGGTGCTTTGGCTTTCGCCGTGGACGCGGCCGGCGGTGCGCGTGCAGTCCGAGGCGCTGATCCGCCATGGCGCCGACGTGCTGCTGGTGACCTCGGACAAACACCCGGAGTCCGACGCCGCCCGCGATTACGAGCTGGTGCTCGATCCGCGGTTCAAGACCGCGTCGACCTGGGTGCCGACCCTGGCGGCCTGGCGCCAGATCCGCAAGTTCGCACCCGACGTGGTGATCGCCGAAATCGTCCGTGACCCACGCTGGATCGTGCTGGCCGGGCGGGCGCCGCGGATTCAGGTGGTACACGACGACCGGCCACACGACCCCGACGAACAGACACCGGCCTACGAGCGTGCGGTGTTCGACCGATGGGGCGCCCGCTCGGCGGCCACCATCACCTATAGCGAGTACGTCGCGGCCGGTATCGCCGCGCGCCGCGACGTCGCCGGCACGCCGGTGCACGTCGTGCCGCTCGCCAGCGATGTCGACCTACCCCGCATCCCGCCGTTCGTGGGCGCCGAGGGACGCCGTGACTTCGTTCTGTTCGGCCGGCTCAACCCCTACAAGAACGTCGACGTCGTGCTGGAGGCCTGGCAGCGACACGTCGGCGGCGAAGGCTGGCGCGGCGACAACCTGGTGCTGATCGGCGACGGCCCGCTCGACGCGGCCGCCTTGCCCAAACACACGGTCTGGCGCAACGGCAGCTACCGCTACGCCGACGTCATCCCCGCGTTGTCGACCGCCAAGGGCTCGATCTCGCATTACCGGCGCGCGTCACAAAGCGGTGTGCAGGTGCTCTCGATGCAGCTGGGCGTCATGCCGATCGTGTCCACCGCGGGCGGGCTGCCCGAATACCAGCCACCGGGCTGCCCGCCGATCGGTATCGACGACGTCGCCGGGCTGGCCGCCGCGTTCGACCTGCTGGCCGACTCGTCCGTCGCGGCGCGGCTCGGGGCCGCGGCGGCGCGCCACTACGCCCAGCACTGCGCCGTCGACATCGTCGCGGAACGCTTCCTCGAAGTCATCGACGAGGTGCTGGCCCGCCGGCGCTGACGCCTCAGGCGGTCCGGGAATCCCCCGCCCGGCACTGCGCACGAGCGCTCGCGACATGGTCGGCAAGCCGTACACCCAGCGCGATGCCGAGCAGCGTCGGGTTGGCCTGGCTCGACGTGGGCAGCACCGATGTGCTCGCGATGTACAACCCGCGCACCCCGTGCACCTGAAGGTTCGCGTCCACCACGCCGTCCTCGGCGGCCTCCGACATCCGGGTGGTGCCCACCTGATGGAAGCCACCCATCTCGGCCAAGTACTCGCGCACCAGGCCCTCGACGTCGTCGCTGAGCCATTCCACGGACCCGGCACCATGGCGGCGAAGGTGTTCGTCGATCAGGCCGATGGCCTTGCGCACACTCACCAAGTCGTCCTCGGAGAAGTGCATATGAGTGCGAATCCTGCGCATTCCCAACGCATCTCGCTCGTCGGTCAGCTCCACGCGGCTCTCCCAATGCGGAAGATGCTCGCCGTGGTAGTGCAGCGCATACGTGTTGTCGGCGCTCTTGACGAAAAATCCCGGCGCCTTGCGGCCCCTGCGCAGGAACCTGGCGTAGGAGAACGTGATCGCGAAGCGGATCGACGGAAACAGGTCGCGAACGATGTTGCGCAGATGCGCGAGCACCCGCGGCGAGCCGGCCCGCTTGGTGTGTGCCTCACGGATCGCCTCCGCCAACAGGAAGCGACCGAACGGCGAGATCAGCGTCAGGTAGACGCCCGACAAAATCCCGCTTCCGTGACTCGGGTCGCTGATCGCCGGATTCACCAGCCAGACAGCGGCATTCGGCATCCCCGCGTCGCGCAGTAGCTGTGGGTCGAAGGTGAAGCGGCGGCGAACGTACACGCCGTCGCGGTCCCGCTCGTAGGCGTGGGTGACCTTGTCGGTGTTGAAATGCACGCGCGCGACGCGGGCTTCGACGTGGGACATGTACCAGCGCCCCAGGTGGCCGCCGGCATTTCCCAGACCTGCCGGGTGATGGCGATCCGACACCATCAGCAGCCGGGTTGCCTCCAGCCCGCCGGTCGCGATGATGTAGTCCCGCGCGACGACCCTGCCCTGCCGGCCGGCGAGTGTCTTGACGACGAGGTGGTCGACGGCGTCGCCGGCCTCGGTCGTCACGATCTCGGTGCAGGTGAGGCCGGTCCACAGCGTGAGAGTGGGGGCGTCTCGCAACGCGCTGCGATATTCGCGGCCGAACCGCGTCGGCAAGGCCCAGCGTTCGAGATCGGTCGTGCGCACCGCGCCGTCTGGAAGTCCAACGACCAGACTGTTATTCGCGATCTCGGGGATCTCGCGTGCATTGAAGTTCGCCTGACCGCACCCCGCCCAATCGCAGGCTCGTTGCCGGTAGGGATCGATGTCTTTGTCGCCGATCGGCCAGGGCGCCTGCGCGGTGATCGGCCGGTCCTCGAAATCGATCGGGTCGAACTTGACGCAACGCCCACCCCACAGCGCCGTGGTTCCGCCGACCTGTCGCCGGACCGTCAGCTCGCTGCGCGCGTGGAAGTAGTCGTCCTGGTGCGAATCGAGAGTCGCCAGGTCCTGTGCGGCTTCGTCGGGGCGCTCGAGGCCGCTTTCGATCAACGCCACCCGCACGCCGGCCCCGGCGAGTTCCAGCGCCGTGGCGATGCCTACCGCGCCGGCCCCGACCACCACGACGTCGGCCTCGATCGTCGTGGTGGCGGCTAACTCCTCCGGCCCACGGATCACGCGACTGCACCTTCCCGGAACTGCGCGACGAGGCCGAGGAACCGGGTCAGGGTCTCCGCGTCCAGCGGGGACGAGACGGCGCTCGCCGCTTCGGCGATCCGGTGCGGCTTGGTGGTGCTGTAGAGAATCGCGGGCGATCCGGTCGCGGCGGCCGACGACCCGATGATCAACTTCGCGAGCACGCCGGGAGCCAGCGGATCGAGCTGCAGGGCCGCGCGCCACCGTGCGGCCAGCGACTCGTCGGCCGACAGCGCCGCGGACAGCGTCATGTACGGCCTGTTCAGCACGCCGAACGCGAGATCGGCGGGGCGCGGCGCGGGATTGAGCAGGTCGCTGCGGAATTGGCTGACGCCCTCGGGCGCGAACGCAGCCGCGAAATCCACCTCGAGCCCCTCGTCTTGAGAGACCCCCCAGGCGCGAATCTTGCCCTGCTGCTTGGCAGTCTCGAAGAACTCACGCAGTTCGCCGTCGCGCACCGTGTCGCCGGGCTTGGGCGCATGCAGGAAGAGGATGTCGACGTAGTCCACGCCCAACGCGGCAAGGCTCTCGTCGAGGCTGCGCGCCGCGATCGCCGCGTCATACTCCCGGGCCGTCGTGTCGGGCCCCTGGTGCCGCTTGACGGCTCGGCGCAGCGCCGGTGCTTTGCGCAGCAGCGCCCGCGCCGGGGCTTGAAACCGGGCGAGCCGCCGTGCCGCGCCGCCGACATCGATGCCGAACTTGGTGGCGATGGTGACGGCGTCGCGGCCGACCGTGCGCACGAACGCCCCCAGCTCCGCCTCGGCCATTCCCAGGCCGTACATCCGTGCGGTGTCGAAGTGGGTGATCCCGCTGTCCACCGCGCTGCCGAGGACGGCCATCCGCTCCTTGCGGGACGGCGACTGCATCAATCCGCCGCAGCCGAAACCCACCGCACTCACCGCGAGCCGCGGTCCCTGGAGTTCAATTCGCTTCAATCGCGCAGCCCCCGTAGATCCGGCGTAGTTCCGCGTCAATGATCTTGGGGCTACGAGTGGCCGCGATGTGCGCCTGCCCCCGCAGCCCATCACGCTCGGCCAAGCCCGGGTCGCGCAGGTAGCGGCCAATCGCGGTTGCCAACGCGGGCACATCGCCAACCGGCACCAGCATGCTCGGGTCCGATGCGATCTCCGCTGTTCCGCCCACCGGAGTGGCCACGAACGGCCGCGCGCCGGCGAGGGCCTCGGTGAGGATCATCGGCATTCCCTCCGCGTAGGACGGCAAGACGACCACGCGAACCGTCCGGAGCAGATCGCGGATCTCGTCGGGGTGTACCGGGCCTTGGACCGACATGCGCTCGGTGGGCGGCGGGGTGTAGTCGTCGATGCGCCCGACGATCCGAAGATGCCCTTCGATGCCCTGGTCGAGCAGCAGCCGCCAGGCGGCGACCAGGTCTGCGACACCTTTGCGGTGACCGATGGTCCCGGCGAACAGCGCCACGGGCGGCGTCAAGCTGGCCGGCGGGGCATCTCGATCGATCGCGATCGGGTTGGCGACCACGGAGGTGTGCACCGACGGCGCCACCGCGAGAACGGCGGCACGAGCTTCCTCCGACAACAGGATCACGTGGTCGGCAAGTTTCAGCGTGGCTCCCACGAAGCGCGGCCGCGACGCCGCGAAATCGTGAAAGTCGGAGCCGTGAATGGTGACGATGATCCGGAACCCTCGCGCTCGCGCCAACCGGATCAGCGGTCCCTCGCGCAGCCACGCTCCGCCGTTGGAGATATGGAAATGCACGATGGCCGGGCGAGCGGTGCGGGCCAGCGCCGCGCCCGCGCGGGCGGTGAGCAGGAAGCTCTTCGCGTGGTTGCCGCCGTCCCAGGTGGACAGCACGCGGATGTCGTCCGCGCCGATGTTGTTGTCGCGGATGACCCGGATGACGGACTGCGTCCCGCCGAAGCTGTACATGTCGGGCCCGACGTGGGTAACGGCTAACACCCGGCTAGGTCCCCCAGCAAACTGGCCACCAGGTCAAGATAAACCAGGTCAGCGCTGGTCTGGGTAACGCTTTGAAAAATTTAGCTGGGCGCGGCGGCCAGCTCCGGAATCTCGTCGACGCTATCGCGGCCGGCGTCGGGGTCCCGGCGGTCCAGCTCAGCAAATCCCATCGTCGCTCCGAGGGCCAGACCCAACGCCAACGCGTCCATCGGCATCTCGGGCAACGGCCAGACCGCGGAAATCGCCAGCAGACTGGTGCTGACCGCCGCGCTGATCTTGGCCGGCGCCGACGCGCGTCGGGCCGCCCGGATAATCGGGGTCGCCGCGAACCATGCGAACACCGCCACACCCACCACCCCGGCCTTGGCCAACCACCATTGGTAGAAGAGGTGTGAGTAGGTGGGCCCCAGCTTCCAGGAGAAGGCATCGGGGTCGTTCCCGGTCGGCAGCTGATAGGCGTAGCCGAGGCCGTGGCCGAAGATCGGCGCCTCGGCGATCGCGGTGTTGAGCCGGGCGTTTTCCTGCAGCCGGTCCAGCGTCGACTGGTCGACGGCCAGCGCGCTCGTCGAAATACCGCCCAGCACGCGTTGGCCGAACGCGGCGAACTGGTCGCTGAGCCACGCCCCGGCCTGCGAATGCTGCAGCAAGAACAGCGATCCGGGCACCGTGACCGCCAGGGCAGCCAAGCTGACCAGCACGACCGTGCCCAGCCGGCGCAGGGCCGGCAACCCGAAGCTGGAGAGCAGGGCGACCAACGCGGCGACCACCATCGCGATCAGTGTGTTCCGCGAGAAGGAGAGCAGCGAGATGATCAACGCGGGCGGACCCAGCGAGTAGAACATCATCGGCTTTACCCGGCCGACGATCGCGGCGGCGACCAGCGCCGACAGTACGGCGGTGGCCGGCGTCTGAGTGGACAGCACGATGCGCAGGGCCTGGCCGGCGCCCGTCGCCTCCTCCAGGCTTTCCGCCCGGCCGGCCAACCGAACGGCATGCAACGAACTGACGATCGCCATGCCCGCCGAAAACCAGAGAATCACGATCACGACGCGGACCAGCCACTCGGCGTGACGTCCCCAGACGACCAGCATTCCCAGCACGAACCCGGCAACCATTTCGAGCAGCGTCGTCGATTCACGCGCCACCATCAGGTCGTCATGCCCGGCCCAGAAGCCGTAGAAGGTGTAGAGCAGCACGGTCATCGCGAACACCCCCGGCAGGAGGTAATCGGAGAACCGGGGTTTGACCTTGGGGAGCAGATACAAGATCGAGAGCAGGGCCGTGATCTGGTAGGCGTAGATCGCGACCGGGCCGATGACCTTTCCGACGTGCAGGCCTTCCGGCAGCGCCGCGAACGCCCCGACGAACGTGACCGCGACCATGCCTTCGGGCTTCACCCAGTACACGACCAGGCAGAACAGGGCGGCGATCAGGAGCACGCCCTCGGTGGTCCGGCGTACCGAGAACACGCCGAACAGGAAGCATCCCACCAGGAACACCGTCAGCAGAGCGGCAGCCACCACCAGGCGGTCGCGACTCCGCAGGTAGGGAATCACGCCGACCCGCTGAGCTTTCCCCGGTAGGCGCGGGCCGCGGCCCTGCTGTGCACCGACGGCTTGGCATCGGTCAGCACGGTTCCGACGAGGTTCGCGCCGGCGGCACGCAGCGCGGCCAGGGCGTCGGTGAGTTCGTCGACGGTGGTGCGATTCGCGCGCACCACCAGCACCGTGGCCTGCACCGCGCCGGCCAACAGGCCGGAGTCGGCCGTGGCCAGCACCGGCGGGCCGTCGACCACGGTGTGGCCGAACCGCGACGACAGGTTCGCCAGGACGTTGTCGATCACGTTCGGCGTGAACGCGCTGGCGGGCACGCCCTCGCCGCGCCGGCCGGACCGGGCCGCGAGCAGGAACAGCCTCGAAATCGGGGTCGCGCGTACGGCCTGCACGGCGATGCTGGGATCGGCCAGCGCGTGCGCCAGTCCCTCGCCCGATTCGACGCTGAGCAGGCCGGCGATCACGGGCCGCCGGGTGTCGCCCTCGACGAGCAGCACGTCTTGGCCGAGCTCGGTGAATGCCCGGGCCAGGTTCAGCACCGTCGTCGTGGTTCCCTCACCGCCGAACGGCGCCGCCAGCAACACCCGGCGGGAATCGGGCCCCATCGCCCGGCTCAGCCGGGTGCGCAGACCGCGCACCGCGTCGTCGAATGCGATGTCGGTGCCGAATTTCGGTGCGGTGCCACGCTTTCCGGGCAGCTCTCCCAATGTCGGCAAGCCGGACAGCTCTTCCAGCTTCTCGCGGGTGCGCACGCTGCGGTCGGTCGCCTCCCGGGTCAGCGCCACCGCGACGCTCAGCAGCAGACCGGCGACGAGACCCATCGCCACGTTGCGTACCGGCGACGGCGCGATCGCATGAGTGGGCACCCGGGGCGCCTCCACCACTCGCGCCCTGGCTACCGGCAGGGGCTTGGGTGTCGGCTGGCCGGGCACCTCCGGCGGTGGCGGTGTATCACCGGTGTCGGGTCGTGGTGCGGTGCTGCTCTGCGGCGCGCCATTATTCGAGTGCGCGCTCACCCCGAGCGTCGGGACCATCGTGGCGAACTGGTCGGCCATCGCCCCGGCCAGCGCCGCGGCGCGCGTCGGATCGGTGTCCTTGACCGAGATCGTGAACAGCATCGACTTCGCGGTGTATTTCACCTGCGTCTGACTCACCAGGGCATCGGGACTCATCGGGACCTGGAGCTGGCTGATCGCGCGCTCGGCCACCGTGCGCCCGCCGGCGATCTGGGCGTACGACGACAGCCGCTCCTGCGCGGTCAGCGTGCCGTTGTACAACTCGGTGAGGTCAGTGGCCCCGGAGAACGAGATCAGGATCGTGGCTGACGACTGATAGTGCTTGGTCTGCAGAGCCGTAACGACCACGGCGCCCAGCACACACGCCAGGAACGCGCCCGCTGCCAGCTTCCAGTGCGCCGCGATAATCCGAACAAAAGTACGGAAATCCATCCAACCAATACCCTTCTAACAGCACCGCAGGTCTAGAGCATCCATTCGGTCTCTTAAACAGCCGCTGCGCAAACCCAACGCTCATTATGCAGCATCGTCAAATCGAGATCCGATCGTCCGCCCAGGCAGTGGCGGACTTTGCGTGGGTTGCCGACGCACCCTACGCGCCATTCACTGCCGAGGCGGGGAAGTGACCACCTCGCGCGGTATGTCGACCGTCGCCAGCGGGTACCACCCGGTCCCGTCGCGCCCGTCGCGGGCCAGCCGCATCGGCGGGTAGTCCACGACGTGCGAGGCGTCGGGTTTGTGCTGTTGCCAGGTGGCCGCCGCCTGCAGGGTGTAATTGCCGGGCGGCAAGCTGCCGACATCAACGGTCACGGTTTCGTCGGCCGCCGCCGGGGCGGGTTCGGCACCGGAGTTTTCCCCGCGGACCAGGGTCCTCAGATTCACGGTCGATTGCATCTCGCGGACCACCGCCCCGGTGAAATCCACCAGCCGGTAGCCGGGGACCCATTTCTCGGAAGCGCCGGCCGAGCCGTAGTTGGTCCAGGTGACGCCGATCGTCGCTTCCCCGTCATGCGACGCTTGCGAGCCTTTGCGCGCCTCGGCCGAATATCGGTAGCCGGCGACGACGTTGGCTTTCGACCACAGCAGGAACAGCGCCGGGTCCATCGGCGAGGTCGCATTCACCGCCGGGAAGTTGAAGCTCGACGTCATCGACACGTGGTACTTGACGACGTCGCGCAGTCCCTTCTCGTAGTAGCTCTTCGGGTCGGTCCCGTCGGGCAACTGGCACCACTCGGTGATGACCAGTCCCGACGCGAGCCGGTCCTTGATCTGCTTGACGAGCGGATCGTTCAGCTTTACGTAGTGCGATCCGTCGGACTCGGCCCACACCGGCAGCGGTGCGTAGACGCCGAGGCAATCGGACCGGATACCCACCGGCGCCGACAACGCTTTTGTGACCCAGTCGGCGAACAGCTGCCGCACGATGTCGACGTTCATCGGGGTCACCACCAGCTGGGTGTGGGGGAAGGCGTTGACGTTCGCCGCCACCAACTTCGCGATCGACGCGCTGGTGATGCTCTGGTCACGAAACTGGCTGTAATACCCCAGCTTCGCGACGCTCTCGTCCGGCGACGGGCCCGGCGCGTTCAGCTTGTCGCGCAAGTAGGCGATGTGGTTCTCGCTGAAGTCGCCGTAGCCGGAGAACTCGAACACGCTCAGCCGCTCGTCGCGGTCATAGCGGCGGCCCAGCGCGGCCAGCAGCTGGCCGAACCCGTCCAGGTAGCGCTGGTCATTCCAGTTCGGCACCACCTGCGTCACCCCGGGTGTCCACCAGTACTTGGGCGGCGAGGGATAGTCGGTGGCCACCGGCCGCATCCAGTCGGGAATAGCGATGCTGGTGTTGGACGGATAGACGGTGTCGCAGCACGAGCTGTAGGCGACGATCCGAATCGTCAGCCGCATGTTGCGGCCGGCCAGCTTCGTCAACGCGTCGTCAATCGCGCTGAAGTCGAACTTGACGTCGTCGGGAGCGTCGGGTGGCAGTGTGCTCGGGTCGACGGGCTGCAACTGCCGCCAGGTGAAACGCATGCTCGCGTCATACGCCGCCGGCCACGATCCATACCGGCGCTGCGCGGGATTCACCTGTGGAAAAAGCGGCCTCATCAGGTCCTCGTACTGGCCGCGCAGCGGATTCGGCACCTCCTGCACGCCCAGCGGAATGGCCGGACTGGCGATCGCGCTCAGCGGCTCGGGGTCGGTCGTCTTGCTACACGCGCTCAAAACCAGCGCCGCGCACACCGCAACGGCCAGCGTGCATTTGCCCAGTCTTCGGATCACGTAGCGATGCTAGATTGCGCCCTGCGACAAGGCCTCACGATCGGCCAGGAATGGCATCGGCATCCAGCGCGCCGAGAACAATGCCTCCATCGCATCGCCGGGGACGGGTCGGGACAACAGGAACCCTTGCGCGCGGTGACACCCGTGCTGCATCAAAGTCAGTGCGGCAGCGGGCGTCTCGACTCCCTCGGCGACGACTTGCAAACCGAATGCCTCGGCGAGCCCGATGATCGCGCGGACAATGGCCAGGTCGCCGGCGTTGGTCCCCAGGTCGCGCACGAACCCGGCGTCGATCTTGAGCATGTCGACCGGCAACTGCTTGAGGTGTGAGAGCACCGCATAGCCGGTGCCGAAGTCGTCGATCGCCAGCTGCACCCCGACCTCTTTGAGCTCCGCGAGGGTATTGAAGGTCGCTTCGATGTCGTGCACGACGGCGCGCTCGGTGATCTCCAGGCACAACGACCCGGCATCGATACCGAACTCTTCGATCGTCTCGGCGACGCTGCGCACGAAACCGCGAGTGATCAGCTGCACGGGCGACACATTGATCCGCAGGGTGGCACCCAGCCCCACGCCGTTGGCACGCCACCGGCCGAATTCGGCACACGCGGTTCTCAACACCCAGCGGCCCAGCTCGCCGGCCAGGTTGGTCGATTCGGCAACGCCGATGAACGAGTCCGGCAGCAGCATCCCCCAGATCGGGTGCCGCCAGCGGACCAGCGCCTCGGCGGCCACCACCGCGCCGGTCCACAAGTCGACCTCGGGCAGATAGTGCAGCAGCAGCGCTTCGCTGCCGATATCGCCCTGCAGATGCAGCTCGATGTCGTTACGGAAGGCGCTTTTGAGTGACATATCGTCGGTGAACACCGCGATCTGGTTGCCACCGGCACGCTTGGCGGTCAGCACGGCCTCGTCGGCACGGCGCAGCAGCGCGGTGCAGTTGTCGCGCTCCGGCATCCCGACGGCCAGCCCGATGCTGACGGTGCGACTGATCATGTGGCCGCCGATGGCGAGCCGCTCGCAGAGCATCTTCGACAGCCAGCGGGCGAACGACTCCGCGGTCTCCGGCGACATCGACTGCTCGGGCACGACGACGAACTCGTCGCCGCCGAGCCGGGCGATCATGGCCTGGGTGCCGGCACAGACCTGGATGCGTTGCGCGAAGACTCTGATGAACCAGTCACCGGCGGTGTGGCCCAGATAGTCGTTGATCGGCTTCAACCGATCGAGGTCGAGAAACAGCACCGCGACGGGTCCCGGCTTTCCAGCGGCAAGCCGTTCGGACAAGTGCGCGACCAGTGCCCGGCGGTTGTACAGGCCGGTCAGGTCGTCGTGCTCGGCCAGATAGCGAAGCTTCTCCTCGGCGGCAAGGCGCGCTTGCAGCTGGGCGAACAACGCGGCGACCGCCTCGAGCGTGTTGATCTCGGTCTGCTTCCACTTGCGATCGCCGAACCTGACGAACCCGAGCACGCCGGTGGTCACCTCCCCCGACACCAGCGGCGCGGCCGCCACCGAGGGAGCGCTGGGTTGCATGGGCCCCGTCAGCCAGCGCCACCGCGAACGCCGACCGGGAGATATCACCACCGGCTTTCGGCCCTGCTCGCACTCGGCGAGCAGCGCGTCGGCGTCGGTGTAGGGGACGATGGCCGTCGCGCCCGGATCCGCGACCTCGGCGCGCGGCGGGAACTCGGCGACCAGCACCGAGGCACGGGACAGCTCGTCGCGGCGCCGCAAAAAACAGGCGTCCAGCTTGAATTGCTCGACCAACCGCGCGAGGACTTTCTGGCTCACCTCGGGCGCCGTGGATACCGTGGCCTCCATCAGCGCGGTGGCGAGCGAGGCTACGACCAGGTCTAGGCTGCGCGGCATGGAGACCTCCGATATGGGGCGCATGTCCAGGCCGAGTGGCCAGATTTGGGCAGGTCACGGAATATATTAGTTAGACAACCGTACCATGCACGACGCATTTCCTCCGGGCTTACACACGGCATCGCGGGCTGGGTCAACCGTTGGTTGAGCCGGTGTTGTCGCGCGGGATGTCAAGGGTCGCAATCGGGTACAGCCCGGAGCCGTCGCGTCCGTCGCGAGCCAGCGCCATCGGTCCGTAGTTCACCACGTGCGAGGCGCCCGGCTTGTGTTGTTGCCAGTCCACCGAGGCGCGCAGCGTGTAGTGCCCCGGCGCCAACCCGGACAGGTCGACGTGCACGGTCTCGGTGGACGACGCCGGGACCGCCTCCTCCCGCGAGGGACTGGAATCGTCGTGCACCAATGTCTTCAGGTTGACCGTGGCCGGCAGCGTCCGAACCACCGCACCGGTGTAATCGACCAGCTTGTAGTTGGGCGCCCACTGCTCGGTGGCGGCCGCCGCGCCGTAGTTCGTCCACTCCACCGAGATGGCCGCGACCGTGCCTTGAATCGATTGCGATCCCGGCTTGGCCTCGACCGAATACCGGTATCCGGCAGCAGCATTGGCCTGCGCCCACAACGCATACAGCTTGGGGTCCATCACCGATGTCGCATCCCGGTCCGGGAAGTTCGCGCTCGACGTCATCGACACGTGGTATTTGACGACGTCGTGCAGACCCTTCTCGTAGTAGCCCTTCGAGTCGGCCCCACCGGGCAGGGAGCACCATTCGGTGATCACCGGCGCGGAGCGCAGTCGCTGCTTGATCGCGTTGACGACCGCATCGTTGTTCCGGACGTACTGGGAGTCACCGGACTCGGCCCAGGCGGGCAACGGCGATGCGACGCCGAGGCAATCCGAGCGGATGCCGACCGGGGCGGACAGCTTCTTGGTGACGTCGTCGGAGAGCAGTTCGCGCACGATCTCCGGGTTCTGCGGCGCGACCACTAATTGCGTGTGGCCGAAGGCGTTGACGTTCGCCGCGACCAGCTGCCGGATCGACGCGCCGCTGATGCGCTGGTCCCGAAACTGGTTGTATCCGGAGAATTCGAAGATGCTGAGCCGCTCGTCGCCGTCGTAGCGGCGGCCCAGCGCGGCGACCAGCTGGCCGAATGCGTCGAGATAGTGCGGGTCGTCCCAGTTCGGCACCACTTGCGGCACCCCGGGGCTGTTCGGCGGCGGGGGGTAGCTGGTGGCCAGCGGCCGCGCCCATTCGGGAACGGCGATGCCGGTGCCGTGCGGGTCCGGGTTGTAGACGTAGATGCGCAGGGCGAGCCGCATGTTGCGGCTGGCCAGCTTGTTCAGCGCGTCGTCGATCGCGCTGAAGTCGAACTTGCGGTCATCGGGCGCATCGGGCGGCAGCGTGGCCGGATCGGTGGGCTGCAACTGCCGCCACGAGATCTGCATGCTGGCGTCGTAGGACGCCGGCCACGCCGGGTAGCGCTGCTGGGCGGGATTGCCTTGCGGGAAAAGCGGATTCATCAAGTCTTCGTACTGGCCGCGCAGCGGGTTCGGGATGTCCGCGACGCTGGGCGGGATGGCCGGGCTGACCATGGCCGACAGCGGCCCGGGGCTGTTGTGACCACCACAGCCGCTCAACACGAGTACCGCGCCGGCGCCAACCGCCGCCGCGCTTCTCCTCAATGTCCGGACCATCGTTGCGATGCTAGAGGGATGCGCGCCTCGGTGTGAGTGGCGGCTTCGCCCCCTACCCGGCATCGAGTGATACAGCTCACAATCAACGGCCGAATTGTCACGCCCCGCGGTCCTGCGGTGTCTCCAGGGCACAAGTCCGAAAGAGAATGGGAGACAGCAATGACCAACAGCACTCGTGTCGTGATCGTCGGCGGCGGATACGCCGGCACCCTGGCGGCCAATCGGCTGCGGCAGCGGCCAGACCTCGACATCACGCTGGTGAATCCCCGTCCGGTCTTCGTCGAGCGGATTCGCTTGCACCAGCTGGTGGCCGGCACGGGCGCCGCGACAGCCGACTACGGTTCGCTGCTGGGTGACGGGATCCAGTTGGTCGTCGACGCGGCCGAGCGGATCGACACCGCTGCCCGTCGCCTGGAGCTGACGTCGGGCAGCGCGCTGGATTACGACTACCTGATCTACGCCGTCGGTAGCACGGGCGCGGTGCCGGCCCAGCTTTCGGTGCCCGGTGCCGCCGAATTCGCCCATTCGATCTGCGACCTCGAAAGCGCACAGCGGCTGCGCTACGCGCTGACCGACCTGCCGCTCAATGCTCCGGTCACCGTGGTCGGCGGCGGGTTGACCGGCATCGAGACGGCTTCCGAGCTGGCCGAGCAGGGCCGCCCGGTGACCCTGATCTGCGGTGGCACGCTGGGGACGTCACTGAGCGCACGGGGCCGGCGTTCGGTGGCCAAGCAGCTGCGCCGGCTCGAGGTCACCATCGCCGAATCCGTCGCCGCGAGCGAGGTCCGATGGGACAGCGTGGTACTCAGCGACGGCGCCGTGCTGCCCAGCGCGGCGACGGTGTGGACGGCCGGGTTCGCCGTGCCGGATCTGGCCGCCCGCAGCGGCCTGCGCACCGACGGGCTGGGGCGGCTGCTCACCGACGAGACGTTGACCAGCGTCGACGATGCTCGCATCGTCGCCGCCGGTGACGCCGCCGCGCCCTCGGGCCAGCCGCTGCGGATGAGCTGCCAGGCCGCCGAGCCGTTGGGCGCCCAGGCCGCCGAGACCGTGCTGGCCCGGCTCGCCGGCGACACCCCCGCGGCGCTCAACCAGGCGTTCGTCGGCCAGTGCATCAGCATCGGCCGCACCCTCGGCACGCTGCAGTTCGCGCGCACCGACGACACCCCGGTGAACGTGGCTGTGGGCGGCCGAGCCAGCGCCGCGATCAAGGAAAGAATCTGCCGGGGCACGCTGTGGGCCATCCGGCGCGAGGCCGCCAAACCGGGCTCGTACTTCTGGCTGAAGGGCGGTAGCCGGCCCGCTCAAGCAACCGGGCAATCGGCCGACGAGCAGGTCGCGATCAAATGATCGCGACCGGCGAGCATGCGCAACGTTTCACGCTGCTGCGCCCGCTGCTGTTCACCATCGCCTACGAAATCCTCGGCTCGGCCACCGAGTCCGACGACGTATTGCAGGACAGTTATCTGCGGTGGGCGGCCATCGACTTGTCGACCGTGCACGACACCAAGTCGTATCTGGCCCAGCTGGTGACCCGGCAGGCGCTCAACGCGTTGCGGGCCGGTGCCCGTCGCCGCGAGGAGTACGTCGGGCCGTGGCTGCCCGAACCGTTGCTGCTCGACGACCAGGACCCGTCGACCGATGTCGTTCTGGCGGAATCGGTTTCGATGGCCATGCTGGTGCTGCTGGAAACGCTGAGCCCGGACGAGCGAGCGGTGTTCGTGCTGCGCGAGGTGTTCGGTTTCGACTACGGCGAGATAGCCGACGCGGTGGGCAAACCGGCGCCCACGGTCCGCCAGGTCGCACACCGGGCCCGCGAGCACGTGCGGGCGCGGCGCAAGCGCTTCGATTGTGACCCGCACCGCAACGCCGAGATCACCGCGCAGTTCCTGGCCACCGCGGCCAGCGGCGACGTGGAAGGGCTGATGGCGATGCTGGCGCCGGACGCCACCTGGATGGCCGACAGCGGCGGCAAGGTGTCCGCGGCCCGGCGGCCCGTCGTCGGGGCCGACCGGGTGGCCCGCGCCGTCGCGGGGCTGATGCGCAAGGCCGCGGCGGTGCTGCGCGCGGAAATGGTGACCTGCAACAGCGCCCCGGCGGTGCTGCTGTACCTCGGCGACCACCTCGAGGGCGTGATCACGGTGGAGATCGCCGATGCCTTGATCACCAACTTCTACGTGATGCGCAACCCGGACAAGCTGGCCGCAGTGGCGACCGCGCGCGACATCAGCCGCGGCTGAGCCGCGGAGCTCTGGGCGCGAAAATTCACCTTCTGTCAAGCTAGGACGGTGCGGATTGACCGGCTGCCCAACCTCGGCGAGGCACCCGGTGTGCTGCGCGCGATCGGGGATGCCGCCCGCCGGCTCGGGTTGCCCCCACCCGCGGCACTGACCGGCGAGTGGTTCGGCGCGCTGGCGGTGATCGCGCCGAGCCTGGCGGTTCAGCCGGTGGATCCGGCGGGCGCCTTTGCCGTCCCGATGAGTTCGCAGACCCACGAGTCGCCCGCGGTGGGCGGTGGCTGGGTCGGCTACCTGTCCTATCCGGACGCCGGCGCCGACGGGCGGCCGCATCGCATCCCCGAGGCCGCCGGCGGCTGGACCGACTGCGTGTTGCGCCGCGACCGCGAGGGCCGGTGGTGGTACGAGAGCCTGTCCGGGGCGCCGATGCCGCAGTGGCTGACCGCCGCGCTGGCCGCGACCCCGGGGCCGGCGCGTGAATGCCGGATCGACTGGGGCGTAGCCGACCGCGAGGCGCACCGCGGCGCGGTGCTGGCGTGCCTGGAGGCGATTCGGGCGGGCGAGGTCTACCAGGCGTGCGTGTGCACCCGGTTTACCGGGACGGTCACCGGGTCCTCGCTGGACTTCTTCGTCGACGGCGTCGCGCGCACGTCGCCGGCCCGCGCGGCCTACGTCGCCGGCCCCTGCGGTGCGGTGGCGTCGCTGTCGCCGGAACTGTTCCTGCGCCGGCACGGTAACGCCGTGATGTCGAGCCCGATCAAGGGCACCCTGCCGCTGGACGCCTGGCCGTCGGCGCTGCGCGCCTCGCCCAAAGAGGTGGCCGAGAACATCATGATCGTGGACCTGGTTCGCAACGACCTGGGCCGGGTGGCAATCACCGGCTCGGTCAAAGTGCCCGAGCTGCTGGTCGTGCGGCGCGCGCCGGGCGTGTGGCACCTGGTGTCGACGGTGTCGGCGCAGGTGCCTGCCGAGCTGCCCACGTCGGTACTGCTGGATGCCGCCTTCCCGCCCGCCTCGGTCACCGGCACCCCCAAACATCGTGCCCGCCAACTGATTTCGCAGTGGGAATCGCATCGTCGCGGGATATATTGCGGCACAGTCGGTTTGGCATCGCCGATCGCCGGATGTGAGCTCAACGTCGCGATCCGCACCGTGGAGTTCGACGCCGCCGGCACCGCGGTGCTGGGCGTCGGCGGCGGGATCACCGCCGATTCCAAGCCCGACGCCGAATGGCAGGAATGCCTGCACAAGGCCGCACCCGTCGTCGGGCTGACGTGCACCCCGGCGACGGGAGCCGCGGCCGGCGTGGGCTAGTCCTCGCGACGCGAGCGCAGCACCTCGTCGTACAGCTGTCGCGAGCGCACGCCCGGGTGCGCCGCGGCCACCTCGTTGCAGGCGTCCTTGACGCGAACACCCCCCGCGACGAGGGTTTCCACCCGGGCCAGCAGCGACGCCACGTCGGCGGGCGGCGTCGCGCCACCGAGCACGACGGTGATCTCGCCGAGCACGCCGTTACCCGCCCAGGCCGCCAGCTCCTCGAGCGATCCGCGCACCACTTCCTCGTGCACCTTGGTCAGCTCCCGGCAGACCGCCGCGGGACGCGCACCGCCGAGCTGCTCGACGGCATCGCTCAGACACGCCGCCAGCCGGCGCGGCGACTCGAAGAACACGCAGGTGCGCCGCTCGTCGGCCAGCGAGGCCAGCCACGTTTTGCGCGCCCCGCTCTTGCGCGGCGCGAAGCCCTCGAAGCAGAACTTTTCCGACGGCAGACCGGACAGGGCCAGCGCGGTCGTCACCGCGGACGGCCCGGGCAAGCATGTCACCGCGACGCCGGCGTCGACACACGCTGCGACCATCCGGTAGCCGGGGTCGCTGATCAGCGGCATTCCGGCGTCGCTGACCACCAGCACCGTCGCACCGGCCTTGATCTCGTCGACCAGCGCCGGCACCCGGGCGGCCTCGACTTGATCGAACATGCTGACCACCTTGCCGGTGATACCAACGCCGAGCGCCTTGGCCAGCGTTCGCACCCGCCGGGTGTCCTCGGCCGCCACCACATCGGCCTCGCCGAGCGCCTTGATCAGCCGCGGCGAGGCATCCGACGGCTGACCCAGCGGGGTCGCACCGAGCAACAGGCGACCGTGGGACATGACGGACAGCCTACGATCGAGCTGATGACCGCCCCGCCCAGCAATGCCACGTTGAACGTGGCGGCCGCCGTCCAGGAGCGCTCCGTGCCCGTCGTCAGCCCGGGGCCGTTGATCCCGGTTGCGGATTTCGGGCCGGTCGACACCATCCGCGGGTGGGTGGTCACCGGCATCATCACCCTGCTGGCGACCATCACCCGATTCGTCAACCTGGGCTCGCCGACCGATGCCGGCACCCCGATCTTCGACGAGAAGCACTACGCGCCGCAGGCCTGGCAGGCGCTGCACAACCACGGCGTGGAGGACAACCCCGGGTTCGGCCTGGTGGTCCACCCGCCGGTCGGCAAACAACTGATCGCGATTGGCGAGGCGATCTTCGGCTACAACGGGGTGGGCTGGCGGTTCACCGGCGCGTTGCTGGGCGTCGTGATGGTGCTGCTGGTGATGCGTATCGTGCGCAGGATCAGCCGCTCGACGCTGGTGGGCGCGATCGCCGGGGTGCTGTGCATCTGCGACGGCGTCAGCTTCGTCGCCTCCCGCACCGCACTGCTCGACGGCATCCTCGTCTTCTTCGTGGTCGCCGCGTTCGGCGCGCTGATCGTCGACCGCGATGAGGTGCGACGGCGCATGCACGTCGCGCTGCTGGAAGGCCGCAACACCGCAACCGAGTGGGGCCCGCGCCTCGGTGTGCGCTGGTGGCGGTTCCTGGCCGGCGTCATGCTCGGATTGGCTTGCGGGACAAAGTGGTCCGGCCTCTACTTCGTGGTGTTCTTCGGTTTGATGTCGCTGGCGTTCGACGTGGCCGCACGTCGGCAGTATCAGGTGAACCGGCCCTGGCTGGGAATGCTGCGGCGCGACCTCGTCCCCACCGGATACGCGCTGGGGCTGATCCCGATCGCGGTGTACCTGGCCAGCTACGCGCCGTGGTTCGCGTCCGAGACCGCGATCGACCGGCACGAGGTGGGCCAGACGATCGGCCCGCACAGCGCCTTCCCGTTCCCCGACGCCCTTCGCTCGCTGTGGCACTACAGCGCGAAGGCGCTGGAATTCCATGCGGGCCTGACGAATTCGGCGGGCAACTACCACCCGTGGGAATCCAAGCCGTGGAGCTGGCCGATGTCGTTGCGGCCGGTGCTGTACGCGATCGATCAGCAGAACGTCGGCGGCTGCGGCGCGCAGTCGTGCGTGAAGGCGGAGATGCTGGTCGGCACGCCCGCGATGTGGTGGCTGGCGGTGCCGGTGCTGCTCTATGCCCTTTGGCGAGCGGTTATCCGGCGCGACTGGCGTTACGCCGTCGTCCTGGTCGGCTACTGCGCCGGGTGGCTGCCGTGGTTCGCCGACATCGACCGGCAGATGTACTTCTTCTACGCGGCGACGATGGCGCCGTTCCTGGCGATGGGCATCGCGCTGATCTGCGGTGACATTCTCTACCGCCCTCTTAGCCAGAGCTCGGAACGCCGGACGCTGGGCCTCATCGTGGTGTCCGGCTACGTCGCCTTGGTGGTGACCAACTTCGCCTGGCTGTTCCCGGTGCTCACCGGCATGCCCATCTCGCAACAGACCTGGGACATGGAGATCTGGCTGCCCAGCTGGCGCTGATGGCTTTCTGCGTCGAGATTGCCGCTATGGCTGTGATTTCGCGTCATCCACAACCCTGGCGGCAATCTCGCTGAGATGTCGGTCGATGGCCGCATCATCAGCACGTGGTGGGGGTCTTTCTCGGAAGCGAAGCAATAGCGCGCGGCAAGCTGACTCGCGGTCAATTGCGTTGGAACTACCGGCAAATCCATCGCGATGTGTACCTTGCGAAGGAGGCCCGGAGGTCTCTGTGGCACAACATCCACGCGGCCTGGTTGTGGTCAGGCCGTTCGGGAATCATCACCGGTCGCGCGGCCGCCGCACTCCACGGAGCCAAATGGGTCGACGATTTCGCACCTGTCGAAATCCTGGGGCCGTTCAACCATCCACCGCCGGGGATCATCGTTCGCCGCGAGCGGATCGAGTCCGACGAAATCGTAGAAGTGAACGGCCTCCGTGTGACCGGTGTCGCGCGGACGGCTTTCGATCTGGCGCGACATCTGCCACGCGGCGTTGCAGTCGCCAATCTCGACGCGTTGTCAGCTGCGACCGGTGTCATCGCGTCGGACGCAGCGGCGTTGATCGCCCGCTACGTGGGTGCAAGGGGTGTGCGCAGGTGCAGAGAGGCTCTCTCCCTGATGGACGGCGGGGCGCAATCGCCCAAAGAAAGCTGGTTGCGGCTCGTCCTCATCGACGCTGGACTACCGACGCCCGCCACACAGCTCAGAGTCTCCGATGGGCGTCTCATCGCATACCTCGACATGGGTTGGGAAAAGCCGATGGTGGCCCTCGAATACGACGGTGACCAACATCGCAGCGATCGACGCCAGTACGTCAAAGACATCCGCCGCGCCGAGATGGTGCAACGCGCCGGTTGGCACGTGATCAGGGTGGTCAACGAAGACCGGCCGAAGGCCGTCGTTGACCGGGCGCGTGACGCGCTCGCGCGCCGAGCCGCGTCGAGATTGCCGTGACGGCTGTGATTTCGCACCGACCGCGACCATGGTCGCAATCTCGACGCGAAAACTCAGAGCGCGTCGCGGGCGACCGGGCAGGACATGCACCGCGGACCGCCGCGGCCGGTGCCCAATTCTGAGCCCGCGATCGTCAGCACCTCGATTCCGGCGTCCCGCAGCCGGGTGTTGGTCTGCACGTTGCGCTCGTAGGCGACGACGACGCCGGGCGCCAGCGCCAGCGTGTTGTTGCCGTCGTCCCACTGCTCGCGTTCGGCGACGACGGGGTCCAGGCCGGTGTCGATCACGCGCAGCTTGTCGATGCCCATCGCCCTGGCCGCCGCTTCCAGAAATGGCGTCTCGTCACCGATGTTCACGCCATCCGGGGACGGCTGGATCGTGAACGCCGACAGCTTGTCGATGACGTTGGCGTACATGACCACGGTCTCGGTGTCGACCATCGTGCACACCGTGTCCAAGTGCATCTGCGCGCGCTGCTGCGCGATCGGCACGGCCAGCACGGTGTGCGCCAGGTCGTCGTCAAAGAGACTGCGCGCCAATGCTTCCGCGCCGGCCGGGGTAGTCCGCTCCCCCACCCCGACCGCGACCACGCCCGGGGACAGCAACAGCACGTCGCCGCCCTCTACGGGTGCGGATCGCGATTCGTAAGCCTTGCGCACCCCGGTAAACCGCGGGTGATGGGCGTAGATCAGGTCGGTCAACGACGTCTCGCGGATCCGGGCCCGCAGCGCCAGCGACGGGATCACCACCCGCGCGCCGATCCAGATCGACGAGTCCCGAGTGAACACCAGGTTCGGCAAGGGATCGATCACGAAATCCGCGCCGTGATGCATGCGAAGTACCAGCGACACGTCGCTTCGGGTATCCGGCGGCAGCTCGTTGAACGTCATACCGGCCATCAGGATGTGCGCCAGCCTGGCGGGGTCCAGTCCACGCAGGTAGGCCGAAAGCTCTTGCGCCAGCGGCGCTCCCAGTCGGCGCGCATCCACGGCGGCGGCAACGCCTTGCATCCGGGCGGCGCCGCTGTGGTTGAGCGCCTCGGTCAAAAGGTCGGACAGCAGCAGCACTTCCACCCCGCGCGACCGCAGCAGCTCGGCGAACTGATCGTGTTCGTCCTGCGCACGGTCGACCCACGGCAATCCATCGAACAGGAGCTGGTCGTTGTTGCGCGGATTGAGTCGCCGCAGCTCCGCGCCGGGACGATGCAGGATCGCCACCCGCAGCGCGCCTACCTCGGAATTCGTGCTGAGCTCAATATCACCCACAGCTAAACCGTAGCCGCGCGAAACAGGGCCGTCGCGTCACACCCGGGGCCGCGCTGGTAGCCCGGCGAGTCCCGGGCAGTCGAACGGATGTGCGATAGACTGTGCGGCGTGCGGACCCAGATATCAGGGGTACAGGGCTCGCTGTTCGAGCAGACCCAACGACGACACCTCGGCGACGGCGCCTTCATCGAGATCCGCGCCGGCTGGCTCAGCGACGACCCGTCCGGTTCTCAAGACCTGCTCGACGCGCTGCTGAACACCGTCGCGTGGCGGGCCGAACGCCGCCAGATGTACGACCGGGTGGTCGACGTGCCGCGACTGGTGAGCTTTCACGACCTGACCGTCGAAGACCCGCCCCACCCGCTGCTGGCGCGGCTGCGCCGCCGGCTCAACGACATCTACGCGGGCGAACTCGGCGAGCCCTTCACCACGATCGGACTGTGCTACTACCGCGACGGCGCCGACAGCGTCGCCTGGCACGGCGACACGATCGGTCGCAGCAGCAGCGAGGACACCATGGTGGCGATCATCAGTCTCGGCGCCACCCGGACATTCGCGATGCGCCCGCGCGGGGGCGGGCCGTCGCTGCGGCTGCCGCAGGCGCATGGGGACCTGCTGGTGATGGGCGGATCCTGCCAGCGCACCTGGGAGCACGCCGTTCCGAAGACCGCGCTGCCCAAGGGCCCGCGCATCAGCATCCAATTCCGGCCGCGCGACGTGCGCTAGGACGTGCGGATCGCGGCGACCGCTTTGACGAGCAGGTCGCGGGCGCGCTGCGTGTCGACCTTGGCGACGGGCTGGTCGGGCAAGACGAGCGGGTTGGCGATCACGATCACCTGGTAGTCGCCGAATTGCGCGGAGTAGTCGTAGAGCTCGCCGGTGCGGGGACCACTGGCGATCAGCGCCTGCAGGACGCGGTGCACGCCGAACGTATGCGTCCCGTCGATGTTCGGCGCGTCGATGACCTCGAGGCCGCCGCGCACGCCAGTCCCGGAGAACGCGACCTTGGTGCAGTCCTTACCCGGATCGTTGACCGGCAGCGGTTTGGAGGTTTCCACCGCGATCACGACATAGCGGTTCCCGCTACCCTCGGCGGATACCGCGGCCATGTTGCCCTGAACGTCCGGGGGCATGTCGGGTCCCGCCGCCAACTTCGCGCAGTTGGCGGGGTCGAACTTCAGCCCCTCGGGCAGCTTGCGGGCCGACAGTAGCTTGGGATCGATCGCCCGTTCCGAGATGTCGGTGACCTTGAACTCGGGCCCGAAGTCCGACTTCACACCGACGATCTTGGCGATGTCGGCGATGTCGGCGTTGGTCGGGGTGGCCTTCGATGAGCAACCGGCGAGCACGCACACCGCTGCGATCGCGCATACCAGTTTGGACACCGTGGCTAATCTACCCAAAGCCGGGCGTTCAGCCCCGCAACGTGGACACCGTTTTGACGAGCAGATCGGCGGCGAATTGCGGCGGCAACGCCGGCAGCGCCGACCCCGGATCGGTGGTCACCGTGGTGAAGGCGTAGTAGCCGCCCAGGTAGGCAATGAATGTGTATGCCCGCGAATCGATTTCGGTGCCCGACTCGACAGCGGATTTGATGTCGACGATCATGCCGAGGGTTTGCGCGTCGTCGATGCGCGGAGGGTCGGTGAGCTGGACGCTGGCGGTGGTGTGCTCGGCGGTCATGGCCCACTGGCCGCAGGCCTCGACGACGCCGCGGTCCAGGTCAATGTCTGGCAAAGTCACCACAGCCACGTTGATGATGCCGCCCGGACCCGAGGCGGACAGGCCCTGCGCGGATTGGTCGCGCCCCTTGCCGGGATCGGCGAGTACGGCGCATGACGCGGGCTTGGACGTCGCGTCCGGGTCAAGGCCCCAGATCACCCGCGGCGAGGCGCCGCTCGGAATGCCGGGCGTGGCCTCGTAATTGGGCGGCAGGTCACGAACGACTCGCTTGACGTTGGCGGGGTTGACGGTGGTGGAGTGCGCCGACGGCGTGGGCGTGACCGAGGGCCGGTGTGCCGGCGCGTGGCCGCATGCGGCCACCAACACCGTGAGCACCGCACCAAACCAGAACGGCCGCATGCGAAGTTGATATCACGAGACGCCGGATCAGCCGAGCGCCTCGATCACCTGTCGGGCAACGCGTTTGATTTCGTCGGCCAATCCACGCTTGATGCCCAGGTCGCGCCGGCGCGGCACGTCGATGACGGTGGTGATGACCCCGACGTCTTCGCGTTGCCAGATCGCGCCGTAGCGGTCCATGATCGTGCGCATCGGCAGATTGTCGGAAAGCATTCGCGCGGAGAACCTTTCGACTCCGTCAACCTCGGCGGCGATCGACAGCGCGCCGATCAGGAAGCTCCCGATCCCCCGGCCCTGGTAGGCGTCAGCGACGGTGAACGCGATCTCGGCGACCGTCGGATCCTTTTCGTCGCGGACGAAGCGCGCGTCGGCCACCGGGTCGTCGCCGTCGGTCACCACCCACACGAAATGGTCGACGTAGTCGACCTCGGACAGGTAGTGCATCAGCGCCGGCGAGGGCAGCCGGGCCGTCATGAACCGCCGATACAGCGTTTCGCTGGAGAACTGAATATGGCCGTGCACGGTGCGCACGTCGTCGCCCGGCAGCACCGGGCGCAGCAGCAGGTGGGTACCGTCGCGCATCCGTATCGGCAGGGGTGTGATGAAAGCGGCCAGCCGCTGGCGCACCATCCGCAGCAGCCGGGGCATGATGCCCGGGATGTGCACCAGCCGGGTGAACGCATCGTTGTCGCCGATCCAGCCGGTCAGCGGTTCGAGCGTGGTGACGGTCGCGATCCGGGGGCTGTCGCGCAGCAGGGCGATCTCGCCGATGATCGCGCCGGCGGAAGTCTCGCCGATCGCCACCGCGCCGTCGGCCCCGACGTGTCTGATCTCGGCGGCGCCCGAGGAGATCAGCAGAAACGACACGGCCTGCTCGCCCTGCTGCATCAGGACCTGTCCGGCCGCGGCGCGCAGCGGCTGCAGGGTGGCCGCCAACGGCTCCAAGTCTTCGATGGCGCATCCCTCGAAGATGTCCATCGCGGCGAGTTCTTCCGCCCGCGCACCGATCAGTTCGGCCACGGCGGCCCATCTTGCGGTCCGATTCGCTCAGGTTATGGCGTCGGCGGGCGGTGCAGCAACAACCGGACGAACCGATGTCGGGAGTTCGATGGAAGTTCGGCGCCAATCCGGTGAGAATCACGAGTCATGCAGCCAGCCAGGATCCGGGTGGGCGATCTTTGGTTCGACTCCCTCACCCTGCGTGACGCCGTCGACGTCGTGCGCAAGGCCTGGGCCGACGGCCGGGGCGGCTCGATCATCCCGGTGAACGTCGACGTGGCCGTCGCGGCCAGCCGCGACGGCGCACTCGCCGAGCTGATCGCGCGCGGATCCCTGGTCGTCGCCGACGGGATGCCGTTGGTGTGGGCGGCGCGGCTGCGGGGTGAGCCGCTGCCGGAGCGGGTGGCCGGTTCGTCGTTGATCCATCCGCTGAGTGCGGCCGCGGCCGCCGACGGCAAGTCGATCTATTTCTTCGGCGGCGCCGAGGGCATTCCGGAGCAGGCGGCCGCCGCGCTCGCCGCGCAATTTCCCAACCTGCGCGTCGCCGGCGCCCAGTCGCCGGCGTTCGGCTTCGACAAGACGGAGGACGGCACGCGGCAAGCGGTCGCGGCGGTGGTCGCCGCCAAACCCGATCTGGTCTTCGTCGGGTTGGGTTTCCCGCGGCAGGAACGCCTGATCGAACGGCTACGCGAAGAGCTGCCCGACGTATGGTGCCTGGCCTGCGGCGGCGGCATCGGCATGACGGCCGGCGCAGTCCGCCGGGCGTCCCCGCTACTGCAGCGACTCGGATTCGAATGGGTGCACCGGCTGATGCTCGAACCGCGCCGGCTGGCTCGCCGATACCTGCGCGACGATCTGCCGTTCGCGCTCGCGCTGGTGATCCGGTCGATCGTCGCCCGGTTCAGGCGAGGATGAGCCGCACGGCCGCGGCGAGGTCGTCGACGACGAAGTCGGCGTCCTCGCCGCCGCCGGCGCGCAGCAGGACGGTCGTCGCGCCGGCCGCTCGGCCGGCCGCCACGTCGGCGGCGCTATCGCCGATCATGACCGACTCGGCCAGATCGAATCCGTGTTCTGCCGCCGCACGAATCAGCATGCCGGCCAACGGTTTACGGCAGTCGCAGCTGTTCGCCGCGTGCGGGCAGTGATATTCGGCGTCCAGCCGGGCGCCCTGATCGGCGAGCAGTTGCCGCAGCCGGTCCTGGATGGTGTGGAAATGCGTAGGTTGAGCTGGCGGTTCGGACAGCCAGCGCTGGTTGGTCACCAGGACGGTGCGCAGGCCGGCCGCATTCAGCGCCGCGATCGCCTGGGCCGCGCCGGGCAAGAGAACCAATTCGTCGGGCGTCCGGATGTATTCGCCCTCGTCGGCCTTGACGTTGATGGTTCCGTCTCGGTCCAGGAAGACAGTACGGACGTTCTCCCAGCCCATCGTCAGGACGGACGGCGGAACAACGCGGCTTCGACCATTTCGCAAATGGTGTGGCCCAGGTGCAGGCACGCTTCCTGAATCCGGCCGGTGTCGGCACTGGGCACCCGAATGCAGATCTGGGCCACGTCGGCGACCTTGCCGCCGCGGGCGCCGGTCAGCGTCACGGTCGTCATCCCGGCCTGTCCGGCCGCCTCGAGCGCGCGCACCACGTTGGGCGAGTTGCCCGACGTGGTCAGGCCGACCACTACGTCGCCGGCCCGGCCGGCGGCCAGCACCTGGCGGGCGAACACCTCGTCGTAGGAGTAGTCGTTGCCGATCGCGGTGATCGCCGCGGTGGCGTCGGGAAGGCTGAGCGCGGCCAGGCCCGGTCGGTCGAACGCGAAGCGGCCCATCAGCTCGGCGGCCAGATGCCCCGCGTCTTGGGCGGAGCCGCCGTTGCCGAAGAAGATCACCTTGCCGTCGGCGCGCAGCGCGTCGATGATTACCCGCGCCACCTCGACGGTCTGCGCGGCGAATTCGCCCGACTGCAGCTGCTGCTTGACGGCGATCGTGTCGGCCAGCCGGGCCTGGACCGTCTCCACACTCGGCGCGACGACATCCGACCTACTCATGCCTGCCATGTGGTCAATCCCTTGCTCTCGAAAGCGAATTCGGTGATTCCGGCCCCCGCCCCCTCGAGGGCCTCGATGAGGCGGTGCTTCTTGGTGAAATCGCAGAACAGCAGGATGTAACCACCGCCACCGGCGCCGGTGATCTTGCCGCCGAGGGCGCCGTTATGCAACGCGAGGTCGTACAGCTCGTCGATGCGCGCGTTGGTGATGTAGGGCGACATCCGCTTCTTCTGGGTCCACGCCTCGCCGAGCAGGGCGCCGAAATCGTTGAGCTTGCCGGTCAGCAGTGCGGCCTTCATGGCCACCGCCAGCTCCTTCTGCGCGCGCAGCCCGGCAAGCGTGTCGTCGGCACCCGTGGTGGCGCGGCGGGTTTGGTCCTCGATCACGCGTGCGGAGTCCCGCGTGATGCCCGTGTAGCAGAGCAGCAGGCTGAGCTCGAGTTCGAACGCGATCTCGTCGCGCACGCGCAGCGGGTTGACGATCACCCGGTCGCTGAACTCGATGAAGTTGAATCCGCCGAATGTCGCGGCGTACATGTCCTGCAGGCCGCCCGCGATGCCGAGGTCGTCACGTTCGATGGCGCAGGCCAGCTGGGCGGTCTCGTATTCGCCCATCGGCGCGCGGTAGTGCTCGGCGAGCAGCCCGGTGAGCGCGACCATCATCGTCGACGACGAGCCCAACCCGGATCCAGGCGGAGCGCTCGACCGCAGCACCAAGTCGTAGCCGTCCGTCCCGTCGCGGCCGAACCGCCGTACCGCGGCCTTGATCAGGTCAAGGCTGCCGTCGTAGAGGATTTCGCTGTCGAGCGTCATCTCGTGGGTGGTCTTGAAGTCCACCGACTCGATGCTCACCTTGCGATCGGTACGCGGGGTCAGCGATCCGTAGGCGAAGCGGTCGATCGTCGCCGAAAGAACACAGCCACCTTCGAGCTCCGGGAAAGGCGGGACGTCGGTGCCGCCGCCGGCGAACGAGATCCGCAGCGGCGCACGGGCGCGGATCCGTGGGCGTGTCATCCAGAGTCCCCTCCGACGTGAATCGCTGAGCCGACCGTCGCGAGCCTAACAGGCTAACCAGCAGGTTTGTCCTGTTTGCGCTACGCGTAGGGGTTTGCCGGAGCGGGCACGGGCGTGACCGAGACGGCCCGCAGCGTCGGGATCGGCGGCGTATGGGGCTGGCGCTGTGCCGGCGTTATCACGCCCTCCACCCGCAGCCAGGTGTTGTCGGCGAAGTGCACCGTGTCACCGCCGTCGTGGTCGCGCAGGTGAATGCGGGCCAACTGGGCGTCGGCTGCGCAACAGATGATGACGATGCGGGCCAGGTCAACGCCGCCGGGTTCGTTGAGGGCGAAACCGGTGACGGTGATCAGCCGGTTGTTCAACGAGCCCGTGCTGTCGTTGGCCGAACGCACCACCGCCTCGGCCAGCGAGATCTCGGGCGCACGCCCTGGCGGTAACGGCGGAAATGCCACGCGCAGAGCGTCATTGGAGACGTTTGTCACCGTGGCGGCCTGCGGTCGCAAGGCCGGGGGCGTCACAAAGCACAGCACCACGATGGGCACCGCGAGCAACCACACCACGCCGCCGCGGTGGGCATGCCCGTCGTCGTGATCGCGGCCGCCGCGGCGGACGTCGCCGACGATGGACACCAGCGCGAGCGCGATCAGCAGCGCGGCGGTGAGAACCAGCCACGGCAACAGCGACGGCTTGACGTAGCGGGTGAACACGCCGGTGGCCACGATCAGGGCGATGCTCAGCCCGACCAGCAGCAGGATCGTGTTCTCGGTTTCGCGCTTCATCGAGAACCGCCCAGCAGCAGCACGCCGACTCCGGTGGCCGCCATCGTGGCCACGACGAAAGTCGCCGGGCCGAAGCGGGTGGCGAACGCCCGGCCGAACATGCCGGACTGCATCGCCAGCAGCTTGACGTCGACGGCGGGCCCGACCACCAGGAACACCAGCCGCGGAATCAGCGGCACCATCGTCAGGCTGGACGCCACGAACGCGTCGGCCTCCGAGCACACGGCCAGCGTGACGGCCAGCGTCGCCATCACGATGACGCCGAGAACCAGATGCGCGCCGACGTTTTCGAAGATCCACGGCGGCACCAGCACGTGCAGGGCCGCCGCGGCGGCGGCTCCCACCACCAGGTAGGCCGCCGCCTGCAGAAAGTCGTGCCGGGCCACTTCACAGAACACCAGCCACTTCGAGTCGGTCTCCGGGCTGTGCGAGCCGTGCTGCGGGAGCCGGCGGGTGATCCATTCGGTGCGCCCCCACCGCGACCACGCCCAGCCCATCACCACCGCGGTCAGCAGTGACGCGGCGACCCTGGCGATGACCATCTTCGGCTGACCCGGGAACGCGACGGCCGTCGCGACCACTACGACGGGGTTGATCGCGGGTGCGGCGAGCATGAACGTCAACGCCGCCGCTCCGGCCGCGCCGCCGTCGCCGAAGAGCCGCCGAGCCACCGGCACCGAGCCGCACTCGCAGCCCGGCAGCGCGGCCCCGGCCACGCCGGCGACGACGACCGCCGCGGCGGGTCGCCGGGGCAGCCAGCGCACCAGCCGTTCGGGTGACACGAACACCGCGATCAAACCGCTGACCACCACGCCCATGCCCAGAAACGGCACGGCCTGGACGAAGACACCGCAGAACACGGTGCCCGCGGTGGACAAGGCGGTGCTGTTGACGACGACGGCGCGCAACCACGTCCCCGCGATCGCGAACCCCACCAAACCGAAGACCAGGACTTCCATGGACCCGAAACGTGGTCGACGCTCGGCCCTCATCTAACGCACCCGACCCGAAATCTCATGATCATTGATGAAAATGATTATCACTATGACGGATCTCCGCCCGCACCCGGGCCGCGGGCGCGGCGGGGCTGTCCACTAGCGTCGGAACACGATGAGCCAGGATCCGGTCGAGACGACCCGCAGCCTGATGAGCCAGACCGCCCAGCTGCGACACGGTTTTCTCGACGTGCTGGGCGAATCGACCAGTGCGCCGGTGCCGACCGTCGCGCAGCGCGCCATGAACAGCCCGTTCGTCGCGACGGTCTACGAACGGCTGTGGCGACCGACCGCCTTCTACGCCGCCAGCGGCCTCACCCACCGGGCCGAACAGCGCCGGGCGGCGTCGGCCCTGCAGCTGCCGACCGCTCACCGACTGCTCGATGTTGCTTGTGGCCCAGGCAATTTCACCGCTCCCCTGGCCGCCGAACTGCCCGACGGCGGCCTGGCGGTCGGGTTCGATATCTCCGAGTCGATGCTGACGCGCGCCGTCGCCGACAACAGCGGGCCGCACACCTGTTACGTCCGCGGCGACGCCCGCGTGTTGCCGTTCGGCGACGAAACCTTCGACGCTGTTTGCTGTTTCGGTGCGCTGTACCTGATGCCCGAGCCGTTCCGGGTGGCCGCCGAGATGGTGCGGGTGCTGCGGCCCGGTGGCCGGATAGCGATCCTGACCAGCTATGCCCCCGACGTGGCCGCGGTGCGGCACCTGATGACCGCCGTCGCGCGCAGCATCGGTCTCACGGTGTTCGGCCGGCGCGACTTTGTCGACCTGTTCTCGTCGGCCGGGCTCGTCGACATCGAACAGCAGACGCAGCGCGCGGTGCAGTTCGTCGTCGCGGCCAAGCCGGCGGCAACGACCCAGGAGGCCTAGGAGGCCTGGGAAGCCTAGGACGCCGCCTTGGCGACGCCGAGAATCCGCACGACCGGCGTGCCCTCTTCGCACTCCAGGACCCAGGGATCGCCGCCGTTGACGGGCTCGGAGATCAGTGTGTACATGATGGGGGTGCCGACCCGATGCAACCTCTGGGTGCATTCGACCTGGAACAGCCGGTAGTCGCCGTCTTCATCGATGGCCAGCGAGAAACCCGGCTCAACGGATTCGACGGGAACCTTCTGCAGGTAGTACTCGATACTCATCTCCATCACATTAGAGCCGACAGCGTCTCTAATCCCGTGCCGAAACACTGTCTTATCAAATGTTCAGCTAAATTTTTCCGACCGCATCGCCAATTGCGGCCCTGACCAGCTAAGCCGTCGTGTCGGTGGCGCCGAGGCGCAGGTGCTCGATGTGGTAAACGGCCTCGTCGAGCAGGGAAGCGACGTGGTTGTCGTAGAGGCGATAGACGATGTTGCGGCCGTTGCGGTCGCCGGCAACCAGCCCGAGGGCGCGCAGCAGCCGCAATTGGTGAGACACCGCCGGCTGCTCCATGCCGACCGCCGTGGAGAGTTCGCCGACCGAGCATGGCGATTGCCGCAGCCGGGTGAGGATCATCAGTCGGTTGGGTGAGGCCAGCGCTTGGAGTGTCTCGGCGATTTTGATGGCAGAGACCGAGTCGAGCGTGGCCGGTGGCGTCACCCTGCCGTCGACTCCGTGTCCCATCGATCAATTGAAGCACGCGCCACAAACTGATGTGACATATGTAGAGCTGTACATGTATACATGGATGGGTAAGTTGCCGCCGGGGAAAGAGCCGCTTCGATGACGTGCACCACCGCGCAGCCGACGCGCACGCCCTTGTCGGACAGCGGGCCCGCCCGCATCTCGGGTCTGTGGTCGGTCGCATCCGTCCGATGGGCGACGGTCGCTTTGGTCCTGTTCATGGCCGGGCTCGCGACGCAGTTGCTTGACGCTCCTAGTTGGACCTGGTGGGTCTTGTACCTAGCCTGCTACCTGACCGGCGGCTGGGAACCTGCCTGGGAAGGCTTGCAGGCGTTGCGTTCTCGCACGCTGGATGTCGATCTGCTGATGGTGGTTGCCGCCATCGGCGCCGCAAGCATCGGCCAGATCTTCGACGGCGCACTGCTGATCGTCATTTTCGCCACGTCCGGCGCATTGGAAGACGCGGCGACCAAGCGCACCGAGGATTCGGTCAAGGGATTGCTAGACCTTGCACCCGATCGCGCCATCCGCCTCGACGCCAACGGTATCGAAGAATCGGTCAACGCCACCGACCTTCGTGTCGGCGACCTCGTCAGCGTGCGCCCCGGCGAACGCGTCGGCGCCGACGGTGTCGTTGTCGACGGCGTCTCCGATGTCGACCAGTCGTCGGTGACCGGGGAGCCGATGCCGATCGCAAAGTCGGCCCGCGACGAGGTTTTTGCCGGAACCCTCAATGGTGCTGGGGCACTTCGTATTCGCGTCACCAAAGACCCCTCCGACACCGTCGTCGCCCGCATCGTCGCCCTGGTCGCGGAGGCGTCGGCCACCAAAGCCAAGACGCAACTGTTCATTGAGAAGGTCGAGCAGCGCTATTCCGCGGGCGTCGTCGTGGCGACGCTCGCCCTGTTCGCGGTGCCCCTGATCCTCGGGGCCGACCTACGGTCCACGCTGCTTCGTGCGATGACGTTCATGATCGTGGCATCGCCGTGTGCGGTGGTGTTGGCGACCATGCCGCCGCTGCTCTCGGCGATCGCGAACGCCGGCCGGCGCGGTGTGCTGGTCAAGTCGGCGGTCGCGATGGAGCACCTGGCCGATACCACTGCGGTGGCCATCGACAAGACCGGCACACTCACGACGGGAACACCACAACTCACCGCCATCGCCGTGATCGAGGACCTCTGCTCCGATGACGATGTGCTGCGAATAGCGGCCAGCGCAGAGCAATTCAGCGAACATCCGCTCGGGCGCGCGATCGTTGCCGCCGCGCGCGCACGCGAGCTGCCCGTGGCGGAAGCCACCGATTTTCAGGCCCTTCCCGGTCGTGGCGTACGCGCACGTGTCGCGGACCGCAACATCGAAGTGCTGAGCCCGCGCGCATTTCACAGCAACCCGGCCGCGGCGGCCGACCTGGAACGCCAGGGCACCACGGCGGTTCTCGTCGTCGTCGATGGTGCGCCGCTGGGCGTTCTCGGACTCGACGACACCGTGCGCGAGGGAAGCGATGTGGTGGTCCGCGCCATCGCCGCGATCACCGCGGGACCACCGATCCTGCTGACCGGTGATACCCGCCCGGCAGCAGAGCATCTGGCCGCGCAGGTCGGGATCACCGATGTCCGCGCCGACCTGCTGCCCGATGACAAGGTCGCCGCGGTGCGCCAGCTCCAGGCCGACGGCCACCGGGTGTCGTTGGTCGGTGACGGCATCAACGACGCTCCCGCGATGGCCGCCGCGCACTCCTCGATTGCCATGGGCCGCAACGGAGCCGACCTCACCTTGGAAACCGCCGACGCCGTCACCGTCCGCGACGAACTCGCCACCATCCCGGCCGTCGTGGCGCTGGCCCGTCGGGCGCGCCGGGTCGTGATCGCCAATTTGGCCATCGCCGCGGCCTTCATCACCGGACTCGTCGTCTGGGACCTGTTCGGCCACCTGCCGCTGCCCCTCGGCGTCGCGGGCCACGAGGGGTCGACCATCATCGTCGCGCTCAACGGATTGCGACTCCTGAGCGGTCGGGCCTGGCCGACGGCTCCCGATGCACCCGGATCGTGATGTAACGGATTGACGATCGTTACCGAAGACAGGGGCAGTGCATGGTTGTGCACTCGCCTGACTCCTAGGAGCGATATGACCGCACTGACGATGTTCCGCCCATGGACTACCCAGACGGTTCGTCGCTCCCTTGCGGTTCGCCAACCGACGGCATGGGCAGGTTTCATCGATGCGGCGTCGGGGGTGGTTCGCCCACTGGCGGTTGCGGCCGGCATCCTCGCGGCCGGAGCAACGCTGCCTGCGCTCGCCCAGGCCGACACGTCCGGCGACGCGATCACCACCGCGCTGAACGGCGCGGGAATCGGCAACAACGGCTCGCAGAGCAACGCCATTGCCGGACTCGGCCAGTCAATTTGCCCGGCCTTGGTAAAGCCGGGTGCGACGGTCGCGACCGTAGCATCGCAACTGTCTGGGAAAACTGGGCTTTCGGCGACCATGGCCGGGCTGGTCACCAGCATGGCCATCCAGATGGAATGCCCGGGCGTGCTGACCTCGCTTGCCAACGGGAAGATGCCGTTCCCGCTGATGGGCGCCGGCCCCGCGCCCAGTCCGTTTCAGTTTCCCGGCCACTAACCCCGCAGTGGCCTGGCGGGCCACGATCAGGGCTATCGTCTCGGTGAAAGTTATCGATCGGTAGGAAGGGTCACGATGACGAAGGCCGTTGGCAGAGTGGCCGGCAAAGTCGCGTTCATCACGGGTGCGGCGCGCGGCCAAGGTCGAGAACATGCCGTCCGCCTCGCCGAGGAAGGCGCCGACATCATCGCCGTGGACATGTGTGGCGACATCGAGGGCGTGAGCTATCCGGGAGCCACGCAGGACGATCTCGACGAAACCGTGGCCCTGGTCGAGAAATTGGACCGGCGCATCGTGGCCACCAAGGCCGATGTCAGAAACCTCGTGAGCCTGCGCGAGGCGTTGCAACGAGGAATCGACGAATTGGGCCGGCCCGATGTCGTGATTGCCAACGCCGGCATCAGCGGCAGTCCCGCGCCCGCCGCGATGATCGAAGAAGCCGCCTGGCAGACGATGCTCGACATCAATCTCACCGGGGTTTGGCACACCGTCAAGGTGGCGGTACCGCACATGTCCGACGGCCGCGGCGGCTCCATCATCCTGGTGAGCTCCATGTTGGGACTCCGCGGCGGCGGGTACATGGCGCACTACGCCTCGGCGAAGCACGGCGTCGTCGGCTTGATGAACTCGCTCGCGAACGAGCTTGCGCCTCAGTTGATTCGAGTCAATTCGATCCACCCCGGCAACATACGGACGCCGATGATCGACAACGAGCAATTCCACCGCATGCTGCGGCCCGACCTCCCCAACCCCACGATGGACGACACGGCCGCCGTGCTCGGCCACTTCCATATGCTGCCGGTGCCGGTCATCGAGGCGAGCGCGGTCAGTAACGCCGTGCTGTTTCTCGCCTCCGACGAGTCGCGGTACATCACCGGCGCCGCGTTGCCGATCGATGCCGGGGCTGTCGCGAAGTTCTGACGGCCGCTCAGGGCGCCTTCGCGAAGGCGGCGCCGAGCCGGATAAGCTACTATCTACGTATGCATGCAGATAGTGGCGCAGCGGACCTTGCCGAGGATCAGGTCAGCCTGATCGTCGAGGTCTTCCGAATGTTGGCCGACGCCACCCGCATTCGGGTGTTGTGGGCGCTGACCGAGGGCGAGTCGTCGGTCAACGACCTGGCCGAAAAGGTGGACAAGCCCGCGCCGTCGGTGTCCCAGCATCTGGCCAAGCTGCGGATGGCTCGGCTGGTGCGCACCCGCCGGGCCGGCACCACGATCTTCTACAGCCTGGAAAACGAGCACGTCCGTCAACTGGTCATCGATGCGGTGTTCAACGCCGAACATGCCGGTCCCGGCGTGCCGTCGCACCACCGCAGCGACCCCAAAGTTCGGGCCATCACGACCGATCGACGGCCCCGAAAGGCCAACGCGCGATGAGCGATCACGGGCACGACCACTCGCACGGACACGATCACGATCATCCGAAGGGATTGCGGGGCGCGATCAAGGAGATTTTCGCGCCACATTCGCACGACGCCGCCGACAGCTTTGACAGCGAGTTGGAATCCAGCGCCGACGGTATCCGCGCGGTCAAGATCAGCCTGCTGGTGCTGGGCGCCACCGCCGTCGCGCAGATCGTCGTGGTGATCCTGTCCGGCTCCATCGCCTTGGCCGCCGACACCATCCACAACTTCTCCGACGCTCTGACCGCCGTGCCGCTGTGGATCGCGTTTGCGTTGAGCACCAAGGCCGCAACGCGCCACTATACCTACGGCTTTGGCCGGGCGGAAGACCTGGCCGGACTGTTCGTGGTCGCGATGATCACCCTGTCGGCGATAATCGCCGGGTACGAGGCCGTCGAGCGGCTGATCAATCCGCGGCCCATCGGGCACGTCGGCTGGGTCGCGGTGGCCGGACTGCTCGGGTTCATCGGAAACGAATGGGTGGCGCTCTACCGCATCCGGGTCGGACGCCGTATCGGCTCGGCGGCGCTCGTCGCCGACGGCCTGCACGCGCGCACCGATGGCTTTACCTCGCTGGCGGTGCTGGTCGGCGCCGGCGGCGTGGCTTTGGGCTTCCCCCTCGCCGATCCGATCGTCGGCCTGGCGATCACGGTGGCCATTCTGGCCGTGCTGCGCACGGCGGTGCGAGATGTGTTCCGTCGCCTGATGGACGGTGTCGATCCGAAGCTCGTCGACACTGCCGAGGCCGCGCTGGCCGCCCGGCCCGGCGTGCGCTCGGTGCGCAGTGTGCGGATGCGCTGGATCGGACACCGGCTACACGCCGATGCCGAACTCGACATCGATCCGGCGCTGAGTTTGGCTGCGGCACATCAGATTGCGCACGAAGCCGAACACGACTTGATCCACGCGGTGCCCAAGCTGACCACCGCGATGATCCATGCCTATCCCGCCGGCGGCACCAATGCGGCTCAGGAACATCGCGAGAGCGTCGCGTCGCACACTCATCACCACTGACGAGCCGGAAGGGACACCGATGACAGAGCCGCTGCGCATCATCCCGTGGGGCACCGGAACGGTGGGCTCCGAGATCGTCACGACCATCATCGATCACCGGCCCGACTTGCAAATCGTCGGCGCACGCGTCTATTCCGACGCAAAAGACGGAGTCGACGTCGGCACCCTGGTGGGTCGCGACCCGATCGGCGTCGCCGCGACCACTGATGTCGACAAGGTCATGGAGCTCGCCGCGGACTGCGTGCTCTACACGCCGCGAAACACCAACCTCGACGAGGTGTGCGCATTGCTGCCCAGTGGGAAAAACGTTGTGACAACGGCATTCCTGTTCCATCCGCGCCGCATCACACCTGCCGATCGCCATCGGGTGCTGGAGGCCTGCCGGGCCGGCGACACGACGGTTCACGGCAGCGGGTTGAACCCCGGGAACCTCTCCGGCGCACTACCGCTGACGCTTTCGGGCATGTGCCGCACCATCGACAAGATCACGCTCCAGGAACGCGCCGACTGGTCGGTCTACGAAAGCACGTCAATCACGTTCGACAACATGCGCTTTGGCCAACCGGTCGAGGAGATCAGTCCACAAGCCAGCGAGTTCCTCGCCTTCAACAGCGGTATCTTCACCGAACAGGTCTGGTTTCTGGCCGACACACTCAATGCCGACATCGACGAGGTCACCGCGACGGTGGAGGCGGTTCCCGCCCGCGAGGATCATCAGATATTCGATCATGTGCTGCGCGCGGGAACCACTGCGGGGCAACGGTGGAGGTGGTCGGGCCGGCGCCACGGCGAGGTGCTCGTCGAGATAGAGACGCTGTGGACCGTCGGTGGCGAGTACCCGGAGAACTGGCCCAAACCCCAGGACGGGTGGACGCTGACGATCGAGGGCGACCCCTCGATGCGGACCCACTTCTTCTGCCTGGCGAGCTTTACCCGCGCGGCGAGCATGGCAGAGCACGTCCGCTCGGCAAGCGTGGCCACCGGCATGCAGGTGCTCAATGCCGTCCCCGCGATCTGCGCAGCCCCACCGGGCTTCGCCACCGCGGCAACGCTGCCCCTGATTCGCAGCCATGTCGGATTCGGTAACACGGCCAAGGCGTGATTGGCTGCCCGGCAAGCTTTTTGCGGTGGCTTAGCTGACGCGCGAGTACAGTGATTCCGATGGCTGCCGCGACGTCGAATGAGCGGATGATCGCCGGGGTTGCCGCCGCGGCCGTCTCGCTCGGGGTAGCTGCGCTGGTGGGCATCCCGTTCGGCGCGCGGGCGGATGCTCGCGCCGCGACCGGCTCGGTGATCGTGGACCTGACCCCGGGGCCCGTCAAAGAGTGGGCGATTCAGACCCTGGGCTCGCTGGACAAGATCTTCTTGGCGATCGTCGTGCTCGTGGTGATCGCGACGATCGCGGCGGTCGCCGGCAGCTTCGAAACCAAGCGCCGTCCCGTGGGCAGCGCGGTAATCGCCGCGGCGGGCTTCCTCGGCTGCGCGGCAGTGCTATCGCGGCAGGGCGCGGCGTTGCCCGACACGATCCCCACGGTCGCGGGCGCCGTCTGCGGCGTGGCGGCCCTGCGCTTTCTCACCCGCCGGGTCCGGCCGAAAGAACCAACCGCCGATGCCGACGGCGACGAGCCGGACGCACGCAGACGCGCGCTGGTGGCGTACGGATTGCTCGGATTCGGCGTGGTGAGCGGTGTCGTGGGTGCGGTCCTCACACGGTTGGTACATTCGGTGGCCGCCGACCGCAACGCCGTCACGCTTCCCACCCCGCGGGTACCGGCTGCACCCATACCCGCCGATGTGCAACCGAAAGGCGTCGCGCTCCCGAGCTTCGTCACCGCTAGCGGCGACTTTTACCGGGTGGACACCGCGCTAAGTGTTCCGCAACTCAGCCACGGCGACTGGCGGTTGCGCATCCACGGCATGGTGGATCGCGAGGCTACCTACAGCTTCGAGGACCTGGCCCGTTTCGAAGTCGTCGAATCAGCGACGACGTTGACCTGTGTGTCGAATCCCGTTGGTGGAAAGCTGATTTCGACGGGCGTGTGGACGGGCTACCGGGTGGCCGACCTGCTTGCGGCAGCCGGTGTGCACGCAAACGCCGATATGGTGCTCTCCACCTCGATCGACGGATTCACCGCGGGTACGCCGGTGCAGGCCCTCACCGATGGCCGCGACGCGCTGCTGGCGGTGGGCCTGAACGGTCAGCCGCTGCCGGTCGAGCACGGTTACCCGGCTCGGCTGGTGGTGCCCGGGCTCTACGGGTATGTGTCCGCCACCAAGTGGGTCGTCGACTTGGAGCTGACTCGATTCGACAAAGCAAAGGCGTACTGGACACGGTTCGGCTGGGCAGCGCAGGCGCCGATCAAGACCGAGTCGCGCGTCGACGTGCCGACAGACGGCCAGAAACTGCCGAGAGGATCCGTCGTGTTCGGTGGGGTGGCGTGGGCACAGAATCGGGGGGTGCGGGGCGTGGAGATCCGCATCGACAACGGTGAATGGCAGCCCGCCGAACTGGGCGCCAGCTATTCCAACGCGACGTGGCGATTGTGGAGCTTCCCATGGCAGGCGAAAACCCCTGGGAATCACAGCATTACGGTGCGCGCCACCGACAACTCCGGAGCCACCCAAACAGCGGATCAGGTTGGCAGCATCCCCGACGGCGCCACCGGCTGGCACACGGTGGAGTTCACCGTGACGGAGAACTAGCGAACTATTTCGACTTGAGTTTGCGCCAACTGAATACCGCGATCCCGATGCCGATCACCACCGTGATCGGACCGATGATCGACCAGGTGGTGGTGTTGCTCATCGGGCTGCCACCCAACACCCCGAATCCCTGCAGTGCCCAGATCAGACCGAACACCGCGACGAGCAATCCGAACGCGAATGTGACAACGAAAGCCCTACTCATACGAGAAGCCTAGGCGCCGCAGCCCAGATGGCCCACCCTCCGGCCCGAATGAGCCGGCTGGCGTTCGTTGCAATCATGAACACGGGGCCGCTTGGCCAGGCGCACTACCGCCCACCCTCTTCATTCGCGATGTGGGCTCCCGCTCCGGCCTGATGATCACTTGCGCCTCATCTTCGTTGAGGTCGATCTCGGGTGTATGGACCTGGTGAGCGGTCTTTGACCCGGCCACAAGGGATTGCAGCAGCGCCAGTGTCTCGTCGCGTCCCACGGTCATTTGCGGTTCGGAATGTCCGTCACCCATCCCGAATTCGATGTCTTCGGTCATCAATGCCGCTAGGCCGTTCCAGTCCCGCGTGTCGAGGGTTCGGCAGTACTTGGCCTTGGCTTGGGTTAGCTCGTAGCAGGCGATCAACTCTGCTTGCTCGGTCATCTGACCGCCAGTTCGAGATGGTCGAGTCGGCGGACGAGGATGCTGGGCAGCCAGTGTCCGACGTCGGTTGCCTCGATCCAGGTCGTCTGTTCCAGCAGCGTCCGCAAGACGATCTGGGCCTCCAAACGTGCCAGTGCGGCCCCGACGCAGAAGTGTGCGCCCTTGCCGAAGGTGATGTGCCCTTTGGCGCCGCTGCGGTCCAGCCGGAACTCGTTGGGGTTGTCGAACTGCCGGGGGTCGCGGTTGGCGGCCCCCCACATCAACAGCAGGCGCGAATCGGCGGGCACGTCGACGCCGCCCAGCGTGGTGTCTCGTATCACGTGGCGGTAGTGGCCGCGAAACGGCGACTCGTAGCGCAGTGTCTCTTCGATGAAAGCACCCAGCAGGTCGGGATGGGCGCGGACCTGTTCTTGAATATGGCTCTGGGTCACCAGGATCCAGGCGGCGCTCCCCAGTAGCGACGCGGTCGATTCGCCCGCCGCGCTGAACAAGGTGAGCATGATCCCAAGCGCCGGGAACTGCTCCAGTTCGCCAGAGGCGTGGCGGGCGGCGAGGTCGCCGATGAGGCCCGGCGCAGGGCGTTCCCCGGCACTCGCGAAGTGCTCCATCACATACCCGGACAGCTCCATCGCGGCCACGCCCGCGGCTTCGAGTTGGGTCGGGCTCACGACGCCGTCGAGCAGAGTGGTGGTGGCATACCCCAGTCGGATCAGCATGTCGACGTCGTCGTCGGGCAGCCCAAGTAGGCGGGCGACCACCATCATCGGGAGCCGATTGGCCATGGCGCTCATCCACTCGATCCGACCGTCGACCAACCCGTCGGACCACAGTTTGATCGCCGTGGCTTCGGCGAACCCCTCGATGACACGTATTCGCCTGGCCGAGAGGTGGGGCAGCAGCATCTTGCGGTGCGCGTCGTGCACGGGATCGTCCGCGGTGGCCAGGGCGTGCATCGGACCGCCGAGTGGGCCCATGTCGAACGGGGTGACGGTGCCGTCGTCGTGGTAGACCATCGTCGCGGTGAGGTTCGACGAGAAATCCTCGACCCGGTTGACGGCCTCGGTGACGGCGTCCCAGCCGCATACCGCGTGGAAGACCGAATCCCCGATGCGATGAACCGGTGCTTGGTCGCGCATCCGGTCATAGAGCGGGTAGGGGTCCTGCAAGGCCGCGGTGCCGAAGAAGTCCGTCGCGTCCGCCAAGAGCGTCATGCGCTCAGGGTGAATGCGGCGTGCACCTGCGTCAACGGTGTACAGCGAACATGCAAACCGAGTCGATACGGGCGCCGCCGCGCGCTTCTCAGGCCGATCAGCCGACCAGCGACTTCCCTGATAAATCGACTGGAATTCTTCTCACAGTGATAAAACAACTTCATGGGTTCTCGGCTCTGGATGAACTGAAACGATGGCGGGTCAAGACTGGCTGATCGGGCGGGAGCGACATGACGAAGCCGCGGAACGCATCTACGCCGCAGCCGCCAACTTGATGTTGCGGCACGGCTACGACGCCTTCAGCATCGACGCCGTGGCCGCCGAGGTTCACTGTTCACCGGCGACCGTCTACCGCCACGCCGGAAGCAAGGCCGCAATCCGCGACGTCGTCCTGCGCCTGCAGGCCGAGCGCATCCTCGACTCGGTTCGGGAAGCCATCGCCGGGCTCACCGGTCCGGAGCGAGTCGTCACCGCCACGACGGTCGCCTTGCAGCGCCTGCGGGCTGATCCGCTCGCGAAGACCATGCGTTCGATGGCCGCACTCCCGGCAGAGGGCCTCACCGACTCACCCATCATCTCCCGCTTCGCGACCGAAATGGTGGGGCTGAGCGCGCCCGATCCCCTTGCCGCACAATGGTTGGTCCGTACATTCCTGGCTCTGTGGTACTGGCCGCTCAAAGACGCCGATGCCGAGAGCGAGATGGTGCGGCGGTTCCTCGGGCCGCCCTACGCCGTCGACACCATCGACTCGGCGCCTAGCTCGTCGCCGGCTACGTAACACTGAACCGATACGACAAAAGTCGGCATATTCGCGGGTGACTACGCTCCGTGACTTCACCACACCAGGGACGGCGTTCGTCAAACCTCAGTTCGTGCAGTCGGTTTGGTCGTCGCAATTCAGGGGAGAACGTGGATTCCCCACTTACCGAGCAACGGCTGCACAAGGGTGAAGTACGTCGTATGGTCGTCACCCTCCGGTGAAGACATCAAAATGCCAACGGCACTCACGGTGCCGTCATCGTTCTTCACGAAGCCAGGACTCCCACTGTCGCCATGGAGGCTGTACACGCTGGCTTCGATCACATCGTTGTCGATTTCTGTAATCGCGCCGCATGTCTCGCCAGTGACTGCGCCCAGCTTGCAGAACGGCATGCCAGCCTTAATTTGGGTGCGGCTCAACACATCTCGAACCAGCTTGCCACCGACATCACCAATCGGTGCGCCGACGCCGGGATCAAGGCGGATGATCGCAGCGTCCTTATTGTCGCCTTCATTCTCGCTGGCGGTAATAATCCCGAGCGGGACGTTCTGACCGTAAGTCCATACCGAACCGTCGTGGGCGTCGCAATGTCCACTGGTCAGCAAGTAGTAGTTGGCGTCGTTGCCTTGAGCCGCGAAACCCGCTGTGCACCTGCCGGTTTCATCATCGACTTCCACGCCGGGCATCGGCGGTCCTTCTGCCAGCGCCGAACTCGCGAACCCCGAGGCGGCCAGCACCACGGCACCGAATACCCCCAGGCCCCGCAACCACCGTATGGCCATGCCACTCTCCTCTGCGCATGTCGGCCCAAATGTTACCAGCCAGCAAACGCCTCATAGTGGACAAGAACAAGCTGCAGCAAATGTGCAGGCGGTGCCAGTAAGGCGACGGTCGGTCGGAGCACCCGTTGGGCCGCGTGCCGTGCAGTGGATCGCGGCGCACGGCTTCTTAGAGCTCCCACGCTGGCTGGTGGTGGCCGCGAGAGGAGACTTGTCGCCGGCCGATACACATCCAACTTCAGACCAACAATGACGCCTCTCATGTACTGTCCGGTACAATGAGTTCTCTGTGGCCACCGGGGCATCTGTGATTGGCCGCGAAGCAGCAGTGGATTGGGACCGAGTCGCAATTGTTCAGACGAGAGGACGTTCTGTGCCCGCGCAGGAAAAAGCAATTCGCCCTACAACACCCGACGATCGCATTCCTGCGGGGCGTCTGTATCCGTCGTAACCCAGCTCCAGTAGCGGCCCCCGCACGGCCGGCATATGCGGGCGCTGGCAGCTCGAAACGACCGCCGTTACGAGCGACGTTCGTCTGAGGTGCACCGATCCGCCACAACCGACCCGCCCTTGACCGGTATCGGTGCCGGTAAGTGAGACGAGGACCGCATGACTCCCGAGGACATCCGGACGGCTACGGGACCGGTGGACCTCATCTATCGCGCAGGCGCAGCTGGCGCCGTGTGCTGGGCTCGCGACTATCGCGGGCACGTACGGGAGCTGCCCATGGCCCGTTGGATCGGAGGCCCGCACGCCAGCCACCGCGATCGGCTCGCCGATGGGCACGTTCTGCGGCACTGCTCGGCGCGGCCAACCCTCGACCTCGGATGCGGCCCCGGACGATTCACCGCGTCGCTGAGACAGCGCGGCTGGGCTGCATTGGGCGTGGACGCCTCACGCGCCGCCGTCGACCTGACACGTGATCGTGGTGGAACCGCGATTCACGCTGACCTTTTCGCCCCGTTGCCCGCCGAAGGCTGTTGGGAACAGATTCTGCTCACCGACGGCAACATCGGCATCGGCGGAGACCCCGTCCGCATACTCAGGCGCGCCGTTGAGCTGCTCGCGCCCGGCGGAATCCTGGTTGCCGAGGTCGACCCGCCGACGACAGCGGCGTGTCACGAAGTACTGCGCTGGGAAACCGAACATCATGTCGGGCAGTGGTTTCCCTGGTCACGGGTCAACGCAGCCGCACTCGGCGACCTCGCCAGCACCGCCGGATTACTGGTCAGCAGTATCGTCGATTTCGATCACCGTGTGATCGCCGTGCTGCGGGCGGTAGCGCCTGGCGGGAGTAGTAGTTAGTGCACAGACATTGGTTGGAAGGCCGTTTGTGATTGCCCTGGTCAGTGGCGGCGGCGCCGCTGCTCGGCGCTGATTCGCAACTCTTATAGAGTGGCGATTGTGTCTGTGTCGGCGCGCTCCTCGACGGCACGCCCCCTGCCGGTAACGGAACGGGGGAGGCGCAGCCGTGCCGCAATCATCGACGCTGCGGCCATGCTGATGTATCAGCGCGGTGTGGGGCTGACCACCCTTGATGATGTGTTGGCCGCCGCCGGTGCAGGGAAGTCTCAGCTATACCACTACTTCGATAGCAAAGCCGACCTGGTTGCGGCGGTGATCGACAGGCAATTGGAGTTGGTTCTCGCCCAGCAGCCCACTTTGGAACACATCGACTCGTGGGAGGGAGTCGATGGTTGGGTCCAAGGCATTCTGGCTGTACACAGCGCGCCGGGAGGCCCATTTGCCTGTCCCCTAGGGACGATGGCCTCAGAACTGAAGAACGACAAAATCTTTGCGCCGCTACTGGATGCCGCATTTCGCCGGTGGGAAGCCGCGTTGGCGAGGGGGCTGCAGAGGATCCAGGACCGCGGTGGCCTAGTCGCCGAGGCCGACCCTACTCGGCTTGCGACCGCGGTGATCGCCGCGTTGCAGGGCGGTATGCTCCTCGCCCGGGTCCGCGGCGATGTCGCTCCCTTGCAGGACACGCTCTCCAGCGCCGTGGTGCAGCTGCATCAATGGGAAGGCAAAGCCACCACGAGAAATCGGCGGGCACGCTAACTGGTCAAGGAACATGCCGCCCGGTGAAGGTTCTGTCGGCGCGGTGTTAAACCTACCCAGAGCTTCCTGACGGCGTTATACCGTGCGGTACAGTCTGGGTGTGGTGCACGGGATGTTGGAAGCCCTACCAACGGCGCAGCCCGCGGCAGCCATGCGAGATAACGAGTTGAGGCGGCCGAAGTGCCGTGTCAGCTTTTCGCGGGCGGCTTCTGCTCCACATCAGCACGTGGCGGCAACAGCCCAGGACGGCCGCGAAAGGAGCCGACCATGCAGATCTTGCGGACCCCCGATGAACGATTCAAAGCGTTGCCCGACTACGGATTTCAACCGCGCTACGTGGAGGTAGCTGCCACCGATGGAAGCATGCTGCGTGTGCACTACGTCGATGAGGGCCCACGCGACGGTGAAGTGATCTTGTTGCTTCACGGCGAGCCGTCGTGGTCCTACCTATACCGTTGGATGATCCCAGTGCTCACCGATGCGGGGTTACGGGCAGTCGCTGTTGATCTGATTGGTTTTGGGCGCAGCGACAAGCCTGCCAGTCGCGACGACTACACCTACCAGGCGCATGTGGACTGGACGTGGGCGGCCCTTGAGGCGATCGGCCTTGATGCGATCACCCTGGTGTGCCAGGACTGGGGCGGACTAATTGGCTTGCGCCTGGTTGGTGAACACCCCGACCACTTCGCCCGGGTTGTGGCTGCGAATACATTTCTGCCGACTGGTGACATACATCCGGGAAAGGCATTCCTGGCTTGGCAACGGTATAGCCAGGAGGCACCTGTGCTCAATGTCGGCCGGATTGTCAACGGCGCCTGCGTGTCCGAGCTGAGTGCCGAGGTCATCGCCGCCTACGACGCCCCGTTTCCTGATGAATCCTTCAAGGCAGGCGCCCGACAATTCCCCTTGCTTGTTCCGACCACCCCCGAAGATCCCGCCTCCCCGGCAAACCGGGCTGCCTGGGAATCGTTGCGCCAGTTCGATCGGCCGTTTCTATGCGCCTTCTCCGACTCGGACCCCATCACCCGCGGCGCCGATGCGGTGTTCCGCGCGCAAATCCCCGGTGCCGCAGGGCATCCCCCGGTAACCATCGCAAACGCGGGACACTTCCTCCAAGAAGACAAGGGTGCTGAACTCGCCGCCGCTGTGGCCCGGTTCGTCGAGGCCACTCCCCAATCGAGTCCCCAAGCGAGCCGGTGCGGCTGAATACGAGATGACGTCCTCCATACCGTCGGCAGACGAACCTTGTCCGCCGTCGCGCCCGGTGCAGGCAGGACCCGACGACGCGACCGTGGATCCGGTTGCCGCGGCCGATGTGCCGGTGCCTGGTGGGCCATCCTCGGATCAGCTGCCCGAGGTGGATGCACAGGTGCCTGGTGGCACCAGCCATGGGACGGTCGCGGAAACCGACTCTTCCCTCGCTGGGCCGAGGGCCGGCTATGGATTCCCGGCGGCGTTGTGGCGTGCCCTGGACGATCATCCGCCGCCGGGTCTGTCGCGGATACGGTGGCGCAGTCCGCTGCGCGGGCCGTGGCTGACTTCGGTGTTCGGGGCAACGCTGCTGGTGGTGTTGCCGATCGTCATCGTGACCGGGCTGCTGTCGTACATGGCCTATGGGCCGAAGTACGGGCAGGCCATCCCGTTTGATGTCGGGTGGCTCAAGTTGCCCAGCTTCGACTGGCCGAGCAGCCCCTCGTGGCTGTACCGCCTGAGCCAGGGCCTGCACGTGGGTCTGGGACTGGTCATGATCCCCGTCGTGCTGGCCAAGCTGTGGTCGGTAATTCCCCGGCTATTCGCTTGGCCGCCGTCGCGGTCGCTGGCTCAGGTACTCGAGCGGGTGACGCTGCTCATGGTGGTCGGCGGGATCCTGTTCGAGATCGTCACCGGAGTCCTCAATATCCAATATGACTACATCTTCGGATTCAGCTTCTACACGGCGCACTACTTCGGGGCGTGGGTATTCATCGCCGGATTTGTGTCCCATGTCTGCCTGAAGCTGCCGACAATGGTGCGCAGCCTGCGGTCGCGGTCGCTGCGCTCGGTGTTCGGCACCTCGGTGGCCGATACGGTGCCCGAACCGCTCGACCCCGGCGGCCTGGTGGCACCCGACCCCGATCCCGCGACCCTGAGCCGGCGCGGTGTGCTGGCAGTCGTGGGCGGCGGCAGTTTGCTGGTCGGGGTACTCACCGCTGGACAAACCCTGGGCGGGTTCACTCGCAGCGCGGCCCTGTTGCTGCCCCGTGGTCGCAGCTACGGTAAGGGGCCCAACGACTTTCAGATCAACCGCACCGCTGTTGCGGCGGGCATCGACGCGGCCTTCGCCGCAGAACAGTGGCGCCTGCACCTGTTGGGCGGCCCCGAACAGGTGACATTGGACCGCGCCGCGCTCGACGCGATGCCACACCACACCGTGGAGCTGCCCATCGCCTGCGTCGAAGGGTGGTCGACTACTCAGACCTGGTCCGGTATCCGGCTTTCCGATCTGGCCGCCGCAGCCGGGACCCCCCACCCGGCTTCAGCTGTGGTGTCCTCGCTGGAACGCTTCGGCGCTTTCAACCGCGCGATCTTGCAAAGCAACCAAATCCTGAACCCCGACTCGCTGTTGGCGTTTCAGGTCAACGGCGCCGACCTCTCGCTGGATCACGGCTATCCAGCTCGGATTATTGTTCCCGCGCTTCCGGGTGTGCACTGCACTAAATGGGTGTCCGCAATCGAGTTCCGGGGGACCTGATGCGAGCACTCGGACAACGGGCGTCCCGTTTGTACGGAGATCGCCTGTTTCATCTCCTCGTGGTGCTGGCCGCATTGGCGTTAGGCGCCTACACGATCTCGGTGTTAGGGGTGCGAAACCTGTTTAACCCGACGGTGTGGTGGCAATCCATCGCCGTCTGGTTCGCGGTGGCCGTGATCGGCCACGACCTCATCCTGTTTCCGCTCTACTCGCTGGCTGATCGGCTCCTATCCGTGTCGCGACGCTCACCGGTAGACCACCGCGACCGCGCCGCCGTAAATCCGTCGCGGCGCATCCCGATTACGAATTACCTTCGGATGCCGACCCTGGCGGCGGCGCTGTTGTTGTTGATATTTTTGCCGGGGATCATCGAGCAGGGCGCACCCACGTATCGGGCCGCCACCGGGCTAACCCAGACGCCCTACCTGTCCCGTTGGCTACTACTCACCGCCAGCTTCTACGGTGCCAGCACAATGTGCTACACGATCAGAATGCTGCTACAACAACGACGCTCGAATGAGGCTCGTAGACCGCGTCACCCCGAAGCATCGAACCCGCCGCCCTGCAACTGACCTAGATCCCCTGCGCTATCGGCTCCCCGTTGCGGCCTCGCGCTCTCGGAAACAAAACGACAGCATGCGCGCCATTCTGTACTTGACAGTACGAGCCGTCCGCATCGCTGGCTTATGTGTTCTAGTCGTGCGACGTGGGACGCAGCTGCCGCACGAAATCAGCGACTGCGGTGCCGATCTGGTCGGGACTGTCCTCTTGAAGGAAATGCTTTCCTGGAACGGTGATTTCGCTTTGGTTGGGCCAGCAGCGGACGAGCTCGTGTGGGCGCCCGTGTAGGGGCCTCCTGGAGCCGGCAGCTCTTGATGGCCACCGCCTGCTTATCGCCGCCACGTCGGATTGGTTTCGCCCGGTGGGGCATTGCCCCGGCTGGGACACAGTTGACGCCGAATTGTGATTACTCCGATTTATCGGCCTTTAACCGCGATTTTGCTTGTGGAGCTAAGGGGAATCGAACCCCTGACCTTCTCGATGCGAACGAGACGCGCTACCAACTGCGCTATAGCCCCTTGACCGATAGAGGCTACCAGTTCCGCAACGGCGCCAGCACCAACGGCACTACTGGCCGACGGCGCGGGGCAGGTCCCGGGGCCAGCCGTAGTTCTGCTGCGGCATCGCGTAGTCCAGGTGCTCGAAGATCGGGTCCTCGTCGTCGATCTCGAGCACCACCGCGCCGGGCCGGCGCAGCCGCGACGGGACCACGTCGTGGTCGCGGTCGCGGGTGTTCTCCACGCCCATGCGCGCGCGGGCCATCCGCTGCGTGCGGCGGCGACGGACCTGCTCCTCGATCTTGGTCTGCCGGCGCAGATAACCCAGGTAGAGCACGGTGATCACGGTGGCGACGCCGCATACCCACCAAGCGGTCGGGCTGATCTCGAACGCCGCCGTCGCCGTGCCGACCAGGATGACGGCCATCACCATCAGCACCTTCTTGCGGAAGGCGTACTTACGGGCGGTGACGGCGGCCGCGGTCTTGGTGTCGAAGCGGCGGCGGCGACGGGCGCTCGACGGGACCACCCGCTCGCGCGGACCCGGGTCCTCTTCCTCGGCCTCCGGCTCCAAACCGGACGAATCCTCGACGTATTCGTACTCGTCGTCGAGGTGATCCTCGTCGGCTTCCTTATGCTCGTCCTCGTCCACCGGGGCGAGCACGGGTTCGGCGGTCGCGGCGCCGGCGCCCACCGGCAGCGCGTCGGAATCTTCGACGACGTCGACGTCCAGGTAGTCGGGCTCGGCCGACTCGGCGGCCGCCATCCTCATCACCACCGGACGGGCGGGGCGCAGTTCCTCGGTCTCGGCATCGTGTTCGTCGTCGGTCTCGGCGAGGTCGTCGAGGTGCTCCGCGTCGTCAATGTCGTCGTCCGCCGCGTCTTCCGGCGTCCAGTGCGGATCGCTGCGGTGACCCGAGGCCGGACCGCTGCGCCGCAGCAGGCGGGACCCGGCGCCATTGAGCACCCTGGTCGCCAGCGCCACGTCGCTGGTGCGTCGCACCGCGTCACGCTTACTGATCAGCATCGGTACCAGCACGAACAGCCAGAGCACCACGAGCGAAATCCACAACAACGACTGCGGGATGCTTGGCATGATGACCTGCTCCTTCTGGTCGGAATCCCCCACGAGGCCGATCGTTGACCTGCGCGGCCGGGACCTGCGACCAGCGCAATTACACACCTGTAATTTGCCTCAATCAAGCATCACACGCCACATATGTCACGCGAGCCACAGAAATATTGCGATTTGTCTACGGCGACGCGTCGTCGAGCACCGAAATTGCAGCCCGGTTCGCGGCCACCAATCTCAGCGAACGGCGCCGCGCGGTTATGCCCAGCGCGCGTATCCGGCGCGGACCAGCTTCGATGCCACCGATCCGTAGACCTCCTCGGCCGTGATGGCCATCAGGAGATGGTCGCGCCACGCCCGGTCGACCTCGAGGTAGCGGCGAAGCAGGCCCTCCTCGCGAAAGCCGACCTTGGCCAACACGGCCCGGCTCGCGACATTCTCCGGACGCACGGTGGCCTCCACCCGATGCAGCATGACCGGCCCGAAGCAATGGTCCAGGCCCAGCGCCAGCGCACCGGTGGCCACTCCCCCGCCGGTCGCCGAGCTCGGCACCCAGTAGCCGATCCACGCCGACCGCAACGCGCCATGGGTGACGTTGCCGATCGTCAGCTGCCCGCAGAACTGGCCGTCGAGCTCGATCACGTACGGCAGCATGCGGCCGTTGCGGGCCTCGGCACGCAGGCCGGAACACAGCGCCGGCCAGGCCGCGACGGTGTGCCGGATCGCCCAGTCACCGTCCGAGGTGGGCTCCCACGGCTCCAGATGCGCCCGGTCGGCCAACCGGTGGCGGCTCCACTGAGCGCCGTCGCGCATCCGGACCGCGCGCAGCCGGACCACACCGGCCGCGACCCGCAGCGGCCCCACCGACGACGGCCAACCGGGGTGACGGGCGCTAGAGCGCAAGAGGTTCACGGGCGTAGGCAGTCGGGTGAGTCAGCCGCGCTGGGCCAGGAACGCGACGTCGACGATCTCACCGGTGCGAATCTGTTCGGCACCACTCGGAACCACAACTAGACAGTTTGCCTCAGCCAGCGTCGCGAGCAAATGCGACGACGCCCCGGGGGCGCCGCCCAGCGCCTGCACCAGATACTCGCCGCTGTCCTGATCGCGCATCAGCTGGCCGCGCAGGTAACCCTTGCGCCCGGCCACCGACGTGATCGGCGACAGCGTGCGGGCCTGCACGATCCGCCGCATCGGCTGGCGCTTGCCCAGCGACAGCCGGATCAGCGGCCGCACCATCACCTCGAAGACCACCAGCGCGCTGACCGGGTTGGCCGGCAGCAGGAAGACCGGCACACCGTCGCGCCCGAGCTGCCCGAAGCCCTGGACGGATCCAGGATGCATGGCGACCCGGACGACCTCCATGTCACCGAGCTCGGACAGCACCACCCGCACCGCTTCGGCGGCCGCACCCCCAACCCCGCCGGCGATCACCACGACCTCGGCGCGATTGATCTGTCCCTGGACGATTTCGCCGAGCTCCTGCGGGTTGTTGGGCACGATGCCGATCCGGTTGACCTCCGCGCCGGCATCCCGGGCCGCGGCCGCCAACGCATAGGAGTTGACGTCGTAGACCTGCCCGTTGCTCGGCGTCCGCGAGATGTCGACCAGCTCGCCGCCCACCGCCATCACCGACACCCGCGGGCGCGGGTGCACCAGGACCCGCTCCCGGCCGACCGCGGCGAGCAGGCCCACCTGCGCCGCGCCGATGATCGTCCCGGCCCGCACCGCGACATCGCCGGGCTGGACGTCGTCGCCGGCGCGCCGCACGTAAGCCCCCGACGGCGCGCCGCGCAGAATCCGCACCTTCGACGTGCCGCCGTCGGTCCAGCGCAACGGCAGCACCGCGTCGGCCAGCGTGGGCAGCGGCGCCCCGGTCTGCACCCGGGCGGCCTGGCGCGGCTGCAACCGGCTCGGCGTCCGGGCCCCGGCCTCGATGGTCCCCATCACCGGCAGGACCAGGCCCCCGGCGTTGTCCTCGTCGGCCATCGGCTCGCCGGTTTCGTCGAGCGAAAGCTCGCTGCCCACCTCGCCGATGCCCAGCACGTCCACGCTGCGTACCGCATAACCGTCGATCGCGGCCTGGTCGAAGCCGGGCAGCGGCCGCTCGGTCACGACTTCCTCGGCGCACAACAATCCCTGCGCCTCCGCTATGGCAACCCGTATCGGGCGCGGGGCCACCGCGGCCGCCGTTATCCGGGCTTGCTGCTCCTCAACCGAACGCACTGGCCGCGCCTCTCTGCCGTCACCCTGACGGGCGCGCCGTATCGGGCGTTCGCCCGATCGCCCGGTCGTTCTCCAGGCCCGGCATGGCGGCCGGCTACTGCTCGTTCAGGCCCAATCGCGCTACCAACCACCGCCGCAGTTCCGGGCCGTAGTCGTCACGATCCAATGCAAAGTCAACCGCAGCCTTGAGGTAGCCGCCGGGATTTCCCAAGTCGTGTCGAGATCCGCGATGCACGACGACATGAACCGGATGGCCCTCTTTGATCAGCAGCGCGATCGCGTCGGTGAGCTGTAGCTCGCCGCCGGCACCGTGGTCGATGCGGCGCAGCGCGTCGAAGATGGCGCGGTCGAGCACGTACCGGCCGGCCGCCGCATACAGCGAGGGGGCCTCGGAGGCCTTGGGCTTTTCCACCATGCCGTTGACCTTGAGGACGTCGGAATTGCCCGCGCCGGGGATGGCCTCGACGTCGAAAACACCGTAGGCACTGATCTCCTCGGGCGTGACCTCGATGGCGCACAACACCGTGCCGCCGTACTCGGCGCGCACCTTGGCCATCGTCTCCAGCACGCCGGTCGGCAGCACCAGGTCGTCGGGCAGCAGCACCATGACGGCGTCCTCGTCGGGCGTCAGCGTGGGCTCCACGCAACTGATCGCGTGTCCCAGCCCGAGCGGCTCGGCCTGCACCACCGACTCGACCTTGATCAGCGCCGGCGCGCGACGGACCTTGGCCAGCATCGCCTTCTTGCCGCGGGCTTCGAGCGTGCCCTCCAGCACCAGGTCCTCGACGAAGTGCGCGACGACGCCGTCCTTGCCCTCGGAGGTGATGATCACCAACCGCCCGGCGCCGGCCGCGGCCGCTTCCTCGGCGACCAGCTCGATTCCGGGCGTATCGACGACGGGCAGCAACTCTTTGGGCACCGTCTTAGTGGCCGGCAGGAAACGGGTGCCCAGACCGGCAGCGGGGACGATCGCCGTGTACGGGATCGGGATTTCATCTGGCCGTGACATCGTTCACACCATAGCGCTCAGAGGGGTTGCCGCCGCTGCATGGCAGGCCGAATACCCGGGCTGTCATCGTTGATGCATGACGACTTCGACCAAGGCCGCACTGCGCGAGCAAGTGCTGGCGGCGCGAAGTCTGGTTGCCGACGACGTGCGCGCCGCGCAGGCGCGAATGCTCGACGAACAGCTCGCCCTCGCGGTGAGCAGCGGCAGCACCGTCTGCGCCTACGTTCCGGTGGGTACCGAGCCGGGTTCGGTCGCGATGCTGGACATGTTGCTGCAGCACGCGCGGCGGGTGCTGTTGCCCGTTGCGCGCACCGCCGGTGACGGCACGCCGATGCGGCTGCGCTGGGCCGAGTACCGGCCGGGTGAACTCGTCGTCGGCCGGTGGGGCCTGCTCGAGCCGCCGGAGCCGTGGCTGCCGGAGTCGGTCCTGGCCGAGGCGGAGATGGTGGTCGTCCCGGCGCTGGCCGTGGACCGCCGGGGCGTGCGACTGGGCCGGGGCCGCGGCTACTACGACCGCTCGCTGGACGCCACGAACCCGCAGGCACGGCTGATCGCGATGGTGCGCGACGAGGAGTTCGTCGAGGAGTTACCGGCCGATCCGCACGACGTGCCGATGACCCACGTGATCACCCCGGGGCGCGGCGTCGTGGCGCTGCGCGCGGGGTGAAAACGCCCGGGAATGAGACGGATTTCATGGCTGTTTTAGCACTCGGGCACTGTAGAGTGCTAACAAGCTTATCTAACGGAGGTTTTGGAGTGCCGACCTACAGCTACGCGTGCACGGAGTGCGACGACCGCTTTGACGTCGTACAGGCCTTCACCGACGACGCCCTGACCACGTGCGAGAAGTGCTCGGGCCGACTGCGCAAGTTGTTCAACTCCGTCGGCGTCGTGTTCAAGGGCAGCGGCTTCTACCGCACCGACAGCCGCGAGTCGAGCAAAAAGTCGTCGTCGAGTTCGAGCAACGGGTCGTCGACCAACGGCTCGGGATCTTCCGAGAGCTCCGGCTCGAGCGACAAGTCCTCGTCAAGCGACAAGTCCTCGTCGAGCGAGAAATCCAGCTCCAGTGACAAGTCCTCGTCCAGCGAGAAGTCGACGACGTCGGCCGCGGCCGCTTCCAGCTAGCGGGTTATCCACAGCACACATCCCGTTCGGGAGCTTCGCGCTGACCGCTGCGCCTACCGTTGCGGCGTGGGCGAACCATCGCTGAACCCGGCGCTGCTGCACCGGATATCGGTGTCGCTGCGGCCGGACTGGACCCGCACCGTACTGGCCCGCCGAGTGGCGGCGGCCGGACTCGTCGTGTTGGCCGGGATCGCGGCGGTGCGTTCGAACCCGGACGGCGATCGCGTCGACGCGGTGGTGGCCACCCGTGACCTGGCTCCCGGCGCGGCGTTGACCTCCGACGATGTTCGAGTCGAAAAGCGTTTGGCGACAACGCTTCCCGATGGCTCACAAGCAGACCTGGGCGCGGTGATCGGTTCGATGCTGGCCGGTCCGGCGCGTCGGGGTGAGGTGCTGACCGACGTCCGCCTGCTGGGCAGCCGGCTGGCCGAGGCCGCGATCGGATCGAACGCGGGGCCGGGCGCGCGCATCGTGCCGCTGCACCTGGCCGACAGCGCGCTGATCGACCTGGTGCGCGCCGGCGACGTGGTCGACGTGCTGGCCGCGCCCACCGATTCGCAGCCGGGCACCCGGGCGGCCAGCTTGGTGGTGGCCACCGATGCCGTCGTGGTGCTCGTGTCGCCGAAGCAGAAAGTCCAAGCCGCCGATGGTGACCGCGTAGTCTTGGTTGCGCTGCCAGCTCGCGTGGCGAACACGGTGGCAGGCTCGGTGCTAGGGCAGACAATAACTTTCACCCTGCACTGAGTGCCTGACCGCCGCTCGCCACAGAACCCGCAGCAAACTATGTCCAGCCCAGAAAGGACGTCGAATGCTCAAGGGGTTCAAGGAGTTTCTCGCGCGGGGCAACATCGTCGACCTGTCGGTCGCGGTGGTCATCGGTACGGCATTCACCGGCCTGGTCACCAAGTTCACCGACAGCATCATCACGCCGTTGATCAACCGGATCGGCGTCAACCAGCAGTCCGATGTCAGCATCCTGAAAATCAGCATCGGCGGCGGCCAGACGATTGATTTCAACGTGCTGGTATCCGCCGCGATCAACTTCGTCCTGGTCGCCGCGGTGGTGTACTTCCTGGTCGTGCTGCCCTACAACACTTTCCGCAAGCGCGGCGAGGTCGAGCAGGCCGACGACGCCCAGATCGTCTTGCTGACCGAGATCCGCGACCTGCTCGCGCAGACCAACGGAGGATCTTCGTCCGGAAGGCACGGCGGGACGGGCACCACGCCGCCGCCCGAGTACGGGCCGCGCGCGGACGCCGAATCGCGGTAAGTTCCCGCGGCTAAAACGAAGCGACGCGCGACGTTAGATCTCGAGGCTGGATAACTGCCCGATGATCTGCGCGGCGAGGGGATTCAGCGTCGCCATGCCGTCGCGCACCGCGTACCGGGAACCGGCAAGGTTGACCACCAACGTGCTTCCGGACACGCCGGCCAGACCGCGCGACAATCCGGCGTCGATGATTCCCGCCGACAGCCCGGACGCCCGGACGGCCTCGGCGATGCCGAGGATTTCCCGGTCCAGAATCTCGACCGTGGCCTCCGGGGTGACATCGCGCGGGGTCACTCCGGTCCCGCCCACCGACACCACCAGATCCACCCCACCGATCACCGCGGTGTTCAGCGCGTTGCGGATCTCGACCTCGTCGGCGGCGACCGCCACCACACCGTCGACGACGAATCCCGCCTCGGTCAGCAGCTCGGTGACCAGCGGCCCACTGTGGTCTTCTTCGTCCCCGTGGGCGGTGCGATCGTCGACCACCACAACCAGAGCCCGGCCGACTACCAATTCCGCACCCGTTTCCATGGGTGCCACCGTATATCCGAGCTCGGACAGTGGCTCGTTCAGAGGCTCGCCGACTCTCATCACTGATCCGCCTTGCCGAGGGTGACCTGCACGGTCCGGCTGCCACCGCCGGGATCGGAGAAGGTCAGCGATACCTTGTCGCCCGGCGCCTTGGACCGCACCGCGGCAACCAACGCGTCGGCGCTGCTGATCGGACGGTCGTCGACCTTCGTGACGACCACGTTCTTGGGCACGCCCGCGTTCGCGGCCGCGCCGCCGGTCACGACGTCGACGACCTTGGCACCCGGCGTGCTCTTGTCACTGGTCACCTGCACGCCCAGCGACGCATGCGACGCCTTGCCGGTGCTGATCAACTCGTCGGCAATGCGCTTGGCCTGGTCGACCGGAATCGCGAAACCGAGCCCGATCGAACCACTTTGGGCGTCCGGCGAATCCGAACCCAGGGTGGCGATCGCGGAGTTGATGCCGACCAGCTGCCCCTGCAGGTTGACCAGCGCACCACCGGAGTTACCCGGGTTGATCGCGGCGTCGGTCTGAATCGCGTCCAGCACCGTGTTCTGGTTGCCCGACTCGCCGGTGGTAGACACCGGCCGGTTCAGGGCACTGATGATCCCGGTGGTCACCGTGCCCGACAAGCCCAGTGGGGAACCGATCGCCATCACGGGCTGGCCGACCCGCACATCCGACGAGGAACCCATCGCGATGGGGGTCAGGCCGGAGACACCCTGCACGCGGATGACGGCGATATCGCTGGTGGGATCGGCGCCCACCACCGTGAACGGCGCGGTGCGGCCGTCCGAGAAGGTCACGGTCGTTTTCGGTGCCGGACCACCCGGCCCGCCGGGCGGCGGGCTGCCGGGCGGCGGGCTGCCGGGCGTCGGGCTGCCGGGTGTCGGTCCACCGGGACCCTTCGGCGGGGCGGCGGCCGCGGCGATGACGTGGTTGTTGGTCAGAATCAGCCCGTCGGACGACAGGATGACGCCGGAGCCCTCTTCGGATGCTCGGCCGAGGTCGGTCTCCAGCATCACAACGCTGGGCACCACCTTCGCGGCGACTTGTTCGACCGTGCCGGGCGGCATGTTGGCCGCCGGAACACCGGGTGTGGCACCCGACGGTCCGCTGCCACCGCTGGCGATGGTGGAGTGCGTCCCCAGTTCGACGACCGTGGCGGCGGCGCCGCCGATGCCCGCCGACACCACCGCGATCGCCAGCGCACCCGCCACCAGCAGGCCGGCGCGGCCGCGCTTCTCCGGGCGCGGGGGCCCCATCGGCGGCAGCATGCCGGGAATCGGCCCTACTCCCGTGCCTCCGGGAATCGGGCCCGCGCCGGTACCGCCGGGGATGCGGCCCGGCCCGGTGCCGCCGGGGATCGCACCGGCCCCGGTGTCCCCGAACGGCTCATAGGGCCGACGGTATTGCGAGGTCTGCGACGGTGGTGACTGCTGGCCTTGCTGGTACCGCCAGTCGTAAGCCGGGTTGTACGGTTGCTGATGCCCTTGGGCATACCCGGGAGCTCCACCTGGCTCAAAGGGCTGGTTAGGCGCGCTGGGGTATCCCGGCTGCTGCGGCGGTGGCGAATACCTCGGGTCATTCGTCATGGCGCTAAGTCGCTCTTCCTCTAATGGGGTGCGATCGAGCTCGACTTGGCTCGATTTCCAACACTAACTGCATCTACCTTGCGCGTGCGGACTGAGAGTCAACTGAGATAACGTTCGTCGATTCCCGAGAGTTCGCTGCGTCGTCATCTGTGGGAACGGTGGGGTCGGTCTCGGCTGCGCCGGCGGCTCCACCGACCCAGGCCCCGCTCTCGGTCCCGGCCGTCGGATACGTCGACACCGGCAGTGGCCGGCCCGGAAGCAGCACGTAGATCGATGTCCCCGGAGGATGGCCTCCCGCAACAGTGTCTTCGACGCGCAGCAGCCCGCCGTGGTTGAGCACCACCTGCTTGACGATGGCCAACCCCAGCCCCGAACCGGGCAGGGCCCGCGCCGTCGTCGACCGGTAGAACCGCTCGAATACCAGGCGACGCTCGTGCGGCGGGATACCCGGGCCGAGGTCGGAGACGATCAGCTCGGCGTGCGACGGGTCGAGCTGACGCATCCGGACCCCGACGTGGCCGCCCGGCGGACTCCATTTCGCGGCGTTGTCCATCAGGTTCAGCGCCGCCCGCGACAGCCCGGCGTTGTCGCCGTAGACCTGCCATCCGATCACGTCGACATCGAAGTGAATGTCGTTGCGCCGCCGCTTGACTCGCTCCAGGCAGCGGTCGATGACCTCGGACATGTCGACCGGCTCGTGTACTACCTGGCCGGCGTCGTCGCGGGTAAGGTCCACCAAATCGCCCACCAGAGTAGACAATTCCTCGATCTGCGCCAGCACATCCGACCGCAGGTCCACCATCTCCTGCTCGGGCAGCCGCGGCGCCCCCGGTTCCATGGACGCCATCAGAAGTTCGACGTTGGTCCGCAGCGACGTCAGCGGGGTGCGCAATTCGTGTCCGGCGTCGGTGACCAGCCGTGCCTGCCGTTCTCGCGACTCGGCTAGCCCGCGCAGCATCAAGTTGAATGCCTCAGTGAGCCTTGCCAATTCGTCACTGCCGAACACCGGGATCGGGCGCAGGTCGTCGGTGCGCGCGACCCGCTCGGCCGCCTCGGTCAACCGGGCGACCGGCCGCAACCCCGCCCGGGTGACCATGCCGCCGGCCACGGCGGCGACCGCGACGCCGATGCCGCCGACGATCAGCAGCACCCAGCGCAGCTTCGTCATCACCGCCTCGGTCGGGCGCAGGCTCTTGGAGATGATCAACGAACTGCCGTTGGGCAGGTGGATCGCCAGGATGCGCTGGTCGGAAGCGGTACGACGGGACATGAACAGGTCACCGCGGATGACCGCCTTCTCCGGCGCATCGACGGGCAGCGTCTGGCCCGGCTGCTGGGCGGTGTAAATCGAGTGGCCCGGGTTCACCAGCATCGCGTTGACGTCCGAATACGCCGTGCCCTCGATGGCCTTGGCCGGGTCGGCGGCCAGCGAACCGCTGGCGATCAGCAGCTGCGCGCGGCTGTCCAGCTGGTTGTCGATGTCGCTGTAGAGCGCCGCCGCGATCACCGCGTAGACGGCGAACGCCATCAGCACGACAACCATCGCCACCATCGACATCGCCAGCAACATCACCCGCCACCGCAGCGACAACGAACTGGGGGCTCGCAGTGGTGCGCGCCGACGTCGTTGGAACCGGATCATCAGGGCGGCGTCTCCCGAAGGACGTAGCCGACGCCGCGCACCGTGTGGATCAGGCGGGGTTCACCGTCGGCTTCGGTTTTGCGGCGCAGGTAGCCGACGTAGACCTCCAGCGCATTGCCCGAGGTGGGGAAGTCGAATCCCCACACCTCTTCGAGGATGCGGCTTCGGGTGAGCACCCGGCGCGGATTGGCGATCAGCATCTCCAGCAGCGCGAATTCGGTGCGGGTCAGGCTGATCCGGCGGTGCCCTCGGGTGACTTCACGGGTCACCGGGTCCAGGGCCAGGTCGGCGAACGTCATCGCGACCGACTCGGCGTCCTCGGGCTTGGTGCGGCGCAGCAGCGCCCGCATCCGGGCCAGCAGCTCTTCGAGGGCGAACGGCTTGGGCAGGTAGTCGTCGGCGCCGGCGTCCAGGCCGGCGACCCGTTCGGACACCGAATCGCGGGCCGTCAGCACCAGGATCGGCAAGTCGTCGCCGGTGCTGCGGAGGTGCCGGCACACCTCGAGACCGTCCAGCCGCGGCATCATCACGTCGAGCACGACGGCGTCGGGGCGGTCGCTGGAGATGAGCTCCAGCGCCTCCACCCCGTCATGAGCCAACTCGACGGAGTAACCGTTGAAGGAAAGCGATCTGCGTAGTGATTCGCGGACCGCGCGATCGTCATCGACGACAAGAATGCGCACGGCCACTAGTTTCGTCCTAGGGCCTGAGAGCGGCCTGAGAGGCGCGCCGGGTATTTGCCGAGATGTGTGCCCGACGACGATGCGGGCCAGCAGGGCCCGTTGAGGAGTTGGGCAATCCAGCTAGCGTCGGTCGAGATCGATCAGGCCCAGGCGAGCCGCCTTGAGCAGTCGACGCGGCACCTTGTGCTTCTGCCCGGCCACGGTCACACCGACGAGCTCGGTCTTTTCGGCCTTCCACTGCGAGCGGCGGCTACGGGTGTTCGAGCGCGACATTCTGCGCTTGGGTACGGCCATGGTCGGGCCTTCTCCTCGATTTGGGTTTCGGGTCGGTGCGTCGCGCGGCATGACCGCTGGGGCCGACGGCGACGATTGCCCTAAAGAATAGTCGGTGACCTGCTGGTGGCCAAAACGGGCGGCGCGGCCTGCGGGACTATGACACCGGCGCCGAGGCAGGCATCCTTGACGTGACACCGGCGGTACCCGCTAACCTACCGGGTGGTTGGTTGGTTGGAGCACCGGTAATTCCCGAATGGAGGACGCCAATGGCCTCTGGTTCTGGCGGGTCCGGTGCTGTCCGGATCGCGAACTGCTCGGGGTTCTACGGCGACCGGCTGGCGGCCATGCGCGAGATGCTGACCGGCGGCTCAGGCGATCCTGTCGACTACCTGACCGGCGATTACCTGGCCGAGCTCACCATGCTGATCCTGGGCCGCGACCGGATGAAACACTCCGAGCGCGGCTACGCCAAGACCTTCCTGACTCAGCTCGAGGACTGCCTGGGCGAAGCCCGTGACCGCGGGGTGCGCATCGTCGCCAACGCCGGTGGCCTCAACCCCGCCGGACTGGCCGACGCGATACGCGCCCTGGCGCAGCGGCTGGGCATCCCCGCCCGGGTCGCCCACGTCGAGGGCGACGACCTGGCGCCCCGCGCGGCCGAACTCGGGCTGGGCACGCCGCTGACCGCGAACGCTTACCTGGGCGCATGGGGCATCGTCGACTGCCTGACCGACGGCGCCGACATCGTCGTCACCGGCCGGGTCACCGACGCCTCGGTGATCGTCGGCGCGGCGGCCGCGCACTTCGGCTGGGGCCGCACCGACTACAACGAACTCGCCGGCGCGGTGGTCGCCGGACACGTCATCGAATGCGGCGTGCAGGCCACCGGCGGCAACTACGCGTTCTTCACCGAAATTCTGGAGTCCTCCGGCCTCGTCTACGCCGGCTTCCCGCTGGCCGAGGTGTACGCCGACGGATCCTCGGTGATCACCAAGCACCCCGGCACCGGCGGGGTGGTCAGCGTCGACACCGTCACCGCGCAGCTGCTCTACGAGATCACCGGCGCCCGCTACGCCAACCCGGACGTCACGGCGCGGATGGACTCCGTCGAGCTCGCTGACGATGGTCCGGACCGGGTCAGCATCACCGGTGTGGTCGGTGAGCCGCCGCCGCCCACGTACAAGGTGTCGCTGAACAGCATCGGCGGATTCCGCAACGCGATGACCTTCGTGTTGACCGGGCTGGACATCGAGGCCAAGGCCGAGCTGGTGCGCCGCCAACTCGAGGCCGGGCTCACCGTCAAGCCCGCCGAGCTGGAGTGGACGCTGGCGCGCACCGATCACCCCGATGCCGACACCGAGGAAGCCGCCAGTGCGCTGCTGCACTGCGTGGTCCGCGACCCCGACCCCGCCAATGTCGGACGCCAATTCTCCTCGGCGGCGGTCGAATTAGCGCTCGCCAGCTACCCGGGCTTCCACGTCACCGCCCCGCCGGGCGAGGGCCAGGTCTACGGCGTCTTCAACGCGGGTTATGTCGACGCCACCCTCGTACCGCACATCGCGGTGCACACCGACGGTACGCGCGTCGATATCCCCTGTGCCACCGATACTTTGGAGTTGGCGGCCGCCGCTGCGCCGGCGTTGCCGCAACCTCTGCCCGACGGTCCGACCCGACGCGCGCCGTTGGGTCGCATCGCCGGTGCCCGCAGCGGCGACAAGGGCGGCTCGGCCAACGTCGGAGTCTGGGTGCGCACCGGCGACCAATGGCGTTGGCTGGCAAACACATTGACGGTCGACCTGCTCAAGGAGCTGCTGCCCGAGGCGGCGGACTGCGACGTCACCCGTCATGTACTGCCCAACCTGCGCGCGGTGAACTTCGTGATCGAGGGCATCCTCGGTCAGGGCGTCGCCTACCAAGCGCGGTTCGATCCCCAGGCCAAGGGGCTGGGCGAATGGCTGCGCAGCCGTCACGTCGACATCCCGGAAAGCCTGCTATGAGCATTTGGACCACCCCGGAGCGCGAACAGCTGCGAAAGACGGTGCGCGCGTTCACCGAACGCGAGATCCTGCCGCACGTCGACGAGTGGGAACGCACCGGCGATCTGCCGCGCGACTTGCACCGGCGCGCCGGGGCGGCCGGACTGCTGGGCGCGGGACTGCCCGAAGCGGTCGGCGGCGGTGGCGGCGACGGCGCCGACGCGGTGCTGATCTGCGAGGAGTTCCACCAGGCCGGCGGCCCGGGCGGCGTCTTCGCCTCGCTGTTCACCTGTGGCATCGCGGTGCCGCACATGATCGCCTCGGGTGATCAGCGGCTGATCGAGGAGTTCGTCCGGCCGACGTTGGCCGGCGAGAAGATCGGATCGCTGGCCATCACCGAACCCGGCGGCGGTTCGGACGTCGGGCATTTGCGCACCAGCGCGGTCCGTGACGGCGACCACTACGTGGTCAACGGCGCCAAGACCTACATCACCTCCGGGGTGCGCGCCGACTATGTCGTCACGGCGGTGCGCACCGGAGGACCTGGCGCAGCGGGGGTTTCGCTGCTGGTTGTCGAGAAGGGCACACCGGGCTTCGAGGTGAGCCGCAAGCTGGACAAGATGGGCTGGCGGTCGTCTGACACCGCCGAGCTGTCCTACGTCGACGCCCGGGTGCCCGTCGCCAACCTGGTCGGCGCCGAGAACAGCGGCTTCGCCCAGATCGCGCAGGCGTTCGTCTCCGAGCGGATCGGCCTTGCCGCACAAGCGTATTCGAGTGCGCAGCGGTGCCTGGACATCACCGTGCAGTGGTGCCGTGACCGCGAGACCTTCGGTCGCCCACTGATTTCGCGCCAGTCGGTGCAGAACACCCTGGCCGAGATGGCCCGGCGCATCGACGTCGCCCGCGTCTATTCGCGCAATGTGGTGGAACGCCAGCTCGCCGGCGAGACGAACCTGATCCCGCAGGTGTGCTTCGCCAAGAACACGGCCGTCGAGGCCGGCGAATGGGTGGCCAACCAAGCCGTTCAGCTGTTCGGCGGGATGGGCTACATGGCCGAATCCGAAGTCGAACGCCAATATCGGGACATGCGAATCCTGGGCATTGGCGGCGGTACCACCGAAATCCTGACCGCACTGTCCGCCAAACTGCTTGGATTCCAATCATGATTGCACCGCCTTCTTCTCATCGCTCCGCTCTGCATCGTCGGCGGTGGTCATGACCGTGCTGCAGTCCACCCTCGACCCCAAGGCGTCCACCTACGCCGACGCGGCCGAAACCATGATCGCCAAGCTCGCCGAGATCGACGTCGAGCACGGCAAGGCGTTGGCCGGTGGCGGAGAAAAGTACACCGAGCGCCACCACGCCCGCGGCAAGTTCACCGCCCGCGAACGCATCGAACTACTGCTGGACCCGGATTCGCCGTTCCTGGAGCTGAGCCCGCTGGCCGCCTACGGCAGTTCCTTCACCCTCGGGGCGAGCGCGGTGGTGGGCATCGGCGCCGTCGAGGGCGTGGAGTGCCTGATCGTCGCCAACGACCCGACCGTCAAGGGCGGCACCAGCAACCCCTGGACGCTGAAGAAGATCCTGCGGGCCAACCAGATTGCGCGGGAGAACCGGCTGCCGGTGATCTCGCTGGTCGAGTCCGGCGGCGCGGACCTGCCCACCCAAAAAGAGATCTTCGTCCCCGGCGGGCAGATGTTCCGCGATCTGACCCGGCTCTCGGCGGCCGGCATTCCGACCATCGCGCTCGTCTTCGGGAACTCCACCGCCGGCGGTGCCTACATCCCCGGCATGTCCGATCACGTCGTGATGATCAAGGAACGCTCGAAGGTGTTCCTGGCCGGTCCTCCGCTGGTGAAGATGGCCACCGGCGAAGAGTCCGACGACGAGTCCCTCGGCGGCGCCGAAATGCACGCCCGCACTTCGGGTCTGGCCGACTACTTCGCCGTCGACGAACTCGACGCGATCCGCATCGGTCGCCGTGTGGTGGCCCGGCTGAACTGGCGCAAGCTCGGGCCGGTGCCGCGGCCCGTGACCGAGCCGCTGTTCGACGCCGAGGAGCTGATCGGCATCGTGTCGGCGGATCTGCGCATCCCGTTCGACCCGCGCGACGTGATTGCGCGCATCGTCGACGGCTCCGAATTCGACGAGTTCAAGCCGATGTACGGCTCGTCGCTGGTGACCGGCTGGGCGACGCTGTGCGGCTACCCGATCGGGATTCTGGCCAACCATCGCGGTGTGCTGTTCAGCGAGGAATCGCAGAAGGCCACCCAATTCATTCAGCTGGCCAACCGCTATGACACACCACTGTTGTTCTTGCACAACACCACCGGATACATGGTCGGCAAGGACTACGAAGAGGGCGGCATGATCAAACACGGGTCGATGATGATCAACGCCGTGTCCAACTCGACCGTCCCGCACATCTCGCTGCTGATCGGCGCGTCCTACGGCGCGGGCCACTACGGCATGTGCGGGCGGGCGTATGACCCCCGCTTCCTGTTCGCCTGGCCCAGCGCCAAATCCGCGGTGATGGGCGGTGTCCAGCTGGCCGGCGTGCTGTCGATCGTGGCCCGCGCGGCCGCCGAAGCCCGCGGCCAGCAGGTCGACGAGGACGCTGACGCCGCGATGCGGGCCGCCGTCGAGGGCCAGATCGAGGCCGAGTCGCTGCCGATGGTCTTGTCCGGGATGCTCTACGACGACGGGGTCATCGATCCCCGCGATACCCGCACGGTCCTGGGAATGTGTCTGTCCGCCATCGCGAATGGCCCGATCAAGGGGACGTCGAACTTCGGCGTCTTCCGGATGTGAGCCGCATGGGAATCACTCGGGTACTCGTTGCCAACCGCGCCGAGATCGCCCGCCGGGTCTTCGCCACCTGCCGGCGACTCGGCCTGGGCACCGTAGCGGTCTACACCGAACCGGACGCCGAGGCGCCGCACGTCGCCGAGGCCGACGCCCGGGTGCGGCTGGCGAAGACCAATGACTACTTGAATGCCGAGGCCATCATCGCCGCCGCCCGGGCCGCGGGTGCGGACGCCATACATCCCGGCTACGGGTTCCTTTCGGAGAACGCCGACTTCGCGGCCGCTGTCGCGGACGCGGGCCTGATCTGGGTCGGGCCGCCGGTGGACGCGGTGCGGGCGATGGGCTCCAAGATCGAGTCCAAGAAGCTGATGTCGGCGGCCGGGGTGCCCGTGCTCGACGAACTCGACCCCGATTCGGTCACGCAGGCGCAGTTGCCGGTGCTGGTCAAGGCTTCTGCGGGAGGCGGCGGCCGCGGCATGCGGGTGGTCCGCGAGTTGTCCGCTCTGGCAGGCGAAGTCGCCGCGGCCCAGCGCGAAGCGCAGTCCGCCTTCGGCGATCCGACCGTATTCTGCGAGCGCTACCTGCCGACCGGCCGTCATGTGGAGGTTCAGATCCTCGCCGATAATCACGGCACGGTGTGGGCGCTCGGAGAGCGGGAATGCTCGATTCAGCGACGTCACCAGAAGATCATCGAAGAGGCCCCGTCGCCGTTGGTGGAACGCATTCCGGGCATGCGCGCCAAGCTTTTCGACGCCGCCCGGCTGGCCGCCAGCGCCATCGGCTACGCCGGGGCGGGGACGGTGGAGTTCCTCGCCGACCCAGACTCTCAAGACGGTGAGTTCTTCTTCCTGGAGATGAACACCAGGCTGCAGGTCGAGCACCCGGTCACCGAAGAGACCACCGGGCTCGACCTCGTCGAACTGCAGCTCGCGGTGGCCGACGGCGACCGCCTCGATGTCGAACCCCCTGCCGCCCACGGTCATTCGATCGAAGCGCGGCTGTATGCCGAAGATCCCGCGCGCGGCTGGCAGCCGCAAGCCGGCCTGGTGCACACCTTCGACGTGCCCGGTACCCGGGCGCAATTCGCCTCGCTGGGGCAGCGCACCGGAATCCGGCTGGACTCCGGCATCGTCGACGGATCGGTGGTGTCGATCCACTACGACCCGATGCTGGCGAAGGTCATCTCGTATGCGCCGACCCGCCGGCAAGCAGCGCTGGTGCTGGCCGACACGTTGGCCCGGACACGACTGCACGGGCTGCGCACCAACCGCGAGCTGTTGGTGAACGTCTTGCGGCATCAGGCGTTCCTCGACGGTGCGACCGACACCGCATTTTTCGACAGGCACGGCTTGGCGCAGCTGTCGGCACCGCTGAGCGACGAAGGCGTGGTGCGTTTGTCGGCAATCGCCGCGGCACTGGCCGACGCCGCGCACAATCGCGCATGCGCCGCGGTGTTCGGCTCGCTGCCCAGTGGCTGGCGCAACCTCACCTCGGGCTATCAGGTCAAGACGTACACAGACGACGAGGACAACGAGCACCGGATCGAATACCGGTTCACCAGACCCGGATTGGTGCTTGCCGGAGACGAGGCGGTGCACCTGGTCTCGTCGGCACCCGACGAGGTGGTGCTGGCCGACGCCAGCGGCGTGGCGTGCCGCTTCGTGGTTGCGCGCTACGGCCACGACGTCTACGTCGACTCGGCGCGCGGGCCGGTTCATCTCAACGCGGTACCCCGGTTCCCCGAGCCGGGATCGTCGGTCGCCAAGGGATCGCTGGTGGCACCCATGCCCGGCAACGTCATCCGGCTCGGTGCACAGGTGGGTGACAGCGTCACGACCGGCCAGCCGCTGATCTGGCTGGAAGCGATGAAGATGGAGCACACCATTACCGCGCCGTCCGACGGCGTACTCAGCTCGCTCAACGTCACGACCGGCCAGCAAGTCGAAGTCGGCGCCGTCCTGGCAATAGTTGAAGCGCCCGGCGACACCCTGCCAGAAAATGGCCAAGCAAAAGGAGATTCGTAAATGACGGATACCAGCTTCATCGAAAGCGAGGAGCGCCAGGCGCTGCGCAAGTCGGTGGCCGCCTGGGCGTCCAACTACGGCAGCGAGTACTACCTGAAAAAGGCGCGCGCACACGAGCACACCGATGAATTGTGGTCCGAAGCAGGCAAACTCGGCTTCCTCGGCGTGAACCTGCCAGAGGAGTACGGTGGCGGCGGCGCCGGAATGTACGAGCTGTCATTGGTCATGGAGGAAATGGCCGCCGCGGGCAGCGCACTGCTGCTGATGGTGGTCTCGCCGGCGATCAACGGCACCATCATCAGCAAGTTCGGGACGGAAGAGCAGAAGAAACGCTGGATTCCGTCCATTGCCGACGGCACGCTGACGATGGCGTTCGCGATCACCGAGCCCGACGCCGGGTCGAACTCGCACAAGATCACCACCACCGCGCGCCGCGACGGCGGCGACTGGATTCTCAAGGGCCAGAAGGTCTACATCTCCGGCGTCGATCAGGCGCAGGCCGTGCTGGTGGTGGCACGCTCCGAGGAAGCCAAGACCGGCAAGCTACGTCCGGCGTTGTTCGTGGTGCCTACCGACGCACCCGGCTTCAGCTACACCCCGATCGAGATGGAGCTGATCAGCCCCGAGCGCCAATTTCAGGTCTTCCTGGACGACGTCAGGCTGCCCGCCGATGCACTCGTCGGGGCCGAAGACGCCGCGATCGCACAGCTTTTCGCGGGCCTGAACCCCGAGCGGATCATGGGCGCGGCGAGCTCGGTGGGCATGGGCCGCTTCGCGCTGGAGAAGGCTTCCGACTACGTCAAGACCCGCCAGGTGTGGGGAACCCCGATCGGCGCGCACCAGGGTCTGTCACACCCGTTGGCGCAGTGCCACATTGAGGTCCAGCTCGCCAAACTGATGATGCAGAAGGCCGCGACGCTCTACGACGCCGGTGACGACTTCGGTGCGGCCGAGGCCGCCAACATGGCGAAATACGCTGCGGCCGAGGCTGCTACCCGTTCGGTGGATCAGGCCGTGCAGTCGATGGGCGGCAACGGTCTGACCAAGGAGTACGGCGTCGCCGCGATGCTCACCTCGGCCCGGCTGGGGCGGATCGCGCCGGTCAGCCGCGAGATGGTGTTGAACTTCGTCGCGCAGACCTCCCTGGGCCTGCCCCGAAGCTACTGATGGACACCCTCGTCGAATACGCCGTCGCGGGACCGTTGGCTCGGCTGACGCTGAACTCACCGCACAACCGCAACGCGCTATCGACCACTCTGGTCAGCCAATTGCACCAGGGCCTGCGCGACGCGGCAGCGGATCCGGCGGTGCGGGTGGTGGTGCTCGGGCACACCGGCGGCACGTTCTGCGCCGGCGCGGACCTCGGCGAGGCGGGTGCCGGCAACCCGTTCGACATGGCCGCGGCGCGCGCCAAGGAGATGACCGCATTACTGCGCGCCATCGTCTCCTCGCCGCTGCCGGTCATCGCCGCGGTCGACGGTCATGTGCGTGCGGGTGGATTCGGTTTGGTCGGTGCCTGCGACATCGCCGTGGCGGGACCGCGCAGTACCTTCGCGCTGACCGAGGCGCGCATCGGTGTGGCCCCGTCGATCATCTCGCTGACGCTGCTGCCGAAGCTGTCCCCGCGGGCGGCCGCGCGTTACTACCTCACCGGCCAGACTTTCGATGCCGCCGCGGCGGCGGAGATCGGACTGGTCACTATCGCAGCCGACGATGTCGAGGCCGCGGTGGCCGAACTCGTCGCCGATATCGGCCGCGGATCACCCCAGGGCCTGGCCGCGTCAAAGGCGCTCACGACGGCCGCGGTGCTCGAAGGATTCGACCGCGACGCGCAGCGGCTCACCGAGGAGTCCGCCCGGCTGTTCGTCTCCGACGAAGCCCGCGAAGGCATGCTCGCATTCCTGCAGAAACGTCCACCCAGTTGGGCCCCGCCAGCCGCCACCGACGACGCCGACCGCAATTAGGCATGCCCAGGAGGATGGTTGCGATTTAGCCAACCCTCTTGCAGCAATAGATGGACGTCGTACGCTCGTGGATGATGAGCGATTCAGCGCAGCACGATGCGAAGGACGGGCGCGAGGAATTCTCGCGTGCGGCCGATACCGATCGCATACAAATTGCGCAATTACTCGCCTATGCGGCCGAGCAGGGTCGCCTGCAGCTCAAGGACTACGAAGAGCGTCTGACCAGGGCATATGCGGCGACGACCTACGAAGAATTGGATCAGCTCCGGGAGGATCTACCGGGCGCACCGATAAGCCCACGCCGCGGCGGAAAGCAGAATCCGGCGCCCTCCACCCTGCTGCTCGCCCTGCTGAGTGGATTCGAGCGGCGCGGGCGCTGGAACGTCCCGAAGAAGTTGACCACGTTCACGCTGTGGGGCAGCGGGGTGGTTGATCTGCGCTACGCCGACTTCACGTCGACCGAGGTCGATATCCACGTGGTCTCGATCATGGGTGCGCAGAACATCCTGTTGCCGCCGGAGGTCAATGTCGAGATCCACGGCCGCGGGGTAATGGGCGGCTTCGACCGCGATATCGTCGGCCAAGGGACGCCGGGCGCGCCGAAGGTGAATATCCACGGCTTCTCGCTATGGGGCGGTGTGGGCATTAAGCGCAAAGCCCGCCGACCCCACGGGTAAATCAACGCACGCATACCGGTCGGCCACAGCGCACCCAGCTACGTCCGCGAGTGCGCGTATGCCCACCGCTGGACCGGCTGGGGCGTTAAGGCTACTGGCACCGTTCTGAAAATGCGTGGGATTGCGTATCTTCGCAAAACCACGAAAACGTGACGCCCGTCGACTAGCGTCCAGAACAGCGGCTCAGGGGGTGCAAGCGACGCCACAGGGTTGGGCCCCGACATATCGGGGAAGCGCGTCGCAAGAATTCCAGCGCGAAGGGTGTATTAAGGCTGGGCGAAAAACGCTGTGCCAACCGCATTTCCGCCCCTCCCGTGCCGTCCACGAAATGTCGGCATTACGCACAGCGAGGCTGAAAAATGGTCGCACTGGGGAACATCAACGAATGGCAACCGCCGCATGGTCCGCTGACTATGTGGACCGCCGTACCGACTGCGCATGAGGCGGCCCGCACCGCCCCGCGAAGCGGTCTTGGGCCGAGTTACCAGCAGGCCCAACACCTCTGGGCCGCGTTCCACGGCAAGGCCATGGACAGACAGCTACCCCGGCTGATGGTCGTGGCGTGGGACATCGCGGGTACGTGCGACATTGCGGTCATGACGACGGCGGTCAACTCCCACGTCCGTCGGCACGACACCTACCACAACTGGTTCGAATTCGACGACGGCGTGATCGTGCGCCGCCCCATCGAGGACCCGGAAGCCATCGATTTGGTGCCCGTGTCGTGGGGACATATGACCCCCGACCAGGTGCGCACCCATGTCCTGACGGCGACCCGCGGAACGCTCGAATGGGGTTGCTTCAACTTCGGCATTGTCCAGCACACCGACTACTTCACCTTCTATGCCAGCGTCGACCATCTGCACATCGACGGCCTGTCCGCCGGGGTCATCTTCTTCGACATCCACCTGACCTACCTTGAAATGTCGCAGGGCGCGGCGCACCAGCCCGCGACGCCTCCCCAGCTCAGAAGCTACCGCGACTACACCACGCGGCAGCGCGAGAAGGTTGCGGACCTGACCCTGGAGTCGCCGGAGATCAAGGACTGGATCACGTTCGCACGCGACGCCGATGGTAACTGGCCGAGTTTCCCGCTGCCGCTGGGCGACACCTGGGCCAGCACCGCCGGCGACTTGGTGACCGTCGAATTGCTGGATGCCGCTGGAACGGAGGCGTTCGATGTCGCCTGCATCGCGGCCGGCGCCCGGTTCCTCGGCGGCGTTCTGGCGTGTACCGCGTTGGCCGAATATATCTTGACCGGCAACGAGATTCATCGCGGGTTCACCGCAAGGGACACCCGGACACAGGGCATCGACACGATGACGGTGGGGTGGTTCGCAAGCATGGTTCCGATCGTCGTGCCGACCGCCGGCGGCTCGTTCCCCGAGGCGGCCCGGGCCGCCCAGAAGTCGTTCGATGCTGCCAAAGATCTTGCTCATGTGCCGGTCGAGCGGGTCTTGGAGCTCGCGACACCGGATGAACTGGGCATCAAGCTGCCGTCGCAGCTGCCGATGATGCTGTCCTTCCTCGACTTTCGTAAGATTCCTCTGGCCGGGTTGTGGGCGGAGACCAACTTTGGTACCTACGGCGACAGCCTGTCCCATGGCGGAATCAACGTCTGGATCAACCGGCACGCCGAGCGAACTACGGTCACGATGTCGTTCCCGGACAACGAGATAGCCAGGGAGTCGGTGCATCAGTACATCGCGACCTTGAATCGGATTTTCGCCCGCATCGCGGGCAAGGCCCTTGAGCAGTCGAGCATCGTTGCGGCTGAAGTTAATTCGGATGGCCTGTATGCCCTTTCGCCGACGGAAGACGACGGCGAGGCGGCTTAGAATATGAGCAATGTGCTGGACTTGGCCGACCAGACGCTCTTTCTCGGCGAGCGGGCCACCGCGACCACCAGTGTGTTGCAGTGTATCTGGGTGTACGACCACGCCATCGACGTCGACGGGCTGCGGCGCTTCCACCAGCATCTAGGCCGGGGTCGGCTGTCGCGCCGGATCGAACGGTCGCCCTTGCCGTTCGGCCGGCACCGCTGGGTGTCGCCGGGCGACCGTCCCAGCCTCGAGATCGCCACCACCGCCCGGCCGCGTGACGAGATCGACGCGTGGCTCGAGACGCAGGCGAGCTACCGGCCCGACGCCGAACACGGACCCGGCTGGCACCTGGCCATGCTGCCGCTGACCGACGGTGGTGCGGTAGTGAGTTTCGTTGTCACACACTGCCTCACCGACGGCGTCGGGCTCTGCGAGGCGTTGGCCAACGCGGCATCCGGGCGCGACGACGCGATCACCTGGCCGGCCGCGGCGTCGCGGCGACGGTGGCAGGCGCTGCGCCAGGATGCACGCCAAACCGCTTGCGATACAGCGGATATGGGCCGTGCCGTCGTCGCCGCCGTGCGGATGGCCCGGCAAGCCGGCGACGGATCGCCGGCCCCGTCATCCAAAAAGCGTCCCGCTCCGCCCAGCGGAGGGGACCAAAGCATCTCGTTGCCCATGGCGATGCTCTTCTTCGACGCCGACGAGTGGGACGCCCGCGCAAAGGCGCTCGGCGGAACCAGCAACGCGCTCCTCGCCGGCTTGGCCACCTATCTCGCCCAGCGCGTGGGCCGGGTCGCGGCGGACGGCTCGGTCAACGTCGGGATGCCGCTCAACGAGCGCGCTGTGGGCGATACGCGGGCCAACGCGGTGATCAACGTCGACGTCACGGTCAGACCGGCGACCGCGGCGACGGGTCTGGGCGAGATCCGCGCCGCGATCAAGCAATCGCTGATCCGCAGTCAGGAGCTGCCCGACGAGCGCTGGGCGTTGCTGCCGCTGATCCCCCTGATACCAAAGCCCGTCTTCCGGCGGCTGATCAGCGTGGTCACCGGCGGCGCCACCACGGTCGTGTCGTCCAACCTCGGCGCGATCAACCCGGCGGCCAACCGGCCGGACGGCACCGACGCCGACTACTTCGCGATGAAGTCGGTGTACCCGGGCGTCACCGCCGCAACGATGTACAAAACGAACGGCGCGCTGGCGTTGTTGTCGGGGCGAGTGCATGGACAGGTGTTCGTCTCGTTCCTCGCCTATGAGCTGGGCCGCCACAACTCGAACGACGATCTCAGAGAGCACATTTCGAGCGCGTTGAGCGAATTCTCGCTGACCGCCACGGCGGGCTGGCACACCGCCCGCGCGACAACCGCGCTAGCGGCGGCGCCGAGCCCGTAGATAATCGCCGACCACCGCGGCACCCAGGCCGTCGAGATCGGGCACCACGACGCGTCCCTCGACCCGTCGCGCGACCTGGTCGATGAATCGCGCCAGACCGGGGTCACTGCCCAGCCGGAAGATGGTGATCTGCGCGCCCAACCGCGCCATGTCGTCGAAGCCGCGCACGGTGTGCGCGATGGTCCGCGGGTGTGGCGGGTAGTCAAAAAACACCGACGACCCGTCGCCGTCGACATCCTCGAGGTGTGCGGTCGGCTCGCCGTCGGTCACCACCAGCACCACGGGTTGCGCATTGGGATGGCGCCGCAGATGACGGCCCGCCAGCGCCAACGCGTGATGCAGGTTGGTGCCCTGCTCGTAGACCCCCTCCAGGCCGGTGAGCTCGGCGGCCGTCACGGTTCGGGCGTATCGGCCAAAGGCGATGATCTGCAAGGCATCCGAGCGAAACCGGGTAGTCACCAGGTGGTTGAGCGCGAGCGCCGTCTGCTTCATCGGCAACCAGCGATTCTCCATCACCATCGAAAACGAGGTGTCGACCAGCAGCGCCACCGCGGCCTGGGTGCGCGTCTCGGTCTCGGACACCTCGACGTCGTCGACGGTGATCTTCAGCACCGGGTTCGCGCTGTCCAGCGTCGCGGTCCCGGCCTGCCGCAGCACCGCGTTGGTCAGCGTGCGGGGAATGTTCCACGGCTCGGTGTCACCGAACTGCCACGGCCGGGTCGCGCCGGTCAGCTCGCCAGCCGCCCCGGCGCGCCGCAGCTCACGGTCGCCTCGACGGCTCGAAAGCTGTTGTGCCACATCGCGTAACGCGGTCTCACCGAGCCTGCGCATGGCCTTGGGCGACAACCGCCACTGGCCGTCGGAGCCACGGTCCAAAAAGCCCTGATTGACCAGCGCCCGTTCCAGCTCCGACAGCGTCCGCGCGTCGATCGCGGCCTGATCGCCGAGCTGGCGCGCCAGCGCGTCCAGATCGACGTCGTCCATCGTGGCGCCGGGATAGCTCTGCGAAAGCTGGTCGGCCAGCTGCTCCAGCTCGGCGACGTCGGCCAGAGCCTGGGCGCCTTCGCCCATGCCGAACGGGTTGTCGCCGGAGAACTGCTCCGAACCCATCCAGTCCTCGCCCGGCCGGGCGGCCTGCAGGTTCGCGTCGAGGCGGTTCAACGCGTTCATCAGCGACGGAGAGCCAAATGCCTGCTGCGCCAACGCATCCAGCTCGGCGCGCTGGTCGGGGCTGAGGCTGTTACGGAACCGTTGCGCCGCGGCGGCCCGCTTGGCCAGCGAGTCCATCAGCTCGTCGATGTTGCGCGGGTTCTCCGGGAAGAACTCCCCATGCTTGTCCATGAAGTCGTCGAAGTCCTGCTGGCTGTCTTCGCCGCGGTTGTGCTTGTCCAGCAGGTCGTTGAGGTCGTCCAGCATGTCGTTGACGCGCTGGCGATCCTCGTCGGTGGCACCCGCCAGCGCCTCCTTCATGCCCGCGAAGCGCTGATCCAGCATCTCGCGGCCCAGCAGATCCTTGATCTGGTCGTACTTTTCGCGAGCCTCAGAACTGCGCCAGTTGTACTCGGACAGTTCCTGGACCGCCTTGGCCGGCGAAGACGGCAGGGCGTCGAGCTGCAGCTCGCCGAAGCGGGCGTCGTCGTCGAGCGCGCGGGCCAATTCCTTACGCTCGGCCAGCACCGCCTCGTCGAGCAGTTTTTTGATATCTTGCAGTGTTCCGTCTAAGTTGTTGCGGCGCAACAGGTCCCGTCGGCGCCGATTCGCTTCTGCCGCCAACCGGTCGGCGCCGCGCATGTTCTCGGTACCACGGCGGAGCAGCTCGGACAGCGCCCGGCGCGGGGAGGTCCCGCCCATGACGTCCTGCCCGATCTGCTCGAGCGCCTCGCGCAGATCCACCGGCGGCGCCAACGGGTCCGGCCCGCCGGTGTACGCCGAGTAACGGGAGGAGTGCCCTGGCGAAATAGGCTTAGCCATAAACGGTTTGGCCCTCCCCGGATACCTTGTCGATTCTCTTGGCCAGATATAACGCTTCGAGCGCCAGTTCCAATGCCGCGGCCCGTTCGCCCTCGGATTCCGCATTCAGCCGGTCGGCGATCTCTTCCACGACGGGCAGGCCCGGAACGGCGGCCAGCACGTCCTTGGCGGAGATGCGCTCGCCGGTGGTCACCGCGGAACCGGCTTCCACCGCGGCGACCAACGGGCCGACGTCGATGCCGCCGAGCGCGCGCGACGCGGTGTCGGCGGTCGCACGACGCAACAGGTGCTCGAGCACCGCCTGTTCGCGGCCTTCCTCACCGGATTCGAATTCCAGCTTGCCGCGCAGCACGTCGATCACCGTGCCCAGGTCGACAACCCGTGCCACCGGGTCGGTCTCACCGAGCATGGCGCCACGGTGGCGGGCCGATGCCGCGACGGTTTCCGCCGCGGCGATGGCGAATCGCGCCGAGACGCCGGATCGCTGGTCCACCGAGTTGGACTCCCGCAGGTAGCGGGCGAACCGCGCGATCACCTGCGTCAGATAATCGGGCACCTGTGCGCTCAGGTGTGCTTCCTGAACGATGACGCCGACCTCGGCGTCCAGCTCCAGCGGGTAGTGGGTACGGATCTCGGCGCCGAACCGGTCTTTGAGCGGGGTGATGATGCGACCGCGGTTGGTGTAGTCCTCGGGGTTGGCGCTGGCGACCACCAACACGTCCAGCGGCAGGCGCAGCGTGTAGCCGCGGACCTGGATGTCGCGTTCCTCCATCACGTTGAGCATCGACACCTGAATGCGCTCGGCGAGGTCGGGCAGTTCGTTGACCGCGACGATGCCGCGGTGCGCACGCGGGATCAGCCCGTAGGCGATGGTTTCCGGGTCCCCGAGGCTGCGACCCTCGGCCACCTTGATCGGGTCGATGTCACCGACCAGGTCGGCGACGCTGGTGTCGGGGGTGGCCAGCTTCTCGGTGTAGCGCTCGCTGCGGTGTCGCCACTCGACCGGCAAGTCGTCGCCGAGGGTGGCGGCCCGGCGGATCGACTCCGGCGTGATCGGGGTGTAGGGGTGCTCACCGAGCTCCGCGCCCCCGATCACCGGCGTCCATTCGTCGAGCAGCCCGGTCAGCGCGCGCAGCAATCGAGTTTTGCCCTGGCCGCGCTCGCCGAGCAGAACGAAGTCGTGACCCGCGATCAACGCCCGCTCCAGCTGGGGCAATACGGTGTCCTCGAATCCCAGAATGCCCGGCCAGATGTCGTCACCCTCGGCCAAAGCGGTCAGTAGATTCTCGCGGATTTCCTGCTTGACTCCCCGCTCACGATGGCCGGCGGCACGTAGCTCGCCGACGGTTCGGGGCAAGTTGCTCGGTGATGTCACCACTCCACGCTACGTCGCGTCCCTAATGTGCGTCATGCGCACCGGGTTTAGTGCTGTCAGTGAGCGAAGTGACGCGCCCCGGTGAGGTACAGGGTGACCCCGGCCGCGGCGGCCGCGGCGGTCACTTCGTCGTCACGTACCGAGCCTCCGGGGTGCACGATCGCCTTGACGCCGGCGCGCGCCAGCGTTTCCAGTCCGTCCGGGAAGGGGAAGAACGCGTCGGAGGCCGCGACCGCACCACCGACTCGGTCTGCACCGCGTGCATTCCCTCTTTCAACGGCCAGCCGCGCCGCGTCGACCCTGTTGACCTGACCCATACCGACGCCGACGGTGGCGCCGTCGGAGGCGATCACGATCGCGTTCGACTTCACCGCGCGACAGGTGCGCCACGCAAACACCAGGTCGCTCAACGTCGCCGGGTCCGCCGGCGATCCGGCCGCCAGCGTCCAGTTGGCCGGGTTGTCGCCGTGCGCGTCGAGCTGATCGCGCTGTTGCATCAGCAGTCCGCCGCTGATCGGTTTCAGCTCGGAGCCACCGGCCAGCGGCTCGGAGGCCGCCAGCACCCGGATGTTCTTCTTGCGCGTCAGTACATCGAGGGCATCGGGCGCGTAGGCCGGGGCGACGATCACCTCGGTGAAGATGGTGCTGACGTACTCCGCCATCTCAACGCTCACTTCGGTATTGGTGGCGATGACGCCCCCGAAGGCGCTCAGCGGATCGCACTCGTGGGCCTTGCGATGTGCGTCGGCGACCGACACCGACGAGATGGCGATCCCACACGGGTTGGCGTGTTTGATGATTGCCACACAGGTCTCTTCGTGGTCGAAGGCCGCCCGCCAGGCCGCGTCCGCATCGGTGAAGTTGTTGTAGGACATCTCTTTTCCGTGCAGCTGCTCGGCCTGCGCAAGACCCGGCCACGCCGCCGGGTCGACGTAGAGCGCGGCCTGCTGATGGGGGTTCTCGCCGTAGCGCAGCATCGCCGAGCGGCGCCAGCTGTGGCCGAACCACCGCGGGAAGGTGGTCTCCGGATGCTCGGGCGCCAGCGTCGACTCCATCCAGCTCGCCACGGCGATGTCGTACTCGGCGGTGTGCGCAAATGCCAACGACGCCAGCTTCTTGCGCTCGGCGAGAGTGAATCCGCCGTTGCGCGTCGCCGCGAGCACCCCGTCGTAGCCGAGCGGGTCGACGACCACCGCCACACTCGGATGGTTCTTCGCGGCCGCCCGGACCATCGACGGCCCGCCGATGTCGATCTGCTCAACGCATTCGTCGAGGCCCGCGCCGGAGTCGACGGTCTGGCTGAACGGATAGAGGTTGACGACGACCAACTCGAAGGCGGCGATCCCGAGCTCCTCGAGCGCCGCGGCGTGTTCGGGCTTGCGCAGGTCGGCCAGCAGTCCGGCGTGCACGCGCGGGTGCAGTGTCTTTACCCGACCGTCGAGCACCTCGGGAAAGCCGGTCAGCTCCTCCACCGGTGTCACCGGAATCCCGTTATCTGCAATGGTTTTCGCGGTCGATCCGGTCGAGACGATCTCGACGCCGGCCTCGCTCAGGCCCTGAGCGAGTTCGATGAGGCCGGTCTTGTCGTAGACGCTGATCAACGCGCGGCGAATCGCTCTTCTCGACTCGTCGGTGCTCATGCTGCGCTCATCCCAGGGTCGCCTTTCGTCCGGTCCAGGTCACGCCGCGGGTCGCGATCGCGGCCACCACGTCCACCAGCAGTCTCCGTTCGATGACTTTGATGCGTTCGTGCAACGTCTCTTCGGTGTCGCCGTCGAGTACCGGAATGGGCTCCTGCGCCAATATCGGCCCGGTGTCCATGCCGGCGTCTACCAGGTGCACCGTACAGCCCGTGACCTTCACACCGTAATCCAGCGCTTCGGGAACGGCATGCGCTCCCGCGAATGCCGGCAACAGCGCCGGATGCGTGTTCAGTGTGCGGCCGACGAATCGTGAAAGGAATTGCGGTCCAAGGATTTTCATGAAGCCGGCCGACACGATCAGATCGGGCGAGTGCGCGGCGGTGGCCTCGGTGATCGCAGCGTCCCAGGCATCGCGATTGGGGTGGTCACCGAGGCGGACGGTGAAGGTCGGCACCGAAGCGGCCGCGGCGATCTCGGTGGCCCGGCAGTCGCGATCCACGCCGACCGCGACCACCCGGGCCGGGTAGTCATCGACGGCGGCGGCCAGCAGGGAATTCAGAAGCGATCCGGTGCCCGACGCCAGCACCACGAGTCGCGCCGGCGCACTCGGGGGCACGCGGAGCGGTTCGACCACATCGCGAGCCTACTAACGACGACGCCGCGTCGACCCTGCGCCCAGCGCTAAATCGCCGGCGTGTCATGCGCGCTGAGCGCAGACTCGACCAGATGCGGCGGGGTGGGAGGTTAGCCGGGCGGGGGCTCGCGCTGCTCGGGCGGGGGCTCGCGCTGCTCGGGCGGCGACCCGTCGTCGTCAACCATCTCGTGAGCGGCGGCCTCGTCGGTCGGCTCCTCATCCGGCTCGTCGAATAGACCCACGAAGTCCGCCGGCTCGTCGACGGCTTCGTCGGCCGGCGGTGCGGACGCGCGTTTCTGATTGGGCCGCCGGGGCCTTCTGAATCTGATGGGCCGGATCCCGCCGGTCATCACCACCGTGACCCAGCCGACGACCGCGAACCAGAAGAAGGTGCCGATCCACAGGGCGCCCTGGTCCACCCCGACGTCGCCGAAGTTGCCCAGCCGACCGCCGCTGCCGAATGCCAGCAGCGACATCACCAGCGCCCCGACCACCGCGGCGACCAGCAGCTTGGCCAGCGCCGGAAGCAGCGGGAGCGGACGCCGGGCACATTGCTGGCCGACCGCCACACCCGACGAGGCCCCGACGATCAGCAGCGCTACCCACACCGGTCCCAGCGGCGGCGTCGGCGCCGCAGCCAAGACGGGCAGCGCCGGAATGTCACCGCCGAAAACGGTGAACGAACTGAACGTCGCAAAACCGATATGTGCACTGGAGCCCACCGCGACCGCCGAGGTTCCGACGATGACGTTGGGCGCGTAGAGCATCGAGAGCACGGTGAGGCTGAACTCGCCGAAGATGGAATCGGTGATCCCGTAGAGATCCTGCATCGTCGCCCAGTGCACAACCAGCGATCCGGCCGTCACGAAGCCGGAGAGTCCGACCAGCGCCAGCACACCGGCGACCGCGGCACGCAACGAATCGGCCAGCCAGAAGGGCAATGACGCCGCCGCCAGCGCGCGCCGGCCGACCCGGGATCCCACTCCGATCGCGGCGCCGATGGCGTGCACCGCCACGACGCTGGTGAAGGCGCGCAGGGCGCTGGGTGTCTGCAACTCGGTGAGCACCGTGGACGCGTCGTGGATGACGGCCAGCGCGATCGCCGCGATCAGCACGGGCCCGCCCAACGCCGACGCGACGACCCAACGGACCACCAGCCAGGACGAATAGCGGCTGGTGGCCCGCGCGGTGGTACGCGCGGTCGCCCACACCATGAACAGGATCGGCAGCAGCGGCAATACCCCGAGCTCGCGGCCGCCGATCGAAATCGGCACCTTGTGCACACCCAGCCAGATGCTGGCGATCGCCCCGAGCGCGCCGGTCATGTCGCTGTTGGCGATCAACAGCTGTAGCAGCGTGACCGCGGCGATGACGACCAACGCCAGCACTGCCGGGCCGAACGCGACCCGGACGAGGTCGCGCGCCTGGCGAGCGCCCGCTGCCCGCTCCCCGCTTTCTGACACCCTCTTCACTCTTGGCGCACGTGCCCTACGAGGCGCGAGAACCTGAGGTTAGGACGGGGCCGGTCCAGAGGGCGACTGCTCCCCGCGCTGCTCGGCACCAGTACCGCCGACCGACGGGGGCGGGCTGAAGCTCGGGAAGCCGGTGGGCGGTGTCGAGGGGCCCTGCTGCGCGGCGGGCTGCGGCCCGGACTGCGGAGACTGCGCGCCGAAGCCGCCGGTCGGGATCGCACCCTGGGTCGGGGCCTGGCTCGAGGGGTTGTAGCCGCCGTATTGCGATCCGTATCCCGACTGCGGGTTGGGCTGCTGCGGGGTCTGCTGACCGTAGTACCCGCCGTGCTGTTGACCGCCGTATTGCCCGTACTGACCGTATTGGCCGTACTGCTGCGCGTAGGGGTCGTACTTGGGCCGCGGCGGCGGCGCGGTGATAACGCCGGCGTCCAGCAGCAGCGCGACGGCCGCGGCGACCGCCTGCAGCACGCTGGCCGCAACCAGCGGCCACATCGCCCAGCCGACGGCGAATCCGGACGGGGTGTTGATGACCTCGGCGATCGCCAGCAGCGCACCCAGGACGGCGACGGCCGCCACGACTCCCGAGTAGTTCTTGGCCTTCGGCAGCAGGCTCAACCCCGCGAGCAGCGCGGCCAACACGGCGACGAGCACCGCGGTGCCGGCGTCACCGGCGCGTCCGCCGGCAGCCGGACCGAGGTCGGAGCTGAGCACGAAGGTCGGCGCGAAGTTCAGCAGGTACACCGCCAGGCCGAGCACGACAACCGCGATGTTGACGTACAGCGGCAGCTTGCTCTCGCCGTCGTCGGTCTTCGCGAACGAAGGGGTGGCACCCGGGTAGGAGCCACCGGGCTGCGCTTGCGGATAGCCGGGACTCCCGGGCGAGTAGGTCATGACTCCTCCTGTTGCTTCCAGTGCCTTCAAGACCTCGACAGGCGCCACCCCGCCGTTGCGGTGCGACGCTGTGCTTCCAGGGCCCGCCGTACTCAACTACCAAGACGTGCCCGCGCCTGCGTTGCGCGCGATCGATCAACCACGCTAGCGCACGTTCGGGCGGGCGTGCCGGAGCGACCGGCCGCCGCGCGCGACCAGGGCGGATCGCCGCGGCACCCCGTCTTCGAGGCACTCCGCGGGGGGCGGGTTGCTCGGCACAGGTAGAACACGTTCTAATTCTGTCCATGGATTACGGGCTAGTGCTTTTCACCAGTGACCGCGGCATCTCGCCGGCGGCCGCCGCCAAACTTGCCGACGACCACGGCTTCAAGACGTTCTACGTGCCGGAACACACCCACATCCCGGTCAAGCGGGAGGCGGCGCACCCGACCACAGGTGACGAGTCGCTGCCGGACGACCGGTACATGCGCACGCTAGACCCGTGGGTGAGCCTGGGTGCCGCGTGCGCGGTGACGTCGCGGGTGCGGCTGTCCACCGCGGTGGCGCTGCCCGTCGAGCACGACCCGATCACGCTGGCGAAAAGCATCGCCACGCTGGACCACCTGTCCGGTGGCCGCGTCAGCCTGGGTGTCGGATTCGGTTGGAACACCGACGAACTGGCCGACCACGGCGTGCCGGCCGGACGCCGCCGTACCTGCCTGCGCGAGTACCTCGAAGCGATGCGCGCGCTGTGGACACAAGAGGAAGCCTCCTACGACGGCGAGTTCGTCAAGTTCGGCCCCAGCTGGGCGTGGCCCAAGCCGGTGCAGGCGCACGTTCCGGTGCTGGTAGGCGCCGCGGGCAACGAGAAGAACTTCAAGTGGATAGCGCGCAGCGCGGACGGCTGGATCACCACGCCGCGCGACTTCAACATCGACGAACCGGTGAAGCTGTTGCAGGACACCTGGGCGGCCGCCGGTCGCGATGGCGCCCCACAAATCGTGGCGCTGGACTTCAAGCCGGTGCCCGAGAAGCTGGCGCACTGGTCCGAGCTCGGGGTGACCGAGGTGCTGTTCGGCCTTCCGGACAAGTCCGCCGACGAGGTCGCCGCCTACGTCGAACGTTTGGCGGGCAAACTCTCGTCGATGGTGTGAGCGGGCCCGAGGGGCTCTAGCCCAGCCGCTATCCCAGGGAAGCCCGGTTCCCGTTGTCGGTCGACCACACCGAGATCTGGGCACCGAGCGGATCGTCGTTGCTCATCAACGCGACGAGATCCTCGTCGTCGGTGGTGGCCATGAAGCGCGTGTCGTCCGCCGCGAGCCGGCCGACGATGATGCCCGTGCAGATCGGCCAGTCGTAGCGCACGGAGTACGTCTCGATCGTCGCCGCGCCGTCGGGCTCCTTCGTGACCGCTACCTTCGGCAGCGCCTCGATCTGCTTCTTCAGCGCCGCGCAGTTGTCGGTGCGCCAGTTCACCGGTGTGGTCGAGTAGATACCGACCGAGTACTTGCTCATGATGCCGCCGTTGGCACCGACCAGGCCGAATTCCCCCGGCCTGTCCCGCATCTGCGCGACCGTCTCGGCGATACCGTGCAGCGAGTAGCTGTTCCCGGGACCGCCGAAGTACGGCAATCCGCCGGTCAGGGTCAGGCCGCGTGGATCGTCGGCGTCGATGCCGAGGGCTTCGCAGATGACGAACACCGGGAACGGAAAGCAGCTGTACAGGTCGAAGGTGGCGATGTCGTCGATGCCAATTCCGGCTACCCGCAACGCTTCTCGGGCCGCATGAACCGCGGCCGGGCTGGCGCCGAGGTCGACGCGATCGAGCATCGCCTGCTCGATCATGTCCGAGTGGCCGTGCAGATAAACCCACTTGTCCTGCGCCACACCGAGGCGCGTCGCCGCCTGCACCGACATCAGCACCGCCGCGGCGCCCTGGTTGACTTGATCGCGGGCGACGAGCAGCCGAGGGTAGGGGTCACAGATCATCCGGTTGTCGTCGGTCACGGTAATGATCTCGTCGACCGACCGCTCGAGCGGCGATGACGAAAACGGGTTCTTGGCAGCCACTTTCGACATCGGGGCGAACAACTCGGCCATCTCGCGCCGATAGTCGGCCACGCTGTGACCGAGGCGGGCCCGACGCGCGTTCTCCATCAGCCCGTACTGAACCGGCGCCCCGGTCAAGCCGTGCTGGATCGTGTAATCGTCGATGTAGCTGAAGATCTGGTGGCCGCGATCCTCCAGCTGACCCTCGATGTGTTCGGTGAAGTTGGGCTTGTCATCACGATTGGCGAAGTAGCGAGCCGTCGATCCGGGCTCCGAGCCCATGATCAACACGACGTCAGCGTCGCCCGCGGCGATCGCGTTGCTCGCCTCGGTGACCAGCTTCTGCGGACCCTGTCCACCGACGGGTTCGAGGACCACGCGGGCCGGGTCGCCGCCGAGACGGTTCATTACCGAACGCGGGTAGTTGTTCGACTTGCCGAGCGTCGCCGGCATCGGTCCCGAGATCTCGAACTGCCGCAGCGCAAATACCGTGTCGACGGCCCGCGCAACGCCTTTGGCGCCGGTGTCGGCAAGCGCTTCCCGCACGGCCGCCGTCGCGAGGTCGACCGCCGACATGCCCCGATAGTCGGGATCGTCGATGCGCTCGGTGAACTGGCCGACGCCGACGAGCACCGGAGTACGCGGATCCACCGACATGACAAAACCTCCTGGCAACTGTTAGTTCGACAGGCTAACCGATGCCTGGGACCAAAACGAAACTGCGGCCAGCCCGCGGATTCTCCTGAAATCGCGGCCTGACCGGGGCCCCACCGGAGGTAGGGGACAGTCTCGGAGAAGCTAGAGGTTCTGCAGGATCTCCCGGGCGAGCGCCGCGGTCTCCGACGGCGTCTTGCCCACCTTGACCCCCGCGGCCTCCAAGGCTTCCTTCTTGGCGGCCGCCGTGCCCGACGAGCCGGACACGATCGCGCCCGCGTGGCCCATCGTCTTGCCTTCCGGCGCAGTGAATCCCGCGACGTAGCCGACGACCGGCTTGGACACGTTGGCCTTGATGTAGTCGGCCGCCCGCTCCTCGGCGTCACCGCCGATCTCGCCGATCATCACGATGACCTTGGTGTCGGGGTCCTTCTCGAAGGCCTCGATGGCATCGATGTGGGTGGTGCCGATCACCGGGTCTCCACCGATACCGATCGACGTCGAGAAGCCGAAATCGCGCAGCTCGTACATCATCTGGTAGGTCAGCGTGCCGGACTTCGACACCAGCCCGACGGGGCCGGGGCCGCTGATGTTGGCGGGGGTGATGCCGGCCAGCGCCTCACCCGGAGTGATGATGCCGGGGCAGTTCGGGCCGATGATCCGCGTCTTCTGCCCCTTGTGGACGTTGTAGGCCCACGCATATGCGCTGTCCTGCACCGGAATTCCCTCGGTGATGACCACCAGCAGCGGAATCTCGGCGTCGATGGCTTCGATGATGGCGTCCTTGGCGAACTTCGGCGGCACGAAGACGACCGACACGTTGGCGCCGGTCTCCTTCATCGCCTCCGCGACGCCGGCGAACACCGGAAGTTCGACGTCCTTGCCTTTCGCGTCGACGTGCGACACGGTGGTGCCGGCCTTACGGGCGTTGACGCCACCGACCACCGCAGTGCCGGCCTTCAGCATCAGGGCGGTGTGCTTGGTGCCCTCACCGCCGGTGATGCCCTGGACGATGACCTTGGAGTCCCTGTTCAGGAAGATCGACATTGCTTGGCTCCCTTACTTATTCGCCAGCTCGGCGGCTTTGTCGGCACCGGCGTCCATGGTCTCGGCCTGGATCACCAGCGGATGGTTGGCTTTCGCCAGAATCTGGCGGCCTTCGTCGACGTTGTTGCCGTCGAGCCGGACCACGAGCGGCTTGTTGGCCTCGTCGCCGAGCATGTTCAGCGCGGTCACGATGCCGTTGGCGACGGCGTCGCAGGACGTGATGCCGCCGAAAACGTTGACGAACACGCTCTTGACCTGCTTGTCGTTCAGGATGACGTCGAGACCCGCGGCCATCACTTCGGCCGAGGCGCCACCACCGATGTCGAGGAAGTTGGCGGGCTTGACCCCACCGTGCTTCTCCCCGGCGTAGGCGACGACGTCGAGCGTCGACATCACCAGACCCGCGCCGTTACCGATGATGCCGACGGCGCCATCGAGCTTGACGTAGTTGAGGTCGTGCTCCTTGGCCTTGAGCTCCAGCGGGTCGGTCGCGTCGCGGTCCTCGAACTCGGCGTGGCCGGGCTGGCGGAAGTCGGCGTTGGCGTCGAGGGTGACCTTGCCGTCCAGGGCGAGGATTTGGTCGTCGGGCGTGCGCACCAGCGGGTTGACCTCAACCAGCGTGGCGTCCTCGGCGACGAACAGCTCCCACAGCTTGGAGATGGTGTTCGCCGCGGCGTCGAGCACCTCGGCCGGCAGGTGTCCCCGCTCGGCGATGGACCGGGCGGTCGCCAGGTCGACACCGGTCACGGCGTCCACCGGCACCTTGGCCAGCCGCTCGGGCTTGGTGGCGGCGACTTCTTCGATCTCCATACCGCCCTCGACCGAGCACATCGCCAGGTAGGTGCGGTTGGCGCGGTCGAGCAGGAACGAGATGTAGTACTCCTCGGCGATGTCGCTGGCCTCGGCGACCAGCAGCTTCTTCACGATGTGGCCCTTGATGTCCAGGCCGAGGATGTTCTTGGCGTGCTCGTACGCGTCGTCGGGTGTCGCGGCGAATTTCACGCCGCCCGCCTTGCCGCGGCCACCGACCTTGACCTGCGCCTTAACCATCACCGGCGCGCCGACCTCGGTCGCGATTTCCTTCGCACCCTCGGCGGTGTCGGTTACACGACCGGGCGTAGTAGGTACGTTGTGCTTTACGAACAGTTCTTTCGCTTGATACTCGAAAAGGTCCATGAACTCACTGTCTTCGCTCGAGTTAATTGCAAGGCCTACAGCTCGGCGGTGCCGGAATCGGCAACTCGCACGGTGGAACTGTATCCACACTCAAGATGGCCGCTACCGCCGCATCCACCCATGTGGCACAGGTCACGACACGCCGGGAGTGCTCAAACGTGATCCAGTTCACAATCCGCCTCCGAGGTTGCCAGTCGGATCGGTAAACGGATAACGTCCTAAAGTCCAGATAACGTTATGGTCACGATACGAGGACATTTCAGCTTGTCCCAACACCGTCTCGCGCGTACTCCTGCGTTGTCAGGAGCCGGTCGCCGTCATCGCGACCAGTGGGCGCAACCCCACCAGAACGAAGTCACCGAGATCCTGCCGTTGGACGGCTTCGATTTCGACGACTTGGACTTCGCGGACTCCGGTGAGCTCGACGAGCTGGACCTCAGCAACGACTCGACGTTCGATTACGAAGCACAAGTGCTGCTCGCTCCCGAGCTCGACGACCTCGATGAGGTCGACGATCTAACCCCACTGCGATTGGCGGCCCCCGCCCCCCTGGCCTCCGCTGCTCCCGTGAACGAAGGCCTCGCCCAGCTCGCCCTCAAGCTCGGCGCAGACCCCGGCTCGGCCGACATCGACGTCAGCGGTATCCGCCGCAGCGGGCAGCACCGCAAGCAGCCGACCAGTGCGACCAAGGGCCGCGTGCTGATCTCGGCGATGGCCGCGGGCGCGGCGGCGGCCGCGGCACACACCGCGACCAGCCAAGCCGAAACCACCAAGGCCGAGACGGTGCTAACCGCCACCGCATCGGCACTGACCGGCGGATCGAGCGGCAACGCGACCCGCGGCGCCCAGGTGATCGCGGTCCAGCCGGCGGCCAACGCCGTGCACAACCAGGAGCTCGCCAAGGGCGTCGCTTTCGCCAACGACCGCGCCCAGCGCGAGGCACGACTGCAGCAGCCGCTGTACGTCATGCCCACCCACGGGATCTTCACCTCGAACTTCGGCTATCGCTGGGGCGTGCTGCACGCCGGCATCGACCTGGCCAACTCGATCGGAACGCCGATCGTGGCGGTGTCCGACGGCGTTGTGATCGACGCCGGCCCGACCGCCGGCTACGGCATGTGGGTCAAGCTGCTCCATGCCGACGGCACCGTCACGCTGTACGGCCACATCAACACCACCCTGGTCAGTGTCGGCCAGCGCGTGCTGGCCGGCGACCAGATCGCCACGATGGGCAACCGGGGTAATTCCACCGGCCCACACCTGCACTTCGAGGTGCTCCAGGGGGGCACCGAACGCATCGACCCGGTCCCGTGGCTGGCCAAGCGAGGAATTTTCGTCGGCAATTACGCTGGTTGAGGTGACCGCGCCGAACGACCCCGGATCAACTGAGCCGCCCGCCGAATCACGAACACGGATCATTCGACGTGCCCCGAGCGGGCCGATGCCCTCGATCCCGGACAACCCGACCACGCACCTGCCGCGCCAAGCTACACCCGATCAGGGAGCCGTTCGCGCGGCAGCGCCCAGTGGCCATCCGGACCGTCCGGTCGATGAGCCGACTCCCCGGACGGTCGCCGCGGCCGCCGCGGTCAGCATCGTCAGCGGCTGGGCCACGTCGGTGGTCGCTACGGATTTGATCGCCGGCTGGTGGCGGACCGATCGCCTGTTCTGCATCGCGATCGCCTTCCTGGCGCTGGTGTTCGCGACCGCCACCATCACCGGCGTGATCATGCTGCTGCAGCGTCGCGCGTTGGGCCGCTACCTGGTCATCACCGGAGCCGTGGTCGCGGTGCTGACCTACGGCGGCGTTTTCATCGCGGGCGCCCGCGTCGCCTGGATCGTGCACGCCTTCCCGGTGCTGCCGATCGCCAGCGTTCTATTGGCGATGCACCCACAGACCAAACGCTGGCTGCAGGAGTAGGTCCGTTTCGGCGAACGTGCTCTGATGGCGAAACCGCGGCCATTTTTTCGCAATGACTGCACGCTCGGCGAAACGGTTCAGAGCTTGCTGACCGGAGCGTGGTTGTGCATCAGCTTGACCCGCCCGGAGCTGCCGAAGTCGATCAGCGACATCGCCGATTCGCCGACGCCGGACACTTCCTCGACGCGGCCCAGCCCGTACTTGTCGTGAGTCACGCGATCGCCGGGCTCGAGCACCAGCAGCGGCCGTTTGCCCGCCCCGGAGCGGGTGGGCGCCACCCGCGGCGTGCCGAACCGTCCGGCACCGCTCACCGGCGCGCTGTACGAGGGGGCCGGCGCGGTGCGTCGCCAATCCATCAGTTCTTGCGGAATCTCTTGCAGGAAACGCGATTCCGGGTTCAGCATCGGCTGCCCCCAGGAGGAGCGGACGATCGCCCGGCTCAGATACAACCGTTGTCGGGCGCGGGTGATGCCCACATAGGCCAGCCGCCGTTCCTCGGACAGTTCGGTCGGGTCGTCGAGCGCGCGCATGTGCGGGAACATCCCGTCCTCCCAGCCGGTGACGAACACCACCGGGAACTCCAGACCCTTCGCGGTGTGCAACGTCATCAGCGTCACCACGCCGGCCGCATGCTCGGGAATCTCATCGGTATCGGCGACGAGCGACACCCGTTCCAGGAATTGCGCCAGCACACCGGTGTCGGGCACGTCTTCGTCCTCAGGAGCCTCGTCGAGCGGGCCGGCTCCCCCGGTTTCTAAGGCCTCGTCGATGCTGAATTCGTGTGCAACGCTGACGAGTTCGTTGAGGTTGTCCAGCCGGGCCAACTCCTGCGGATCGGTCGAGGACTCCAGCTCCCGACGGTATCCGGTGCGTTCCAGCACCGCCTCGACCAGATCGCCGAGGTCGTCGTCGAGGTGGCCCCGCAGCTCGTCGAGCAACTCGACGAATCCCGAAATCGCCTTCTCCGCACGGGAATTGAGCATCGGGACTTTGCCCTCGGCCGCGGCGACCAACGCGTCGGCGAAGCTGGCGCCGGTGTTCTCCGCGTAGACCGCCACACACGCCTCGGCGCGGTCGCCGATACCCCGGCGCGGGGTGTTGAGGATGCGCCGCATGCTGACCGCATCGCCGGGGTTGTCCAGCACCCGCAGGTAGGCGACGATGTCGCGGATTTCCTTGCGCTCGTAGAACCGCACTCCCCCGACAACCTTGTACGGGATGCCGGCGCGGATGAACACCTCCTCCAACGACCGCGACGAATTGTTGGTGCGGTAGAAGACGGCTACATCGTTATAGGTAATTTCGCCCTGCTCGGCGAGCGCGTCAATTTCTTGAGCAACGAACCTGGCCTCGTCGTGCTCATTGTCGGCGACATAGCCGACGATCAACTCCCCTTCGCCGGCGTCGGTCCACAGCCGCTTCTCCCGGCGCCCGGAGTTGCGCGCGATCACCGAATTGGCCGCCGAAAGAATGTTCTGTGTCGAGCGGTAATTCTGCTCCAGCAGAATGGTGGTGGCGTCGGGGTAGTCGCGTTCAAACTCCTCGATATTGCGAATGGTGGCGCCCCGGAAGGCGTAGATCGACTGATCCGCGTCGCCGACTACACATAACTCCGCGGGTGGCACGGCGTCGTCGGTCGAATTGGCGTCCTCACGCCCGACCAATTCCCGCACCAGGACGTACTGGGCGTGGTTGGTGTCCTGGTATTCGTCGACCAGGACGTGCCGGAACCGACGGCGGTAGTACTGGGCGATCTGCGGAAAGGTCTGCAGCACCGCGACGGTCTCGCCGATCAGGTCGTCGAAGTCCAGCGCGTTGGCCGACCGCAGCCGCCGTTGGTATTCGGCGTAGACCGAGGCGACGGTGTGAGCCAAGTCATCGGATCCGTCCGTGAGGTTGGACACAGCTTGGTCCGGATCGATCAGTTCGTTCTTCAGGTTGGAGATCGCGACGGACAGCAGCCGCGGCGAGTACCGCTTGATGTCCAAACCCATGTCGCGCCCGATCATCTGCAGCAGGCGTCGCGAGTCGTCGGCGTCGTAGATCGAGAAGTTGGAATTGAGGCCCTTGATCAGGGAGGCCTGGTTGCGCAGGATGCGAACGCACGTCGAATGAAAGGTGGACACCCACATCGCGCGGGCGCGATTCCCAACCAGCCGCACCACCCGTTCACGCATCTCAGCGGCGGCTTTGTTGGTGAAGGTAATCGCGAGGATCTGGCCGACCCCGACGCCGCGTGCGGCGATCAGGTAGGCCACGCGACGCGTCAGCACCGCGGTCTTCCCGGAGCCCGCGCCCGCCACGATCAGCAGTGGCGAGCCCTCGTGTACGACGGCCTGGCGTTGTTGCGGATTGAGTCCGTCGAGCAGCTGGTCTATCTCGGCGGCGAGCTTGGCATCGGTTGCGTGCACAGTCATGTCCGCCTCAATTTACCGCCCACCACCGACGGCATGTGCCCAGGCCACGGCACCATTGCGGGGCTAAACGGGATCAACTTTTCGTTTTGCTCCCGGGTGTCCGCGGGTGTGGCACACTCGTTACATGGACAATACGCAGCTCCATCGCCGCCTCTCGATCCTTGAGTGGCGTCGCCGATTTTTCTGTGGGTACCGGCCCGCGGTGCCCACGGTCTAGCTGCGATTGCTAGAGCCCTGTGGTCCGCTTCCGGATTCAGGGCTCGAACTTTTTCCAGAGCGAGAAACGTTTTCCAGCCCAATAGCGAACAAGACGAAAAGAACAACACAAAACAACACGGGGGTAGCAGGGATGAGCGTCGAGATGATCGACATTGAACAGTTGGCGAACATTGAAGAGTTGCGCCTTGAGATCGACCGGCTGGATGCCGAGATTCTTGCGGCCGTCAGACGACGTGCCGAAGTTTCGCGGGAGATCGGCCGCGCCAGGATGGCGTCCGGGGGGACGCGCCTGGTTCACAGCCGTGAAATGAAGGTCATCCAGCGTTACAGCGAGCTCGGCCCGGAGGGCAAGGACTTGGCGATGCTGCTGCTGCGCCTGGGCCGGGGCCGGCTCGGCCACTGACAATCCTCGATACCGAGGATTATTTACCGCGAATTTCTGTATTCCCGCGGCGAATTGTGCTGCCCGCTAGCGGTGGCTGTGGCCCGTAACCGCGCACTAGGGTCGAACCATGACCTCCGTGCTCACCATCCCCGACATCACCGCCACGCCGGCGTGGGACGCCCTGCGTAGGCATCACGAGCAAATCGGTGAAACCCACCTGCGCCAAATCTTCGACGACGACCCCGATCGCGGTCGCGATCTGGCGGTGACGGTCGGCGACCTCTACATCGACTACAGCAAGCACCGCGTCACCCGTGAGACGCTGCGGCTGCTGGTCGACCTGGCGCGCGCTGCCAATCTCGAAGAGCGCCGGGATCAAATGTTCTCGGGCGTGCACATCAACACCTCGGAGGATCGCGCGGTTCTGCACACCGCGCTACGGCTGCCCCGGGATAGCGAGCTGGTTGTCGACGGCCAAAATGTCGTCGAGGACGTCCACAGCGTGCTCGATGCGATGGGCGATTTCACCGATCGTCTGCGCAGCGGCGAATGGACCGGCGCCACCGGGGAGCGAATTCGCACCGTCGTCAACATCGGCATCGGCGGTTCGGATCTGGGTCCGGTGATGGTGTATCAGGCATTGCGCCATTACGTGGACGCCGGAATTTCGGCACGTTTTGTCTCCAACGTCGACCCCGCGGACCTGGTCGCAAAGCTTGCCGATTTAGACCCCGCGACAACCCTTTTCATCGTCGCGTCCAAGACGTTCTCGACGCTGGAAACGCTCACCAACGCGACCGCCGCACGCCGCTGGCTGACCGACGCGCTCGGCGACGCCGCGGTGTCGAAGCATTTCGTGGCGGTCTCGACGAACAAGCGCCTGGTCGACGAGTTCGGTATCAACACCGACAACATGTTCGGGTTCTGGGATTGGGTCGGCGGACGTTACTCCGTCGATTCGGCGATCGGGCTGTCGGTGATGGCTGCGATCGGCCGGGAGGCCTTCGCCGATTTCCTGTCCGGATTTCACCTCGTCGACGAGCACTTCAGAACCGCGCCGCTGGAGTCCAATGCGCCTGCCCTGCTGGGCTTGATCGGGCTGTGGTATTCGACCTTCTTCGACGCCCAATCGCGCGCCGTACTGCCGTACTCCAACGACTTGGCCCGCTTCGCCGCCTATCTGCAACAGCTGACCATGGAATCCAACGGCAAGTCGGTGCGTGCGGACGGCACGCCGGTCACCACCGATACCGGTGAAATCTATTGGGGCGAACCGGGAACCAATGGTCAGCACGCCTTCTATCAATTGCTGCATCAAGGCACCAGGTTGATACCGGCCGACTTCATCGGCTTCAGCCAGCCCACCGACGACCTGCCCACCATCGAGGGCACCGGCAGCATGCACGACCTGTTGATGAGCAACTTCTTCGCGCAGACCCAGGTGCTGGCGTTCGGCAAGACCGCGCGGGAGATCGCCGCCGAGGGCACACCCGCCGAAGTGGTGCCGCACAAGGTCATGCCCGGCAACCGGCCGTCGACTTCGATTCTGGCCGAACGGCTTACGCCGTCTGCGGTGGGACAGCTGATCGCACTGTACGAGCATCAGGTGTTCACCGAGGGCGTGGTGTGGGGCATCGATTCGTTCGATCAGTGGGGTGTGGAGCTGGGCAAGACGCAGGCCAAGGCGCTGCTTCCGGTGCTCACCAGCGACACCTCCCCGGCGCCACAGTCGGACAGCTCGACCGACGCCCTGGTCCGTCGTTACCGGGCCGAACGCGGACGAGTCAGCTAGGGGCTCTCAGCCACTCGGGCTCATCACGTCGGCCCCGAGCCGCCGCACAAAGGTGCGAAGGCGTTCCACGGTCGCGGTCTGCGGGTCGGACAGGTGCAGCCGCAGCAGTTCGCGGCCGGAGGCGTGCAGGATTCGGGCGGTGTATTCGGGATCGTGCACGTGCGGGTTGATGCGCAGCAGTTCGCGGACGAAGAACTGGAGCACGACGGCTTCGGACTGGGTCAGCCGGGCATACAACTCCGGTGGCGCGCCCTGCGGCGGGAACATGAACAGCCGCCACGTCGCCGGGTGGGCGTCGACGGCGGCCAGCACCCCGTCGAACGCGAGCACGAAGGATTGGTCTTCGGCGACCCCGTCCAATCCGGAGATCGCCTCGGCGAACTGGGCGCCGGCCCGCGCCGCCTCGCGGTCGATCAGTTCGACGAACAGCCCGGCCAGGTCGCCGAACTTCTGATAGATCAACGACCGGTTGATACCGGCTTGCGCGGCGATGCGTTGCGGCGTCGCCGCGTGGAAGCCTTCGGCGTCGACGATCGCGTGCGCGACGTCGAGGATCTGCTCGCGGCGCTCCTCGGCAGTCATGCGTCGCCTGGGGCTGACCACAGTCACGCTTGACAGCATAACTAACAACTTGTGAGTATTACTCACTGACTGTTAGTTAGCGGAGGGTGTGATGGTCACGTACTACCCCGAACTCGCGAAGAGAGTCCGTAGCCAGCGCGAATTGCAGCCCGACCTCTACGGCAACTTCGACTTCGACCAGCGCCCGGATCGCCTGGCCATTGAGCCCGACGTCGACACCGCCCTGCCCACGTGGGTCGCCGACCGGGCGCCCATCCTGGCGGACGACCGCGTCGTCGAGTTGATGAGCACGGCCACCCTGCTCGGCGATGTCGTCGCCGATCCCTATGCGGCGCTGATGACGACGCACAGCGTCACCCACCTGATCGACATGCTCAAGACGGCCTGCCGCCACGGGCTCGAGGCGGTGCCCGACGCACCCCCCGAGCTGGTGTCGTTCATCGCCGCAATGGAGGCGACCCCGCCGTGGATCGACTTCGATCTGGTGCGCGAGGGTGCTCGGCAGGAACGCATTCCGGCGGCGCTGCTGGCCCCATTCATCACCCGCGGCGCCTTCGTCGCAACCTTCACCAACACCTACGCCGCGCTGCCGATGGCCCTGACCGGAGCCCTCTCCGGCAAGCGGGCCGCCCGCCGGGTCAACGAGACGGCCAGCTTCTTCGCCGTCACCACCCTGCCCGGTGCGCTGGACCGCTACGGCCCCGGATTCGAAGCCGCGGCGATGGTGCGACTGATGCACTCGATGGTCCGCTACAACGCGTTGAAGAAATCCGACAAGTGGGACGTCGCGATCTACGGTATGCCGGTGCCGCAGGTCGACCAGATGCCGGCCGGGATGATCGGCCAATATCTGTTGGCACGCAAGGCAAGTCAGCAGGGCCGCACCGAATTCACCGCCGAAGAGCGTGCCGTCGTCGAATTCGCCCGGTATCGCTGCTTTCTGCTGGGCCTGCCGGAAGAACTGCTGCCGTCCGAACCCGCCGACATCATCCACGTCATGCACGCGCGCTCGGCATTGCTGCGGCACGGGTTCGACAAGATCTGCCGAGAGCTGGTGCGCGGCACCATGGCGGCCTATCTGCGCCCCGATACCACGCTGTTCGACCGTTGCGCCGACGCGGTCGAAAAGAGTTTCAGCAAGTTCACTTTCGTGCGCACGTTCTGCGGCGGCAATCGGGACGTCGCCGAGGCCATGGGCGTCTCACTCGACCCGACGGATCTGCTGCGCATCGCGCTGACCGCACCGTTCATCATCGGACGCTTCACCGCGGTCAGCCACGCCAGTCGCATCCCCGTGCTTCGGGACATCACCGATGCCTACGTGATCGGGCTGCTCAAGCTCCGGCTAAAGACCTACGGCAAGCCCGAATTCACAAGCGACGCAACCCATTACACACCGGTTCCGCACTGAGGTCAGGCGAACGGTTTGGTCAGCGGCGGCGGCAGCACCCGCATCAGCTGCACCAGTGGCGCCCACGGCCAACGCGGCACCACCGCCCGGCCGGGCTCGCGCTCGATCGCCGCGACCAGTGCCCGAACGCCAGTTTCGTTGTCCACCATCAACATTGTGCTCGACGATTTGGCGGTCATCTCCGACTCGATGTAACCGGGCTCGATCGACGAAATCTTGATGGGACCCTTGGCGTATTCGGCGCGCAGCGATTCGCCCAGCGACGTCAGTCCGGCTTTGCTTGCGCAGTAGGCGGCTTTGACGCCGGGGACGCCCTTGTTGCCGAGGACCGACGAGATCAGCACCAGGTGGCCCGAGCCGCTCTTGTTGAACATCTCGAGAGCCGTTTCGATCTGCACGAGCGCGGCCAGCAGGTTAGTCTCGATGGTCTTCTTGTTCGCCCAGAGCTTGCCGCTTCCCAACGGGGCTCCGCTGCCGATTCCGGCGTTGACAATGATGCGGTCGATGCCGCCCAATTCATCGCTGAGCTCGGCGAACACCTTCGGCACCTGCTCGTGCTCCCGGACGTCCAGCGCGGCCACCGCGATCTTGATCGACGGATACTGCTGCGAGAGCTCGGCTTTCAGCTCATCGAGCCGGTCGGTGCGACGGGCGCACAGCGCCAGGTCGCGCCCCTTGGCGGCGAAAGCACGCGCCATGCCGGCGCCCAGGCCGGAACTGGCGCCGGTGATGAGGATCTTCTGGCGAGTCACCCGGGCAGCATATCGACAGGTGTCAAGTTCGCTACGATCGGCTACTTGAGCAGCCGTGACATCCGCCGATCGGCCAACACCTTGCCACCGGTCTGACACGTCGGGCAGTACTGAAAAGACTTGTCCGCGAACGACACTTCCCGCACGGTGTCCCCACACACCGGGCAGGGCAGCCCGGTGCGCGCGTGCACCCGCAGCCCGGAGCGCTTCTCCCCTTTGAGCATCGCCGCGCCTTGGCCGACGGAGCGGTTGACCGCGTCGGTCAGCACCGAGATCATCGCGTCGTGCAGGGTGACGAGCTGTTCGCGCGTCAGCTTTCCGGCCGTGGCGAACGGCGACATCTTGGCGACGTGCAGGATTTCGTCGCTGTAGGCGTTGCCGATTCCGGCGATCACCTTCTGGTCGGTGATGACGGTCTTGATCCGCCCGGTATTGCCGGCCAGCACCCCGGCCAGGTCGTCGACACCCAGATCCAGGGCGTCCGGGCCCAGCGCGGCGATGCCCGGCACCAGCTCCGGGTCGTCGACAAGCCACACTGCCAGCCGCTTCTGGGTGCCGGCCTCGGTGAGGTCGAAGCCCGGCGCCTCACCCGGCGTGCCCAGGTGGACGCGCAGCGCGATGGGTCCCTTGCCGGGACGCAGCGGGGCCGCGGCCAATTTGTCCGACCAGCGCAGCCAGCCCGCGCGGGAAAGGTGGGCGATCAACAACAGATTGCCGGCCTGCAGCCCCAGATACTTACCCCACCGGTTGGCTCCGGTGACGGTAAGGCCGTGCAGCACGCTGATCGGCGGATCGAAGGTTTTCAGGACCGACAAGGCCCCGACATCGACGCGGCCGATCGTCGAACCGACGGCATGGCGCCGCAGATGGTCGACCAGCGCTTCGATCTCGGGCAGTTCGGGCACCTATCCAGTTTGCCGATCGCAGCTGTGAAGTGTCCATCGAGGCTCAGGACCGCCGTAATAAGTAGGTATCCATGATCCAGCCGTGCCGTTCGCGGGCCTGCGAACGCAGCGCCACGATGCGCGACCCCACCTCACCGACAGTGCCCGCGACCAGCAGCTCGTCGTCGGTACCCAGGTAGGCGCCCCACCAGATCCGGGTGTCGGCGGGGCAGGCCGCAAACGAGCAGTCCGCGTCGAGCATCACTATGACTGAGGGGCCCGAGCCGTCCAGCCCGTGCATGCGTAGCTGGCGGCCGGTGGTGATCAGCACGGGTTCGCCGACGTCGTTGAGCGGGATGCGGTGCCGGGCGGTCAGCGCCTGGACGGCCGTGATGCCCGGGATGACGTCGAAGGTGAAGTCGATCTCGGCCGCGACCGCGTCGAGGATCCGCAGCGTGCTGTCGTACAGCGACGGGTCCCCCCAGGCCAGGAACGCCCCGACGCCGTCGGGGCCCAGCTCGGTGGCAATGGCCTGCGCCCAGATCCGGGTGCGCGCCGCGTGCCAGTCGGCGACCGCGTCCCGGTAGTCGCCCGGCTCGTCGCCCGGGCTGGACCGCTTCGGATCGGGCAGTTCGACGAAGCGATAGCCGGGTTCGCGGATGAACCGCGCGCAGATATCGCGTCGCAACGCCACCAGGTCGCTTTTCACCTGGCCCTTGTCCATCGCGAAGAACACCTGGGTGTCGTTGAGCGCCTCGATCGCCTGCACGGTCACGTAGTCGGGGTCGCCGGCGCCGATGCCGATCACGTGGATATGCCGACTCACCCGCTACCTCCTCATGCCTCGTTCCCCGTCACATTGCCGAATCGCAACCCCGAACACCTAGTCGGGGTCGCAAGTACCCAGTACCATGGGTACCGTCTGAAGCACCCAATGAAGGGACGCCAGCGATGACTACTGCGGTGCGGCCGGGCGGGCCGAGTCGTGAAGAGTTCTCGGAGCGGCTACTGAAGGGCTCGGTCAAGAAGTCCTACGAGCCGATCGTCGACATCGACTGGGATGCCCCGCTGGACCCGGACAAGTTCTATCTGCCGCCCCGGCTGGTCTCGCTGTACGGCACGCCGATGTGGGACGAGATGACCCGCGAGCAACAAATCGAGCTCTCCCGCCAGGAATTGGTCAACGAGTTGTCGGCCGGCATCTGGTTCGAGAACATGCTCAACCAGACGCTGCTGCGCACCATCCTGCACGAGGACCCGACGAGTTCGTCGACGCATTACAAGCTGACCGAGCTGGGCGACGAGACCCGGCACATGGTGATGTTCGGCAAAGCCATCGAACGCATCGGCGCCAAGCCGGTGCGCCCACGGCTGCTGCACCGGTGGATCATCAACGCCCTGCCGCTGGTGTTTCAGCGCGGCTCGATGCTGTGGGTCGCCGCGCTGATCGGCGAAGAGATCTTCGATTCGCTGCAACGGCAGATGATGGACGACCCGGAATTACAGCCAATCATCCAGCGGCTCATGCGGATTCACGTCACCGAGGAGGCCCGTCACATTCAGTTCGCTCGCGATGGCGCCCGCAAGCGGGTACAGACGATGCCGCGACTGAACAGATTGTTCATGGCCAACATCAACGGGCTCGGCGGGTACTTCTTCCGCTACCTGTTCAGCAATCCGATCCCCTACGCGCGCACCGGCCTGGACCCGAAGCGGGCGCGCGCGACCGCGCGCAGCAGCGCGCACCGCCACGAGATGCAGGTCGCCGGATTCGCCCCGCTCGCAGCGTTTTTGACCGAGATCGGCCTGCTGGGCCCGATCGCGCGTCGCGGCTGGAAGCGCACCAACTTTCTGTGAGCCCCACGCAGGTCATCGTTGTCGGCGCGGGAGCGGGGGGCCGGGGTGTCGCAACCGAACTGCTCGCTGCGGGCATCACCGATGTCGTTCTTCTCGATAAATCCCCGGTAGTCAGTTCGCGGTTCGACGACGGCACCCACACCTGGGAGTTGCGTACCGCCGTGGGCGAGACGCTGCACGGCCGGGCGGTCGTCACGACCGATCAATCGATACTCGTCGCATGGACGCCAGAGCTGGCCGGCCGCAATGACTTTCGCGGTATCTCGTTTCATGCGGCGCAGTGGGACGCCGATTTCGATCCGACCGGCAAGCACGTCGCGGTCGTCGGCGCCGACTCCGGCGCCGGTCACTACCTGCCGCGGCTGACCGCGGCGGCGGCCTCGGTCACCGTTTACGCGCACCCGCCGCGCCGGATCGTGGCCGAATTGCCGCTGCCGCCAACCCGTGTCAAGCGCTGGCTGCGCCGCAAAGCCCTGGCGTCCCTGGGCCGCAACCAATCTCGTCCCGCACGCGTAGCATCGCCGATCGCCGCGATCACCGCATCGGGCATTCGCACCAGCGATGGTGTCGACCACCGCGCCGACGCGATCATCTACGGCACCGGGTTCACGATTACCGATCGGGCATCTGAGCTGATCGGTAGCGGCGAATTATCACTCGAGCAAACCTGGGCCGACGGCACCGAGCCGTTCCTGGGCATCGCGATCCACGGTTTCCCTAACTACTTCTCGATCACCGGGCCCGATGTCGTCGCGCAAACTCGCCGTGTCGTCGAATGCCTTGTGTTGCTGAAACACAGCGGCAGCACCCGTATCGAGGTATTGCGCAGCAGTCAGCAAGTCTTCAACGAGCGCGCCCATTTCCAATCCACCCCGCCATTACGGGTGGCTCGGATTTCCAAGGCGTTCGACTTGTCATCCGGCGCGCCCACCGACGATTCGATATATGACGGCAGCGCGACGCTGACCATCGCCGGCACGTCCCTTCCGGTACGGGTGCGGCTGGCCGGACGCCTCGATCCGGTCGACGGCCGTTACCACTGGCAGGGAACGCTCTTCGGCTCCCCGGCCCAACCCCTACCGGACGAAGCGCTCAAGCAGATCCGTACGGCGACGCTGACGGTCGGCGAACGCAGCGCGGCGGCCCGCATCGTCGAGCAGACGCCGTGGGGCACCCACGCGGTCGCCGGCGTGGGCGCTCCCCCCTATGCGATGACGGAATCCTGACCGGCTCCGGATTCTCTCGTCTGGTGGCATCGATGCCACTGAACTAACGTGAGAAGTCTCTGCCGCCGGGGGGGCGGTTCCTCATTCGGATCTCCGGATGGGAATTCGAGGGAGGAGGTGATGGAATGTCCGATCGATACGTTCGGTTACTTTCCGACCGCGCAAGGATTCGTGTGCCCTGACCGCCACTAGGACACGCGCCCACAAACCGCTGCATCGCGAAGCGCGATAAGCAGGGATAATGTCCTAGACGGAAAGGAGTGCCTCTCGTGAGTGCGGTAGCTGAGTCGCCGAGCTCGCTGGCCGTTGCGACACGGACGGACGACTCGATCGCCGTCCTGACCGTCGGCGGTGTGCTTGACGCCAGCAACTTCGGGGCGCTGCGCGAGAGCATCTCAAAGGCAACGCTGGACGAGCCGACGGCGGTCATCGTCAACATCAGCGAACTCAAGGTGCCCGCGGAGTCGGCATGGTCGGCCTTCATCAGTGCCCATTTGCAACTCGGCACTCAGACCAGAGTTCCGATTGTGCTGGTCACCGCGCATCGCGCGACGCGCGACGCGCTCACCCGCAGCGAGGTCGCGCGCTTTATGCCGGTCTACTCGACCGAAAAGGCGGCCATTAAAGCGCTCGGCAAGCTCACCCGTCAGACCATCCAGCGGGCCGATTCCGTGTTGCCCGCGAACCTGACGAGCCTGCGTGAATCACGCCGGCTGGTCCGCGAGTGGCTAACCGAGTGGAAGCAATCCGGGCTCATCCCGGTCGCGCTGGTGGTCGTCAACGTGTTCGTGGAAAACGTGCTGGAACACACCGGCAGCGTCCCGAAGATGCGGATCGAGACCGACGGCGAAACCGCGACCATCGCGGTATCCGACGAGAGCACTTCGGCCGCCGTGCGGCTGCCGTCGCCGGACAAAGGCATCGACGTGTCCGGGCTGGCGATTGTCGACGCGCTGTCCCGCGCGTGGGGCAGCACCCCGACGGCGTCGGGCAAGACGGTTTGGGCCGTGATCGGCCCCGAGAATCAGCTGTAGTCGGGTCGCTCCATCCCGCTATGTGGGACCCGCCCGCAAGCCAAACTAGAACACGTTCTAGTGTCGTGTGACGGCCCCCACAAGGAAGGCGGATGACGTGCGGTTCACCTACGCAGAGGCGATGACCGACTACCGGTACTACATCCCACTGGCCCAAGCCGCCGAGGCGGCCGGGTACCACGCGATGACGATCGCCGACAGTATCGCCTACCCCTACGAGTCCGACTCGAAGTATCCGTACACGCCGGACGGCAACCGCGAATTCCTGGACGGCAAGGAGTTCATCGAAACCTTCGTGCTGACAGGGGCATTGGGCGCGGTGACGACGAAGCTGCACTTCAACTTCTTCGTCCTCAAGCTGCCCATCCGACCGCCGGCGCTGGTAGCCAAGCAGATTGGCTCGCTGGCCGCGTTGACCAACAACCGGGTGGGCTTCGGGGTCGGTACCAGCCCGTGGCCGGAGGACTACGAGCTGCTCGGTGTCCCGTTCGCCAAGCGCGGCAAGCGCATGGACGAATGCATCGAAATCATCCAGGGACTCACCAGCGGCGACTACTTCGAATTCCACGGCGAGTTCTACGACATCCCCAAGACGAAGATGACGCCGGCTCCCACCGAACCGATCCCGGTCCTGATCGGTGGCCACGCCGACGCCGCGCTGAAACGCGCCGCCCGCCTGGACGGCTGGATGCACGGCGGCGGCGACCCGGAGGAACTCGACGGGCTCCTGGCCAAGCTCAAGCGGTATCGCGAAGAGGCCGGCAAGACCGGCCCGTTCCAGATTCACGTGATCTCGGTCGACGCCTACACCGTCGACGGCATCAAGCGGTTGGAGGACAAGGGCGTCACCGACGCCATCGTCGGCTTCCGTATCCCCTACATCAAGGGCAACGACACCGAGCCGCTGGAGAACAAGATCCGCAACCTCGAGATGTTTGCCGAGAACGTCATCGCGAAGGTCTAGCGGAGGTCGCAAGCGCGGCGAAACCGGGCGAAGCGGGCCGTCGCCCAAATTTCAAGCCTCATAGCGGATCCCACTTGGGAGCCCGCTTCTCCATGTGCGCCGTGGCCGCCTCGACCGGGTTGTTCGTGAAGCCGCTGAGGATCTGAGTGCGGTTCTCGATTTCGATGGCATGCCGCAAACTGGGCGCGTCGAGCGCGGCGTTGAGCCCAATCTTGGTCTGCCACACGCCATAAGCATTGTTTTCGGCGATCTCGCGGGCCTTGCGCAACGCCGCCGGCATCAGGTCGTCGGGCGCGACCACCTCGTGCACCAGTTTGATGCGGTACGCCTCGTCGGCGTCGATGATCCGGCCGGTCAGCATCAGCTCGCGCGCCACGCCCGCACCGACGATTTTCGGCAGCAGGTAACTGGTGCCCATGTCCATCGACGAGAAGCCGGCCTTGATGAACACCGAACCGAACCGGGCCTGCTGTGACGCCACCCGGATATCGCTGACCAACGTGAACGCCAGGCCGCCACCGACCGCGACGCCGTTGACCGCCGCGATCACGGGGATGTCCAGTTCGTAGATTCGGGTGTAGAGGTTGGCCAGCCGCACCTGAGCGTCGTAGTTGACCTTGAACGCCGGGGTTTGGCGGCCGGCCGGCTGGGTCCAGGCCTGGCCGGTGCCGCTCAGATCGGCGCCGGCGCAGAATCCGCGTCCGGCACCGGTGATGATCGCGACCCGGTACTGGCCGCTGCCGAGCACGTTCAGGGCGGCGTCCATACCGTCGATCAACGACCCGTCGATCGCGTTGAGACGCGCCGGGCGGTTCAGGGTGATACAGGCGATGTTGTCCTCGAGAGTTTCCAATTCCACGGCAGGCATATCGAAACCGTAGGCGACGTCGTTGTTCACCGAGTGGGCGCATCGCGGTTTCGTTTCGACGGGCAAGGAGTAGCACCGGCTCAGTCGCGTTTGGCCAACCACTCGGCCTGCATCACCAGCAACGCCATCGTCTCCAATTGTGGTGTGTCCGGGTCGAGTTCGCGATAGCGCTGGTAGACATTGACTACCACTCGCTCGGCGTCCAGCCAGCTGGCGTACTCGCCGAGATCGATGGTGTCCGCGGCCTGGGCCCACGACAGACCCTTGTCGTAGGCGGCCCTGGCTTGCTCGGCGACGTGCACGAGATAGCCACGGACGGCACGGATCCCGTCCGGGTCGGTCACCGGACCGTGCCCGGGAACCACCGTCGGAGCGTCCAGCGCGATCATCGCATCGCAGGCCGCGATCCAGTTGTCGATCGGGCCCGCCCACACGATCGGGGTGCAGCCGATGAACAGCAGGTCGCCACCGAACAGCACCCCGGCGTCGGGCACATGCACCACCGAGTCCGCCGCGGTGTGTGCCGGACCGAGGTTCAGCAGCTCGATCCGCCGGCCGCCGACCTCGATGGACAGGTCACGGTCGAAGGTCTGGTCGGCGTTGCGCACCCGGATGCCACTGAAGTCGAAGGGCCCGAACCGGTCTCGCGTATATGGCGTCGCGACCGGGCCGAGATTGGCGGTCTGCACCATGGCCAGCATTTCGGGCGCCATCCCGTGCTCGATCTCGTCGGCCGTGCCCTGCGCGGCGATGATCCGCACCGACGCGTCGAGCAGTTGGTTGCCGTGGGTGTGGTCGCCGTTGGAGTGGGTGATCAGCGCGTCGTTGATCGGCGCCCGCTCGGTGAGCGAGCCCATGGCGGTGAGCATTTCGCGGGTCAACGCCAAGTCGAACAGGGTGTCGACCAGTAGTGAGGCGCCGTCGCCGCTGACCAGACCGGCGTTGCTCCAGCCGTAGCCCCCGTCCGGCAATGTCCACGCCCACACCCGATCTCCGACCTCGTGCAGCCCGCGGGTGTAGGGCACCCGCGCCGGCGCGCGGTTGACCCGGTTCGGTGCGGGCGCGGCGTCCGGATTGGGCCGGGGAGCCAACCGGTGCGGCGGCCTACTCGCCCGAACGGTTTGCCGGGTCTCCCCCAAACCCTGCACGCGCAGCGTGACGACATCACCGTCGCGCAGCCACCCGGGGAAGGACTCCAGTTCCGCCATGCTGAGGTGTTCGACCAGCGTGCAGGTGGGGACCGTGCCGGAGCCGATGACGTCACCGGGCGTGAGCTGGACACCGCGCGAGACGTAGGAGATGACTTCGCCGAAGCTCCAATCCATTTGGGCGGTCGAGCCCGATCCGATCACGTGATCGTTGACCAGCGCGGTGACCTGCAGGTCGAGCCTCCCGTCTCGGCGATACTCCTCGAGCTCGTCGGGTGTCACCAAGTAGGGCCCCAGCGTGACTCCGCTGTCCTTGCCCTTGCCCTGTCCGATCGCGAGTTGGGTTTCCAGCTGCTGCAGGTCTCGCGCCGACCAGTCGTTGAAGATGGTGTAGCCGATGATGGCCTGTTCGGCCTGCTCCACCGTCAGATCTTTGCCGCGGGTCCCGATGACCGCGGCGATCTCCAGTTCGAAGTCCTGCCAAGCACTTCCGGGCGCCATCGGTGCATCGTCGTAAGGCCCCAGAACGGTTGCCGGACAAGCGAAGTAGAAGGCCGGGATGCGATACCAGGTATCGCTGAGGACCCGTGGACCGCCCACCGCTGCCTGGCAGTTGCGCATGTGGTCCAGGAAGCACAGGGAATCCCGGATCGACGGCGGCCGCGGGATCGGCGCCATCAGCGTCACGTCGTCCAACCGCAGCGGATCCGAACGGCTGGCCTCTACTCCCGCTTCGCGCAACCCTTCGGCACCGTGCCCGACCAGGTCGAGCAGCGTCACCCCCGGCTGCATCGGGTGGATCACGTCGCCGGAGAGCACCCCGGTCCGCTCACCGTCGGCTCCTCGAAAAGTCACCCATTTCATTCCCGCACCACCTCACTTGGCTTCTTGTCTGGTCGCAGTCCACGCCAACTCGGTTGGCGCAAGCGATCATCCGGCGTCCATTCGCTGTAGCGCACCTCGCCGACCAGGACCGGCTCGACGAACGTCACACCCTTGGCGTCGCGGGTGGGCAGCCTGGCATCGAACGGGGATTCGTCGGTGTGCAGCGGAGCCAGCATCTTTTTGAGGTTGGCCAGGTCACGCTCGGAGAAGCCGGTGCCGACCCTGCCGACGAAGTGCAACCCGCCGCTGCCCGGAATACCGACCATCAGCGAGCCGATGCCGCTGGTGCGCCCGCCTTCTCCGGCCTTCCAGCCGCCGATGACGACTTCCTGTGTGCTCCAATGCTTGTCCTTGACCCAGGACGCCGAGCGCCGGCCCGGCTGGTAGGTGGAATCGCGCTTCTTGGCGACCACCCCCTCCCAGCCGTGCTGGTGGGAATACTCGAGGGCCTGCGCGCCGTCGTTGCCGGGGACCAGCTCGGGAACGATGAGACTGCTTGCGCTGGCGAGAGTTTCCAGGAGTTTGCGGCGGTCGGAGTACTTCGCCCGCAGCAGCGAGCGACCGTCCAGGTAAACCAGGTCGAACGCCCAGAACTCGATGCGGGTGGCGCGGTTACGGTTCTGCATCTCGTTGAAGCTGGGCACCCCGGATTTGTCCAGTGCCACGATCTCGCCGTCGAGCACCACATGATGGTCGGCCAGATCTTCTGCCAGCGAAGCTAATTGCGGATACTCCTTGGTGACGTCACGGCCGCTTCTGGACCGCATCCGCACACTGCCGCGATCCGCCTCGATCAGCAGCCGGTAGCCGTCCCACTTTCCCTCGAAGGCCCACTGGCCGGACTTGAGCGTGGCCACCGAACCATGCGTGGCGAGCATCGGCGCGATCTCGTCGAACTCGAAGACCTTCTGGTCTTTCATCCGGTGTGCCAGCCATTGGTCACCGTTGGTCTGGATCAGGGCGTAGCGTCCGGAAATTCGGCTGCCGTGCAGATTCACGATCACCTCGTCGTCGCGAAACTTCTCGGTGTCGTAGGTCCCGGAATCCCAGATGACCACCTTGCCGGCGCCGTATTCCCCTTTGGGAATGTCGCCCTCGAACATGCCGTATTCCAGCGGATGATCTTCGGTGTGCACCGCGAGATGATTCACCGACGTCGTCTCAGGGAGGTTTTTCGGTATCGCCCACGACACCAGTACGCCGTCTCGCTCCAGCCGGAAATCGTAATGCAGCCGGCGGGCATGATGCTCCTGGATGACGAATGTATTTCCTTGTCCTGCAGTGGGTTTTGCTTGAGGAACCGGCTCCGGGGTCTTCGCCGCGTCGCGCATGCTGCGATACTTCGTCAGCCGGTCCGCGACGGGTGCATCGGCGTCCAACGGCTCCAGCAGATCTCCGTCGCGGGCGACGCGGGTCAGCACCTCGTCGTAGCGCAGCTGGGTCAACCCCGGGTCGTCGAGTTCCTCCCAGCTACGGGGCGCCGCGGCGGTCGGATGCTGCCGGCCCCGTAGCGAGTACGGCGCGATCGTGGTCTTGGATCCGCTGTTCTGGCTCCAATCCAGGAACACCTTGCCGGCCCGCAGGCTCTTGGTCATCGTCGATGTGACCAGCTTAGGCATCGATGTTTCCAATTGCTGCGCAACGCGTTTCGCCAGTACGGTGGCCCCGTTGCTGCTCACCGGCTCCTGCAGTGGCGCGTAGAGGTGCAGTCCCTTGCTGCCGCTGGTGAGGGGGAAGGTGGTCAGCCCGATATCGGCGATCAGGTCCCGTACCGCGCGGGCCACCTCGGCCAGCTGCGCCATCGTGACGCCCTCGCCCGGGTCCAGGTCGAACACCAATCGTGTTGCGGGACCGGGCTTGAGTTCTTCAGCTTTACTGCGGGTCCACTGCGCGACGAACCTCCACTGCGGCACGTGCACTTCCAGCGCCGCCTGCTGCGCGATCCAGGCCAGCCCGTCGACACTGTCGATGATCGGATACGTCGTCGTACCGGACCGGTGCGTAATGCTGGCGCGCGGCAACCACTCTGGAGCCGAGGCCGCCAGCTGCTTTTCGAAAAACGATGACTGCTCAACGCCATTGGGCCAACGCTTACGGGTGGCGGCACGCCCGGCGATGTGCGGCAGCATCACTTCGGCGATGGCGGTGTAATACGCGAAGATGTCGGCCTTGGTGGTGCCGGTCGCAGGGTAGAGCACCTTGTCGGGGTTTGTCAGCTTCACCCGTGCTGCCATGAGAGTCAACCTACGCGTTTCTACCCTGTTAACTCCTTTGACCTCCGATTATCGCTCGGTGCCGTCGATTTCTTTGTGACATCAACCACGAGGCGGTTAGACCCGCGGTCAGCTCGGGCACAGACGGACAATGTTTGATGTCACTGCCCCCTGGCGTCCAAAAAGCGGCGTCCCCCTCAGCGACGCGACCCTACAACTGCATTCGCACCGCGTTGACGTGCCCACCTATGACAGGTCGGCGCTGCAGCGGGGTGTGGTTCACATCGGTGCGGGCAACTTCCACCGCGCACATCAGGCCGTCTATTTCGACGACCTTGCCCGCTCAGGCATTTCCGATCGGTGGGGCGTGACCGGCGTCAGTCTCAACTCCCCGACCGCCAAAGACTTGCTGTCCGCCCAGGACGGGCTGTACACCGTCGTACAGCGCGGCCACGACCGCCAAACCGCACGCGTGGTCGGCTCGATCGGCTCCGTTCACTACGCACCGAATGATGGTGCGGCGGTCCGCGCCGCCCTGGCAGACCCCCAAACCTGCATCGTCAGCCTGACCATCACCAACAACGGATACTTCCTCAACCCAGTCACCGACGAATTCGACGCCGACCACCCGGACGTGCGCGCCGACCTCGTCGCGTCCGACGGGTACGCCACCGCCTGGGGGTATCTGACCGAAGCCCTCGACCGTCGTCGCCGCGCGGGCATCGCGCCGTTCACCGTGCTCTGCTGCGACAACATTCCCGGCGACAGCCAGCCGGCGAGAACCGCGCTGGTGTCGTTCGCCGCGTTGAAGGACCCCGCGCTCGCCCGGTGGATCGACACCTATGTCGCGTTCCCGTCGACCATGGTCGACCGCATCACCCCGCAGACCTCGACGTCGGAGTGCAAATTCGTCGAGCAGACGTTCGGTGTGGCCGACAAATTGCCGGTGGTGACCGAGCCGTATCGCCAATGGGTGATCGAGGATTCGTTCTGTAATTGGCGTCCGCCGCTGGACCTGGTCGGCGCCGAATTCGTCGCCGATGTCCGCGACCACAAGCTGATCAAGACCCGTCTGCTCAACGGATCCCATATCGCGCTCGGATGTTTGGCCACCCTGGCCGGGTATCGGCGCACCGACGAGGCGATGCGGGACCGCGTCATCTTCGACTACGTCGAGAAGCTGCTGCGCGACGAGATTCAGCCGCTGCTGCCCGCCGTCCCCGGGATGAACACCCCCGAATATCGCACCACCCTGCTCGATCGGCTCAGCAATCCCCGAATGAGCGACCAATTGTCGCGGCTGGCTCGACGGGGCACCAGCAAGATCGCGCAGTTCGTGATGCCCTCGCTGGAGGAGGGGATCGCGCAGGCCAGGCCGCACACGCTGTTGATGTTGGCTGTCGCCGGGTGGGCTCGCTACATGCGCGGCCACGACCTCAACGGGCGCAAAATCAGCCTCGAGGATTCGCAGGCGATTCCGGTGGCTAGGTTGGCCAACATGGCAAGCAACAACCCCGATCCGCTGCTGGGCCATGAGATGTTCGCCCAGGTGCGCGGGGTTCCCGGTTTTGCCGAGCGCCTGGGCGAGATGATTGCCGATATCGACGAGCGCGGTGTGGTGCCCACGCTGCGGGACGCGATGCGCAATGACGAGCGGGAGTTGGTGTGGCGATGAACAGCGGACTGACGCTTGTGCACACCTTCGACCCGGCACCGATCACGACCTTGCTCTGCGACGCCGACGACAACCTGTTCGCCTCGGAACGGCCCGCGTTCGAGGCATCGACCGAGGTGGTGAATCGTTTCCTGGCCAGGTTCGGCGTGACGGCTCCGCTCAGCTCGGAGGAGTTGCGTAAGCGGGCGGTCGGGAAGAACTTCCGTACCACCGCGCTCGACCTGGCGGTGCAGTGCGACGTCCCGCTCGAACAGACGTTGGCCCAGGGCCGTCCCGCGGCGGTGGTCGCCTCGGCCGGCGACTTGGCCGGCGGCAACGCGTTGTCCGTCGACGAACTCGAGGAGTGGGTGCGCGAGGAGCGCGAACGGGTCACGGCTCATCTGGCCCGCACCCTGACACCCGATCCGCAGGTGCTCGAACCGTTGCGCGACCTCGCGGCGCACTACGCCGTCGCGGCGGTCAGCTCGAGTGCCACCAAGCGCCTGGGTGCCTGTTTCGCTGCCACCGGCCTCGATGCGCTGATATCGGAATCGGTGACCTTCAGCGCGGAGGATTCGCTTCCGGTGCCGACCAGCAAACCCGACCCGGCGGTGTACCTGCATGCCGGCCAGGCGCTGGGCGTCGCATCCGAACAGGGGCTGGCCATCGAAGACTCCGTGGCCGGCGTGGCTTCCGCGGTCGCGGCGGGCTACCCCACCGTCGGTAACCTGATGTTCCTACTACCTGACGAACGGGATTGCCGCCGTGCAGAACTAATCGATGCCGGTGCGATCGCGATCACCGAGTCGTGGCGTGCGCTGGCCGATTTCCTGTTGCTGTCGGCGGTGCCGGCCGGGGGTTCCCCGCTCGCGTAGGGGGCATCGGCCCCCGCAGTAGCGATCCGGGCGGTGGCCCGGGGAGGAGGTGGCCAACGATGGCCAGCGCAATCGATCTGAACAATGCGTCGCTCTCCCGGCTGCCGATCGACGCGCCGAAATACGATCGTGACAGCGTCAGCGTCGGTATCGCGCACATTGGCGCCGGTCACTTCCATCGGGCGCATCAGGCTGCCTACATCAACCTGCTGCTGCAGCAGGGCCTGGCGCACGAGTGGGGCATCTGCGGGGTGGGCGTCATGCCCGCCGACTGGACCATGCGCGATGTCCTGACCGATCAGGACGGGCTGTACACGCTGATCTTGGAGAACCCCGACGGCAGCCGGGATGCCCAAGTGATCGGCTCGATCGTCGACTACCGCTACGCCCCGGACGATCCGGAGTCGGCGCTGGAGGTGCTCGCCGCGCCGTCCACCCGGATCATTTCGCTGACGATCACCGAAGGTGGATATCGCGATCCCGATGGGCCGGCGTTCACGTTGATCACCCGGGCGCTGGCCCGGCGACGCGATCGAGGAATCCCCGCGCCGACGATCGTGTCCTGCGACAACATCGAAAACAACGGTGAGGTCGCCCGGCGTACGGTGCTCACAAGTGCCGAACGCATAGACCCCGAGTTGGCCGCGTGGGTGGCGGCGCACAGCCGGTTTCCGAGTTCGATGGTCGATCGCATCACCCCGGCAACGACTTTGGAGATGGCCGCGGAAGTGCGGCGCGACTTCGGCGTCAACGACCGGTGGCCGGTGGTGGCCGAGCCGTTCACCGCGTGGGTGCTCGAGGACGACTTCGCCGACGGCCGACCGCCGCTGGAGAAAGCGGGCGTGCTGGTGGTCGACGATGTGCGCCCATACGAGCTGATGAAGCTTCGCATGCTCAACGCGGGGCATCAGTGCCTGTGCTACTTCGCCCATCTCTGCGGCTTCGAGTTCGTGCACGAAGCGGCGCAGGATCCGTTGTTCGCCAAGTACCTGCTCGCCTACTTCGACACCGAGGCCATCCCGACGCTGCCGCCGGTGCCGGGGATCGACCTGCATGACTACGGACGCACCCTGATCGAGCGGTTCGCCAACCCCGCGGTGCGCGATACCGTCGCCCGGCTGTGCGCCTACTCGTCGGACCGCATACCGAAGTGGCTGTTCCCCGTCATCTGCGACAACCTGGCCAACGACGGGCCGGTTCAGATGGCTTCAGCGGCCGTGGCCAGTTGGGCCCGTTACGCCGAGGGCGTCGACGAGTGGGGCGAGCCGTACGAGGTGCTCGACCAGCTGTCGGATTCGCTCATCCCGATCGCCCGGTCGCACCGCGAAAACGCATGCGCGTTCATCGAGATCACTGCGGTATTCGCCGACCTGTCCCATCAGCATCGGTTTGTCGAGGCATACCGCTGGGCGCTGGATTCGTTGCACAGCAAGGGAGCTCGCGCGACATTGGAAGCGTTGGCGCAATGAGGGGCTTGGTGATCGGCGAGTCGCTGATCGATATCGTCGAGGGCGACGAACATGTCGGCGGCAGTCCGCTCAACGTCGCCATCGGACTCGGCCGACTGGGCCGCGACGTCGACTTCCTGACCCACATCGCCGACGACTCGCGTGGGCGGCGGATCGCGGACTACATCAAATCCTCTGGTGCACAGCTGGTTCCGGGAAGCATGACTGCCGCTCACACACCGACGGCGACGGCGACGATCGCCGAGGACGGGTCCGCCACCTACGCCTTCGATCTGGACTGGCAGCTCTCCGGCACACCCGAGGTTCCGCCGCCGTTGTTCGTGCACACCGGGTCGATCGCGGCGGTGCGCGAACCGGGATGCTTGGCGGTCGCGGCGCTACTTGACGCCTACCGGATATCGGCCACGATCACGCTGGATCCCAACGTCCGGCCGTCGCTGATCGCGAACCGGGATCTGGCGCGTCAACGCATCGAGCGTCTCGTCGAACGCAGCGACATCGTCAAGGTCAGCGATGAGGATCTGCGCTGGATCGATCCCGACTGCGAGCCGCAGCACACCGCTCGCGCCTGGTTGGCGCGCGGGCCCGCGATCGTCGCCGTGACGATGGGTGAAAACGGTTCGCGGGCGTTCTGCGCGGCGGGCGAGGCACACGTGGCCGCAAAGCAGGCAGAAGTGGTCGACACCATCGGCGCCGGCGACGCATTCATGGTTGGCCTGCTCGACGCACTGTGGGAAATGAACCTATTGGGCGGCGACCGGCGGGCCGCCCTGGCCAAAATTCAGCTCGACGAATTGACCACGGCATTCGAGGCGGCGGGGCTGGTGTCGGCACTGACCGTCGGCCGCACCGGCGCCGATCTACCCGATCGTGCGGCCCTGCGCTCAATCGCCCTGTAGCCCCGGCGGTTTCACGTACGTACCGCGGTACCCGAACTCGGCCGAATTCCGGCGTAAAGTCGGCTCGTTTCGCTTTTCTTCGGTGGCGGCCGGCGGCCGCCGCCCAGGACATCCACCCTGCGGCGACCCCGGTGAAACCTGCTCAATCCCAGCTCACGGGCCTGTCAGGCTGTTTTGCCGGCGGCGGTATGGGCATACTGACAAGATGCGCTCCATCTGGAAGGGTTCGATCGCGTTCGGGCTCGTCAACGTGCCGGTCAAGGTGTACAGCGCCACCGAAGACCACGACATCAAGTTCCATCAGGTGCACGCCAAGGACAACGGCCGCATCCGCTACCAGCGGGTGTGCGAGCTGGATGGCGAGGTTGTCGAATACCGGGACATCGCCCGTGCCTACGAGTCCGACGACGGGCAAATGGTGGTGATCACCGACGACGACATCTCCACCCTGCCCGAAGAACGCAGCCGCGAAATCGAGGTGCTGGAGTTCGTCCCGGCCGGCGACGTCGACCCGATGATGTTCGATCGCAGCTATTTCCTCGAGCCGGACTCCAAGTCGTCCAAATCGTATGTACTGCTGGCCAAGACACTGGCCGAGACCGACCGCATGGCAATCGTTCATTTCACACTTCGCAACAAGACACGGCTTGCGGCCTTGCGGGTCAAGGACTTTGGCAAGCGTGACGTTATGGTGGTCCACACCTTATTGTGGCCGGACGAGATTCGCGATCCCGACTTTCCGGTGCTGGACAAGAAGATCGAGATCAAGCCCGCGGAGCTGAAGATGGCCGGGCAGGTGGTCGAGTCGATGGCCGAGGACTTCAATCCGGACCGCTACCGAGACACCTACCAGGAGCAGCTGCAGGAGCTCGTCGATGCGAAACTCCAAGGCGGAGAGGCGTTTACCGCCGAGGAGAAGCCCAAAGAGCTGGACGAGACCGAAGACGTGTCCGATTTGCTCGCCAAGCTGGAGGCCAGCGTGAAAGCGCGCTCGGGCGACGGAAAGGCACCGGCCAAGAAGACAGCCGCCAAGAAAGCGCCCGCCAAAAAGACCGCCGCAAAGAAGGCGCCGGCCAAGAAGTCGCCCGCCAAAGCGGCGTCACGATCCTGATCTCTCAGGATCGCAATCAAGCCCGGGCGAAACTCTCTCCGCGCGGTCGCCCGGTCAAGAAGCGGAACCCCGCGGCAATGAGGTTGATGGCCGCCACAATAATGATCAAGGTCAGCGCGGCGCCCCAGATCCGCAGGAAGCCCGCGTGCTCCGGATTCGTGAGCTCGGTGTAGATCAACAGCGGCAGCGAAGCCATGTTGCCGTGGAAGACATCGAGATTGATAGCCCGGCTGTAACCGACCAAGACCAGTACCGGGGCGGTTTCGCCGATGACGCGCGCGACGGCGAGCAGAATGCCCGACACGACGCCCGGCATCGCGATCGGAAAGACAATCCGCACAATCGTTTTCCATTTGGGAACGCCCAACGCGTAACTCGCCTCGCGAAGTTCGTCGGGTACCAGCCGCAGCATCTCCTCGGTGGACCGCACCACGACCGGCAACATCAGCAGGACCAGCGCCAGCGCCACGGCGAAGGCGCTCTGCTGGAAACCCAAAGTGGCAATCCAGAGGCTGAAGATGAACAGCGCCGCCACGATCGAGGGAACCCCGGCGAGCACGTCGACCATGAAGGTGGTGACCCGCGCCAACCGTCCCGAACCGTATTCCACCAGGAACACCGCCGTCATCAAACCAAGCGGCACGGCCAGCAGGGAAGCCACCCCGGCCTGCACCAGCGTCCCATACAAAGCGTGGTAAACCCCTCCGGCGAACTCCTCCGGCAACACTCCGCGCAGCGAGTTGGTCCACCAATGCGACCGAGTGACGGCATACCCGCCCCGCTCGATCACCACCCAGAGCACCCAGAGCAGCGGCATCAGCGCGACACCGAACGAAGTGAAGAAAAGCGTTGTCGCGACGTGGTTTTTGATCTTGCGCCGCATACTGACCGGCTCGACTAGCGTAGCTTTGACCGGCTCACGCAGTGTCTCGGTGCTCATGCGTTGACCTTCCCGCCGGCGATCGCGCGGGCAGCAGCGTTGACCACGAACGTGATCACGAACAACGCGAACCCAGCCGAGATATAGGCCCCGGTCGGCAGCGGTTCGCTGAATTCGGATGCCGCGGAGGCGATCTTCGAGGCAAACGTGTAACCGCCGTCGAACAACGACCAGTTACCGGGGCGGGCCCCCGCGCGCAAGATGATCAGCACCGCAACGGTTTCGCCCAGCGCGCGGCCGAGTCCCAGCATCGAGGCCGCGACCACACCGCTGCGGCCGTAGGGCAGCACGGTCAATCGCACCACCTCCCACCGGGTGGCGCCGAGCGCCTGGGCCGCTTCCATCTGGATGCGCGGGGTCTGGCGGAAGGCTTCTCGTGAAACGGACGTGATGATCGGCAGGATCATCACCGAAAGCACGATCCCGGCGGTGAAGATCGTCCCGCCACCCGCCAAGGACACGTTGCCCTGCTTGAACAGAAAGATCCACCCCAGGTTGCGATTCAGAAATTCGGCCAACGGCTCCAGTTTGGGCGCCAGCACGAATATTCCCCACAGTCCGAAGATGATCGAGGGCACCGCTGCCAGCAGATCAACCATTGCGGCGAACGGGCGCGCCAGCCGCGCCGGCGCATATTGGGTGAGGAAGACCGCGATGCCGATCGCAATCGGCACGGCCAGCACCAGTGCGCTGGTCGCACTGAGCACGGTGACCATCAGCAAGTCGTGGATACCGAACGCCAATTTCGCGGGGTCGCTGGTATCGAATTCGTTGCTGGTGAAGAAATTCGCGTGGTTGGCCCGCAGCGCTGGGATAGCGCGAATCAACAGGAATATCGCGATCAACGCGATCGCGAACACGATGGTGGATCCGGCGGCGGCGGCGACCAACTTGAATATTTGGTCGCCCCGCTGCACCACGCGTCGATTCACCGCCCCCGGGACAGGCTTTGTCGCGGGCGGACTCACACGCAGCGTTTCGGACACCACAACCTCAGGTCACGTGATGGCATTGACGGCGGCCGACAGCCTCGATCCGAACGTGTCCGGAATCGGGATGTATCCGTTGTCCGCCAAACCGTTCTGGCCGGGACCGATGGCGCTCTGCAGGAATGCCTTCACTGCCGAGCCGACCTGGGAGTCGGGGTACTTCGAGCAGACAACCTCATACGTCGCCAACACGATCGGGTACGCGCCGGACTGTTTCGGCCGGTAGAACGAAATCGTATCGAGGACCAGGTCGTTGCCCTGCCCGACGATCGAGGCCCCGGCAATCGTCTTGCCCACCGAGTCGCTGCTGATCGCGACCGGATCCGGACCCGCCGACGTGACGACCTTGGCCATGTTCAGGTGCTGCGCCTGGGCGAAGGACCATTCGTTGTAGGTGATGGACCCCTCGGTGCTTTTGACGGCGGCACTGGTGCCGTCGTTACCCTTGGCGCCCTCGCCGACACCCCCGTTGAACTTCTTGCCGGCGCCCTTGCCCCACCCTCCGTTGGAAGCGGCGTCGAGATACTTCTGGAAGTTGTCCGTAGTCCCGGACTCGTCACTGCGGAAAACGACGTGAATGGGCTCGCTTGGCAAAGTTGCGCCGGCGTTGATCGCTTGGATCGCCGGATCGTTCCACGTGGTGATACCGCCGTTGAAGATCTTCGCCAGGGTGGGTCCGTCGACGTTCAGCGAAGTCACCCCGTTGATGTTGAAGGTGACCGCGATCGGGCCGAACACCGTAGGCAAGTTCCACGCCGGCGAACCGCCGCAGCGGGTTTGAGCCGCCGCATACTCATCGTGGCTCAACGGCGAGTCCGATCCACCGAAATCGGTTTGACCGCCCGTGAATTCGCGGACGCCAGCACCCGAGCCGTTGGGCGTGTAGTTCAATGTCTGACCCGGGCAGGCCTGTTCGAACGCCTTTACGAAACGCGTCATCGCGTTCGCCTGGGCTGTCGAACCGCTTGCCTTCAGCGTCTTGGTGCCACCGCAGGTCACCTTGCCCGACGGCGCACCCGACGTGGTACTGCCCCCGGTCGCATTGTTGTCGCTGCCACATCCCGCGATAGCGAATGTTCCAGCAGCCAGCACCCCGACCAAGCCGCCAAACCGGTTGAGTTTCAATTCAGTTCCTCACCTTTACGATTGAATGCCGCAGCACTAGCCGCAGCTTACAAAACCAACCGTCATCCTCGCGACCGGGAAGCTACAGTAAGAACAGGTTAACGTTCGGCAAAATTTGTCCCCGCCATCGCCTTTCGGCTCGGTGCCCCACCCCGCTCGCGGTCGCAAATTCGAACCGCCTAGGATTACGAGATCGCGTTGACGGCAACCGACAAACGGAATATGAATGTATCCGGAACGCGGACATATCCGTTGTCCCCCAAGCCATTCTGGCCAGCGCCGATGGTGCTCTGCAGGAACGCCTTCACCGCCGCACCGACCTCGGGATCGGGATACCTCGAGCAGACGACCTCATAGGTCGCCAACACGATCGGGTAAGCGCCAGGCTGATTCGGGCGATAAAACGAAATCGTGTCGAGCGCCAAGTCGTTGCTCTGCCCGACGATCGAGGCTGCGCCAATCGTCTTGCCCACCGAGTCGGCGCTGATCGCCACCGGATCCGGTCCCGCCGACGTGACAATCTTGGCCGTGCCCAGGTGTTGCGCTTGCGCGAACGACCACTCGTTGTAGGAGATCGACCCGTCGTTGGCCTTGACCGCCGCGCTGGTGCCGTCGTTGCCCTTGGCGCCCTCGCCGACTCCGCCGTTGAACTTCTTTCCCGCGCCCCTACCCCACGCGCCCTTGGACGCGGCGTCGAGATACTTCTGGAAATTGTCCGTCGTCCCCGACTCGTCACTGCGAAAAACGACCTGAATCGGCTCGGCGGGCAGGCTGACGCCGGGGTTGAGCTCCTGGATCGCGTGATCATTCCACTTGGTGATGCCGCCGTTGAAGATCCCGGCCGCGGTCGGACCATCGAGGGTCAGCGAAGTCAGGCCGTCGACGTTGTAGGTGATCGCGATCGGCCCGATCACCACCGGCAGCTGCCACGCCGGCGAGCCGCAGCGACGCTGTGCGGCGGCGTACTCGACGGGCGACAACGTCGAGTCCGAGCCCGCGAAATCGGTTTGATCGCCCGTGAATTCGCTGATTCCCGCACCTGAGCCGTTGGATGTGTAATTCACCGTGTGACCCGGGCACGCCTGCTCATAGGCCTTGACGAACCGCGTCATCGCGTTGGCCTGGGCCGTGGATCCGCTGGCCTTGAGTTTTGCTTTGCCGCCGCAGGCCACCTTCACCGGCGCCGCCGGTGTGGTCGTCTTGTCACCAACCGCGCTGTCGTCATTGCCACACGCCGACAACATCACGGCAGCAGTCACCAGAACACACAGGACGGCACCAAATCGGTTGATTCTCAATTCAATCCTTCGTCGGTACGGACGAGACGATATTCGGCGAATTCGTCAGCCATCGTCGCAGGCCATCGCGAGCGTGTGCAATTTCCGTCGCAATTCCCGGGCGGCCACACCGACCCGGTATGCGGACGCCGCAACGCCACTACCGTATGCCAAACTAGAACCTGTTCCAGAAATGCCGCGATCCGAGACGGTCAGTCTTGCTTCCGTTTCGGCCGACAACTCAACGAAGAGAGGCCGTAATGATCCTTGACAGGTTCCGTCTCGACGATAAAGTCGCCGTCATCACTGGTGGCGGCCGTGGTCTCGGGGCGGCCATCGCGGTGGCGTTCGCCGAAGCCGGCGCCGATGTGCTCATCGCCTCGCGCACGGAATCGCAACTAGAGGCCGTCGCCGAACAGGTCCGCGCCGCGGGCCGCAAAGCCCACATCGTCGCCGCCGACCTGGCCCATCCCGAGGCCACCGCGAAGCTCGCCGAACAGGCCGTCGAGGCGTTCGGGAAACTCGACATCGTCGTCAACAACGTCGGCGGCACCATGCCCAACACGCTGCTCACCACGTCGACGAAGGACCTCAAGGACGCGTTCACCTTCAACGTCGCCACCGCGCACGCGCTCACCATCGCGGCGGTGCCGCTGATGCTGGAGCACTCCGCCGGCGGCAGCATCATCAACATCACCTCGACCATGGGCCGACTGGCCGGGCGTGGTTTCGCCGCCTACGCCACTGCCAAAGCCGCGCTGGCTCATTACACCCGGTCGTCAGCGCTGGATCTGTGCCCGCGCATCCGGGTCAACGCGATCGCCCCCGGCTCGATCCTGACCTCCGCGCTGGACGTGGTGGCCTCCAACGACGAATTGCGCGAGCCGATGGAGAAGGCGACACCCATGCGCCGCCTCGGCGATCCAGTCGACATTGCCGCTGCCGCAGTGTATTTGGCGTCGCCAGCCGGCAACTTCCTGACCGGAAAGACCCTCGAGGTCGACGGCGGCCTCACCTACCCCAATCTCGACATCCCCGTCCCGGACCTGTGATCCGATGACGCGCGAGCAGCGGCGCGATTTTGCCGGGGTACCCCCCCGCTTGCGTGGGACCGCTCGCCGTCTCAACCCTCACCTTTGACCGCTAAGGAGCCAGTAATGCCCATCCCCGTCGTCCAGTTAGGCACCGGCAATGTCGGTATCCACGCACTGAGAGCGCTCATCACCAACCCCGAATTCGAACTGCGCGGCGTCTGGGTCTCGTCCGACGCCAAGGCCGGCAAGGACGCGGCATCACTTGCCGGACTTCCGGATTCGACCGGCGTGCTGGCCAGCACCGACCTCGACGCCGTGCTCGCCACCGGTCCGCAGTGCGCGGTGTACAACGCACTGGCCGACAACCGGCTGCCCGAGGCGCTCGAGGACTACCGGCGCGTGCTCGCGGCCGGAATCAACGTCGTCGGCAGCGGCCCGGTCTTTTTGCAGTACCCGTGGGAGGTGATTCCGGAGGATCTCATCAAGCCACTGGAAGATGCTGCCCGCGAAGGTAATTCGAGCCTGTTCGTCAATGGCATCGACCCCGGCTTCGCCAACGACCTGCTACCGCTGGCGCTGGCCGGCACCTGTCAGAACATCCAGCAGATCCGGTGCATGGAGATCGTCGACTACGCGACCTACGACAGCGCCGCGGTGATGTTCGACGTCATGGGATTCGGCAGGCCGATGGACGACCTCCCGATGCTGCTGCAGCCCGGCGTGCTGAGCTTGGCGTGGGGCTCGGTGATCCGGCAGATCGCGGCGGGCCTGGGCATCACGCTCGACGCCGTGACCCAGGACTATGTCCGGATTCCAGCGCCCGAGGACTTCGACATCGCGTCGGGGCATATCGCCAAGGGCACCGCCGCCGCGCTGCGCTTCGAGGTGTTCGGCATGGTCGATGGCAAGGCCGCCGTGGTCTTGGAACACGTCACCCGGTTGCGCCCCGACCTGCAGCCCGAATGGCCGCAGCCCGCCCGGGAGGGCGGTTCGTATCGCATCGAGATCACCGGCGAACCCTCGTACGCCGTCGACGTCTGCCTGGGCAGCCCGAACGGCGACCACAACCACGCCGGCCTGGTGGCCACCGCGATGCGGGTGGTCAACGCGATCCCGGCGGTGGTGGCCGCCGCGCCGGGAATCGTGACGACTCTCGACCTGCCACTGGTCACCGGCAAGGGGCTCTACCTGCCCGCGTGATCGGTCGCAGCTGCGGGCGGGAAAGGGGCGCAGTTCGCGGGCCCGCGTTTATCGGATACCCTCACTTTTTTATTCGGTAATACGCATCGAAGGTCGATCAGTTGGCGCAGGGCACCAGGGCCTCGTTCACGACAAGCTGGTATCTCCTGGGGCCGGCCTTCGTCGCGGCGATCGCCTACGTCGATCCGGGAAACGTCGCGGCCAACGTCAGCTCCGGTGCGCAGTTCGGCTACCTGCTGCTGTGGGTCATCGTCGCCGCCAACGTGATGGCCGGTTTGGTGCAGTACCTTTCGGCCAAACTCGGGCTGGTGACCGGGCGCTCGTTGCCCGCGGCGATCGGCAAGGAGATGAGCCGCTCGCTGCGGGTTACCTTCTGGGCGCAGGCTGAAATCGTCGCGATAGCAACCGATGTCGCCGAAGTCATCGGTGGGGCGATCGCGCTGCGGATCCTGTTCGGTCTGCCGCTGCCGCTGGGCGGGGTCATCACCGGGGTGATCTCGTTGCTGCTGCTCTCGATCAAAGACCGTCGGGGTCAGATCATCTTCGAGCGCGTCATCACGGGCCTGCTGCTGATCATCGCGGTCGGCTTCGCGGCGAGTTTCTTCGTCGCCACCCCCCCGTCCGACGGGGTGCTCGGTGGATTGGTGCCGCGCTTCCACGGCGCCGAAAGCGTGCTGCTGGCCGCCGCCATCCTGGGGGCCACCGTGATGCCGCACGCGGTGTACATGCACTCGGGCCTGGTCCTGGATCGGCACGGGCATCCCGAGCCCGGCCCGCAGCGACGCTGGCTGCTGCGGGTGACCCGCGTCGACGTGGTGCTGGCGATGGCCGTCGCCGGGACGGTGAACGCGGCCATGCTGCTCGTCGCCGCGATCAACCTGCAGGGCCACGACGACGTCGCGACCATCGACGGTGCCTACAACGCGATCCACCACACGTTGGGCCCGGTGATCGCGGTGCTGTTCGCGGTCGGGCTGCTCGCGTCCGGCTTGGCGTCGTCGTCGGTGGGTGCCTACGCCGGCGCGATGATCATGCAGGGCCTGCTGCATCGGTCGATACCGATGATGGTGCGCCGCTTGGTCACGTTGTGCCCGGCGGTCGCGCTGCTGGCGATCGGTCTCGACCCGACGCGCTCACTGGTGATCTCGCAAGTCGTGCTGTCGTTCGGAATCCCATTCGCGGTGCTGCCGCTGGTCAGACTGACCAGCAATCGCAAGCTGATGGGCGACGACACCAACCACCCGATCACCACGGCCATCGGCTGGGCGGTCGCGATACTGGTGACCCTGTTGAACGTCGTGCTGATCTACCTGACCCTGAAAGGGCACTGACAACCGAACGCTCACGGTTCAGCCGTTCCGCGTGATTTGTCCAACGTTTCTCTATTCTTCATATTTGCGCCGCTTTGGGCCCGCACACTTACGCGGCCTAAAACGTGAATACGGAAGGAAACGCGTCACATGCCTTCACCTCGCTGGCTGGCCAGACTTTCCGCCCCGCTCATCGTTGGCGCCGCCCTGGTTACCACCGCTACGGTTGCGGCCGCCGACACCGCCGACACCAACTTCCTGGCCCAAATGCGCACCCTGGGATTCACCTGGCCGCCGAACGAGGACGCCGACATCCTCTTTATGGCGCACCACATTTGCTCCGACCGGTGGAATGGCTGGTCGTCACAACAGATTGCCGACGACATCCACAACACCCTGGGCCCGCGCGGTATCAACTTCGGCGACACCACCGCCATGGTGAACCTCGCGGTAGCGACCTACTGCCCCTAGGGCCAGCCGACCCAGGTCCGGCCGACTTCGGAGCTTGTTTTACATAGCTATACGAAGCACATAGGCTCACCTGGTGCCAGTTTGTCTGACGGTGAGCCGCTGAATGCAGGCGCGCCGGCATTTTTACTTCGCATATGGCTCCAACCTGTGCGTAAGGCAAATGGCTCGGCGCTGTCCCGATGCCGCGGATCCGCGGCCGGCCGTGCTGTCCGATCACGATTGGCTGATCAATGAGCGCGGTGTGGCGACCGTCGAATCCTTCGCCGGCAATCAGGTGCACGGCGTGCTCTGGCAACTCTGCGACCATGACCTGGCCACCCTGGACAGCGCCGAGGGCGTTCCGGTGCGCTATCGGCGCGCCGAGTTGACCGTGCACACCGACGACGGTCCGGCACCGGCCTGGGTCTACATCGATCACCGGGTGACCCCGGGACCGCCCCGCCCCGGCTACCTGCCCAGGATCATCGACGGCGCAGTCCATCACGGGCTTCCGCAACGCTGGATCGACTACCTACGGCGTTGGGATCCCACGCACTGGCCGCGCCCGGCATCCAAGAGATCGGCGTCCGGGCCTGGGCCACAGTCACTTTCGGAGCTGCTGATCCAGCCGGGGGTGCTCGAGGCCAGTGCGCTGCGGTCGCGTTTCGGCTTCTTGGCCATCCACGGCGGCGGCCTGGAAGAGATGACCGACGTCATTGCCGAGCGCGCGGCAGAGGCCGCCGGCGCGTCGGTATACGTGGTACGACATCCCGACCGCTACCCGCATCACTTACCCTCGGCGCGGTTCGATCCCGCCGAGTCGCCACGGCTCGCCGAGTTTCTCGACCATGTCGACGTCGCGGTCTCACTGCACGGCTACGGCCGCATCGGGCGCAGCACACAACTACTGGCCGGGGGCCGCAACCGCACGCTGGCCGCCCACCTCGCCAAACACATTCAGCTCAGCGGCTATCAGATCGTCACCGACCTCGACGATATCCCGCTCGAACTACGGGGGTTACATCCTGACAACCCGGTAAACCGGGTACGCGAAGGCGGCACGCAACTCGAATTGTCCGTTCGCGTCAGGGGTCTCAGTCCGCGCAGCCCGCTGCCGGGATCTGATGGCCTTTCGTCGGTCACCTCGGCCCTGGTTCATGGGTTGGCGGCCGCGGCTCGCTCCTGGTAATTTTTCCGAACTCATTTAACGGAGGTTGTTGGTGGCCAAGGATTTTCGATTTGGCATGAGCATGCGGTTCTACAAGTCGCGCGAGGCGCTCCTCGACAAGGCCAAGCGCGCTGAAGATTCCGGGTTCGACATTCTTTGTGTGCCTGACCATTTGGGTGCCGCCGCGCCCTTTCCCACACTGACCGCGGTCGCAATGGTCACCACGACACTGCGGCTGAGCATGTATGTGCTCAACTCCGCGTTCTACAAGCCGGCGCTGCTCAGCCGGGACATGCAAGGCCTGGACCTACTCAGTGACGGCCGCCTCGAGATCGGGCTTGGCACCGGCTACGTCCGGGAAGAGTTCGAGGCCGCGGAGATCCCCTACCCCAGCGCCGGTGCGCGGGTCGACTACCTCGAGCACATGACGAAGTACCTGAAGGAGCACCACCCCTCGACACCGCTCATCATCGCCGGCAACGGTGACCGCGTGCTGCGGATCGCGGCCCGCAACGCCGACATCATCGGGCTGACCGGCTCGAAGGTTAACGACGTCGAGGACCCGTTCGCCGAGCGAGTCGACTTCGTCCGCCAGGCCGCCGGCGATCGGTTCGACTCCCTCGAGCTCAATCTGGCGATCACGGCGATGCCACGCGACGGCGAGACCGAGCCCGACCTCAAGCTCACCCGCGCCTACGCACCGGAACTCTCCGATGAGGAGATCCTGTCCCAGCCGTCGGTGCTCAGCGGTTCTCCCACCGAGATCGCCGACACGCTGCGCGGCTACCGGGAGAAGTACGGCGTGTCCTCCTTCACCGTGCAGGACAACAACATCGCAAACTTCGCTAAGGTGATCGCCGAACTGCGCTGACGCTCGTCGCGGCCCACAGGCCTGAGCCTGCCGTCACGGTAAGCTCAGGCCCGTCCGCCCTCGGGGACCTGACGAAAATTGGTTGAGGCCTGGTCTCTTATGGTGACGTCCGATGGCCGAGAACGCGCTGCCGCGGATTTGGGAACGCCGCCGCGCGCCGAACTGCATCGTTCCGCGCTTGCCGACGGTATGTACACCAATTCGGCGTACACTTCTGGTGTGGAGACGAAGAGTGGTCGCTGGCACCTGCGCGTGACCGCGGCGCAAGATGCGGTGGTGCGACGTGTGCTCGACGTCACGGGCGAGTCGCTCAACGACTATGTGGTGCGTCACGCCGTTCAGGCCGCCGAGGCCGACCTCGCTGATCGGAGAGTGTTCGTCCTCGATGACGCCGCCTGGACCGATCTTCAGGCGCTGCTCGACCGTCCGCCAAGCCCCAAGCCCGAGTTGGCGCGCCTGCTGGCGAATCCGTCGATTTTGGAACGGTGAGCTACGAGGGGCCCGTCCTCTTCGGTGCCGATCACATCGTCGACGACTTCGACTGCGGCAACGACGTGCTCAACGAGTGGCTGCGGACGAAGGCTCTGCACAATCAGCGCGAAGGAGGCAGCCGCACCTGGGTGGTGCTGGACGGGCGACGGGTGGTGGCCTTCTATGCCTCCAGCACGGCGGTGCTCATGCGCAGCCGGGCGACGAAACGCGCTGCTCGCAATCAGCCGGACCCGTTACCTGCGGTCCTGCTCGGCCGGCTGGCCGTCGACGCGAACCATCAAGGGCGTGGTCTCGCTGCAGCACTTCTCAAACATTTCATCCTCAAGTCACTTGAGGTCGCGGAGCTGACGGGGGTTCGGCTGCTGCTGGTCCACGCAAACAACGACACCGCCCGGCGCTTCTACTTGCGCTACGGTTTTGAGCCTTCTCCTGTCGACGACCTAACACTGATGCTCCTCGTAAAGGACGTCCGGCCCAGCCCATCTGCGTAACGAAGCCGAGACGGTGCTGGATCGCGTCGACACGGCCGTCGCCGCCCGGCTTGATCATCGCGAGCAATAAAACTCGCGCTGAGCGCAGACCTCCCCTGGGCGGTGGCGAACCGGTAGCGATATCGGGATGTCCGTGGCGCTGACGAAAATTGGTTGAGGCCTGGTCTGTGGCGGTGGGCTCGAGGGTTGGGAAACGTGACCTAGCGGATTTGGGAACGTGCACACTGTCGGCTGGGGAATCAGCTCGCGGATAGTGCAACTTTTGGGCGCGTCAGGACGACGCAGAGTCCAGTTCGTGCAATTCGGGCCCGGACGGGTCCCACAACGCAGCCGGTACTGAGCGTTCGTCGGGTGTCCCTCAGGTAACGGATTGGAACGGATGCCGTGCACTGTCGTCAGTGCTCGGCACGCAACGCCGCGATGCCGGTCACGACGACGCGCTGGGGTGTGAAGGTGACTCGTCGTCCGGTTTGACTTTCGTCGCGCGGCCTTTCGTCCTCCCACACTAACGTGGCTGTGCCGGTTAGTTGCAGCGTTGTCCCCGTGGGGAAGTCGATGAAGAGCAAGGCTGTGGTCGGGTCGACCGTCACATTGCCCAGGCTGTTGAACAGGTTGTTGCCCGGGTAGTCCGGCCACCAGAGGCGATCGTGCTCGATGTGGACGAAGCCGGTCGGCCCGCCTCGATGGGAGGCGTCGTTGCCTGACGTCGGATGGCTGGTGCCCAGGAAGAATGTGTCGGCGTGTTCGATCAGCCGACCGTCCTCCGGTCGCAGAAGTTCGCCGGTGAAAACCGGTGTGCGGTCTGGGCCGGAAGCGTTGGCGGGGAGGCGCAGGTGGCGGTTCCGGATGAATTTCGGGCAGTTGCCGTATGCCTGGTCGACATCGATTGTCAGACCGCCGGAATCAGCCTGGGCGAGAACGCCGTTGATGCGCACTCGGCGGCGGGTGGCGAAGTCGATCACGATAAGCCCCGCGGGCTGGCGGGCCGGTAGGTCGTGGAGCGGGTCGGCGTCGAGAAAGGGGTCCTCGATGTGCAGTGTGGTCGGTGTCGCCGCCCGGAGGAAGCCGGGTTGTCCCAGCAGCGGTGAGGTCCACAGTCGGCCTGCGGCGTCGCGTGCGGTCAGGACCGCCAGCTGCGCCGCCGCCACGAAGTCAGCTGTGGCGGTGCGGAGCTGGCCGCGGGCCGCCATCGGGGCCAGCCGCTCGGCACGCGTGCGCACTCCGGCGCGTGTCTGGACGGCCAGCTCGCCGCTGTGGAATCCCACAGCGGCGGGCCGGTTTTCGTTCGTCATCTGCAGGGTCACAGGGGGTTACGACCGGCGAAGGCGACGACTCGCTGGGTGGGGGTCGCGTCCGCGCCGGCCGCGACCTCCGGACCGAAGAGATCTTGAGGTCGCAGCGCCGGGACGAGCTGCGATCCGACCGCTTCGGCCAGGGTGGCCTCGGCCTCGTCGAAGTGGATCGGCTTGCCGATGGCCACCGCCAGGTCCCAGCTGTGGATCAGCGTCGAGTAGGTGATGATGCCGATGGCCTGGCGGGCCGGCATCTCCCCGATGACGGTCAGGATGGGACGCTCCCAGTCGGTGATGGTGGTCCACGCTTGCTGTGAGCGGTCGACGGACTTCTCGACGACCGTGAGCGGCGCTGAACCGAGGATGTCGGCCCCGCTGAAAAGTTCCTGCTCGGTCGGGCCGCCCTGTCCGTCGAGGGCCGCCGCAAAGGCGTCGATCGTGGCGACAGTGTGGCTGAGCAGCGACCGCACGCTCCACCCTGAGCACGGACTGGGGGCGTCCAGATTCGACACGCTCAGAGTGGAGACCAGGTCGACCAGGCGCTTATCGGCCTGTTGCAGCAGGTCCAACGAGTTCATCCGAGTTCCTTTCGTCAACTAACGTTTGACAGCAATGTTTACCGTTAGATTTTGTACTCGCGCTGCCTAACGTTGTCAACATCTTGATAGCATTAGTTAAATGAATACCGGGTCACGGCTCCAAAGGGCGCAGGCGGCGGGATTCGTCGTGGCGGGAGAGCCCTTGGCTGTGGACTTGGCCGACACGATCATCACCAGTCGGGATCCAGTCGTCGATCTGCTTGCCGACGAGGCGGCGTGTCGGTTCTGGTGGGGCCTGCAGCAGGATCGACTACCCGACGGGACGCCGGCTCCGTCACTTGCGCTCACCATTGAGCTGCGTCAAGCAGTTCGCGAGATACTCGACGCACACATCGCCGGGATCAGTCCCAGCGCAGCGGTCGTCAATCGCGTCAACGACATCGCATCAAGCGTGGCCTGCACCCGGCAGCTGGTGCAGACCCCAGCCGGGTGGGCCGCCCTGACCACTCGCCATCCACCGGCCGACCGGTTGTACGAACTCGCGCTAGCTGCCGTCGCCGAGAGCCTTATCGATCTGCTGGTCGGGCCTGCGCACAATCGCCTGCGCAGATGTGAGAACCCGACCTGCAGCATGCTCTTCGTCGCCTCCGACCCCCGCCGCAAGTTCTGCACCCAGAACATCTGCGCCAACAGGACACGAGTGGCCCGGCACTACCACCGCCACCACCGCAACTGACCCGGGCCCCGGCCAACCGCGCCGATGCCAACTTCGCCGGCCGCGCATGCCGAGACGCCACCGCGAACACACTGCTTGTGCTCAACACGAAGTCTCGATGACTCATCGGGCGGCCGATAGCAACCATATCGTGAGAACCCGCGATGTCCGCCCGCGCCGGTCTTTCGTCCGTCGCGGGTTGTGGGCCGATCATCGCGGCTTGGACACCTGCGCCACCCATCGTGCGCCCACGCGGTGGGTATGGGTCAAGGTCAGGCCCGCTCGCTCGGTCAGCTCCGAGGCGCTGTCGAGGCCGACCGAGGCCCAGTCAAACCAGCGACCCATCCCGCTGTCGGATTCCAGGCGAACCCGTCGCTGCTTGACACCCGATGTCGCCGGGTCGAACTCGACAAGGCATTGCCCGCCGGGAGCGAGCAACCGCGCGGCGCGGGCCAACACCCGCACGGGATCGCCAGCGAGGCCGATGTTGCCATCGACAAGTAGCACGGTGCCCCAACCACCCTCGCCGGGCAACGCACTGAACACGTCGCCGCGCAGGGCAGGCGCGCCACGCTGGTTGGCGATCCGCACGGCGGTCGCGGATTGATCGATTCCCAGTGCGGGTAGCCCGCGTCGAATCAGTTGTGCGACCAGACGTCCAGGTCCGCAGCCGAGGTCGATCGTCGGACCCGTGCACAAAGACACCACCGTTTCGTCGAAGGAGTGGTCCGCGCCGTGATGGCCGAGCCAGAGATCCACCGGCAGCTCTACGCGTTCACCGTCGTCGTGGCGAAGCCAGCAGCGCTCCCCCAGAAGCGCGCGCTCGTACTGCGGTCCCAGCATCCACCCTCCAGGTACGAGTAGAGGGCGTGGCACGCCCGTGGTGTTGAGTCGCCGATCGGTCGTCGGCTCGGGATGCGTCTGCACCCAATCGCGGTGCCTGACGCGCACGGTCATTGTTATGTCCGGGTGGCGTTGGTTGCCTGGCGAGCGCCGGGCATGTGAGGATTCCGTCAGCAACGGTCGGTATCGCGCGCGGGCGGCAGTCTGCGCGCTCAGCGTTCGGGTCGTTGATGCGCGACACCTCCGCTGCCGGGGACGATCACCTCGGTGACGGTGCGTTGGTAGGCGTCGCGGCTGGCTGTGTCCCCTGAAACCTTCACCGTTCCCCAGTCGACCTCTGGGTGCCCGACCAGACGGCTGGGGATCTCGTAGAGGTTCCCGAACTGGGCGAGCTCGGTGAAGGTGCCCCCGACGTCGGGGTCTCTGTCCTCGGTGAGCCAGGGTCGTGGTGACTCGATCACCACGACGGGTGTCTGGGCGACGCCGCCAGAGATCGTGGCGATGTCGCGCACGCACGGAAACACGAACGACTGCGGCCAGCTGAGCAGAACCGGTCCGTGGCCGGCAAGAAACCGGTTCAAGGGCACGATCGAACGCAGCCGCGGTCCGGTGAACGCCAGCCAACCGAAGGCGTCGGTGCGGGCGTCGACCGCCCGGATCCGTACCCGGTCAGCGCCGCGGGGCACCTCGGCGGCATCGACACCGATCGTGCGCCACAGTGGATGGTCGGGATCCTCGCCGGCGGCCGGCCGGTCGTTCGGGGCGCGGTCGCTGAGCACACTGACCTCCGCCCCCTGGCTGCGGCCGAATTCGAAGGCGAGCGCGTTGCCGCCGTTGGTGCGCCCCGAGACCGACACCGCGATGCCGGCGTCGGGCGAGAGCACCGGCAACACGAACCAGGGGCTGGTCATGGCTGCCGTGGCTGCGACACCGGCCGCGCGGCTACCCCACAGGAAAGTCGACGTGCCTCGCCCCGGGGGGTCGGGCGGCGGGGCGCCGGGCACGAAGCCGCCGTGGGCGGTGAATCCGGCGATCGCGCCGCCGGGGTCGGGCGCGGTGTCCAGGATCGCGCCGTCGGGCAACACTTCGATGTCATCGGCCAACCCGCACGACCGGCTGCCGCCGATCCAGTGCGTGTTCATCAGGGCCAGTGAACCGGCCGGACGGCGGATGGGCGCCGCGACAAACGAGCCAACCAGCAGGGCGAGCGCCATACCGACAGCGGTCACGGCGATCATGGCGGGACCCGCGACCACCACCCGCAGGGCACCCGGCCGTCGAGCGGCGATCCCCGCTGCAGCCGACAGCGCCGCGACCAGCCCAAGCCACAACACCGGATGAGCCAGCGGCAGGCCGAGCGGTCGGGGCGCCGTGTCGGCCCACGGGACGTCATAGACCGCAGGCAGCCACCAAGCGTTCGGCCCGGCGAAGGCCAGCGCCGCCGCTCCGGCGGCCAGCGCCGATCCCACAACCCCGGCAAGAACGCCGTAACGATCGGCCGCAGCGACTCGCTGGACGAGCATCACGACGCCCACAGTGAGCAGCGCGGCGAGTAGTCCCGCCGCTGACCCCAGGTGGTAGGACCACTTCGACGGTGACAGCGCCAGCAACGCAAGCGCCGTCGCCACCACCCCCGCCAGCCGAGCACCGGGCCGGCCGATCCGATCGCCGCGGCGCAGCCCCGCCCACAAGGTGATCGGCACCATCGCGACGGACAACAAGACGGGCAGCCGCTTGGCGAAGCTGCCCTGCTGGTCGGACCCCAACAGGTACCGATAGCGCAGTGGCTCCTCGTGCCACCGCAGCGACGGCCCGAAAAAGTTGTGCCAGTCGGTGGCCACCACCACGCCATCCCAGGTTTGATCGGCGAAGACGACGGTAAGAGCCACAGCCGCGACGCAGCACAGCATCGCGACAACCGCCGACAGGTGCATGCGAGCGGATGCCGCGCGCACTGCCGCGATCAGCCGCGGGGCGAACACCATCATCGGGGCCACGACCAGAAGGCCGTTGGCACTGATCGGCACCGTGACTGCGACGACCAGCAGCAGCCAGCCCACACCGGCCGGACTGCGAGCGCGTATTGCCAGCGCAAGAACCGCCGTAACACCCAGCGCCACATACGGTTCCGGACGGGTACCGAGGTTGAACGGCAGCCAGGTCGCCAGCAGGAACAACGCCGCCAAACTGCGGACCCGCATGCTCGCCGCGACCCCGGGCAAAGCCGCGCGTAGTACCCCCCGCGTCAACACAAACCAGGTCGCGATCGCCAATGCGGTGCTGGGGCCCCGCAGCCAAAACGGCGCCACGCTGACCCCAGTCAGCGGTGCCAGCAGCTGCTGGCTCAACGCGAACGGCGCCTCGGCGGCGTTCCACCATCGATAGTAATTACCCGGGTTGCCCGTCTCGGCCTGGTTGCGCGCGATCATGGCGGCCCAGCCGTCGTCGACGGCCAGCGGACCGATCACCGCCCACCCGGCCAGCACCGCCACCACCGCGACGTCGACCCACCACAGTCGATCCCGCTGCCGCAGCCACCGTCGACGCGGCGCGGTGGGTCGCGGCAACAACCACAGCGCCGCGGCAGCCGCGATCAGCTGCACCCCGATCAGGGCGTTCTTCAGTGGACCGGGAGACGTGGTGAAGGAATCACCGACCTCGAGGCGCACCTGCATCCCGGTCGCATCGGCCGCGTCGAGGTCCGTACGGAACCCGAACACCTCAGGAACCGGGTGGCCGGGCAGCTCGATCGTGCGCCCGGAGTCGGCGTCGCGCACCGACATCCCGGCCGGTCCGGCTGCGACGTGCACGTCACATGCGACGTCGTGGCGCGCGACCGGCAAATGCACGCTGCGCCCGTCGGCGGCAACACTGATCCCGGTGCGATCACCGCCGACGGTCAGGCCTGCAGGCCCGGTACCGGTGCTCAGCGCAATGACACGTACGGCAGATGCGGTCGCGGCGCGCAGGGCCGCGCAGGGGATCGTCGCCTGCAGGTGCAGCGGTCGGTAGGGCACCACGATCGCGCTGCTGGAGACGACCGGCTGGCCGGGCACCGGCCAGGTCAGCGTCGTCGTTTGGGCCCGCACCGGACAGAATGGCAGCGCGAGGCCGGCAACGATGCCCACGAGGCCGACAAGCAGAGCCAGCCAGCCGGGAGTCGCCTCGCGTGCACGCTGTGACTCCAAGTCTGCAGTCCCTTCGGGATCGGGCCGACAGGGTTTACACACAAGGGTGTCGGTCCGTCGTGGTGGCTCGCTCGCACACCGCTTCGACGTCACGGTGCGGTCACCATTGAGCATCACGCCCGCCATCGGTCCCCCACCACAACGCCTGCACCCCGGCGCGGCAGCTGATGCAAACCCCTGATGACCTTCTGGCCATCGGCGAGGCAGGACCGCGGCAGTGAATGTTCTGCCGGCCAACAGCAAGACTCGATGAGCGAGCCGCGCGTCGGCCACAGCGGCGCGATACGTTCACCCGGTGATCGGCTCTGGACCTGCCGAAAATCGGTCGGCTAGCCGGCAGGCAGCCGGTCGGGCGACACGATCTGCAAGTTGTCCTGGCCGACGGGGTGGCTGCCGGTGATCAGCACGGTGCCTGAAGATGGATCCACTGCAACAGAATTGGGCTGTTGGACGGTGGGGACGTCAGCGATGATGCGCGGCGTCGCGGCGTCGGTCGTGTCGATCACGCGCATCAGGTTCGATGCGGTCAGGGTGACATAAAGGCGGGCACGGCGCGCATCGTAGGCCAGCCCGTACGGGTTGCCGGGACCCTCGATCCTGGAGACCTGCGAGATCTGCGGCTCGATTCGCTCGATCAGTACCGCACCACCGTCGGTGTCGGCGAGTGCAACCAGATCGGTGGACAACCCCACCACGTGGGTCAGTTTCACACCGGCCGGGCCGTGCGCGGCCAGCCGCTGCGCGGCGCCGTCGTAGACCCATAATCCGTTTCCCCGCACATCGGCGACGGCCGCGTACTTGCCCACGCCCGCAACGCCTCCCGGCTGCACCGGGCCGCCAGGAGCCGAACCGATGACCTGGCCGTCGCGGACGAAAACGACACCGCCGCCGAGTTCGTTGGTGACCACGATGGTTCCATCCGCGGTCTGAGCGGCGTCGTGCGGCTGGTGGCCGACTCCGGTCGTCCTGGCAACAACCGCGCCCTGCGAAAGCGACACCTGCAGCAGCTCGTTGGACCCCTCCATCGGCACCAGGACCGGCCCGTCCGGTCCGGCCAGACTTAGGTGCCGCGCCGCTGCGGTGGTCGAGATCCGTCGACGCACCACACCTGTCGCAGCGGTGAACAACACCACGCCATCGGGATTGCGCACCGCCACGGCCCCGACTCCGGACCGCCCGACCACGATTCCTTCCGGCGCAGCTCCGATCGACACCACCCGGCCCGCGGGCGGAGTGCGCAACTGACCCGCGGTCGCGGGCTCAGCCGGCCGCGCCGCGCCCGATGTCGGAGGCGGACTCGACGTGGACACCGGCGAGCCGGCATCGCGGCCACACCCGACCGTCACACCGACGGCCAGGCCGACGGTCAATGCGATAGATGCTATGTCCAGCGAAACCCGCATTCGTCGAGCCCGCGGCCTCAGTCGGGGTCTGCCACCGCGGTGTGCCGGACCGAGTGCTCGACACCACCGACGATCGCGGGCCTGCCGTCCGGCGGCTGTGTCGAGTCGGCGGCCCCCGCCCGCGGGTGTCGCCGCCGGCACCGCAGCGTGAGCACCGCGACGGCCAGCACGACCAGCACCACGACGGTGTCGGGAACGTGAGCGGCCAGAGCCGCGGCGGCCGTCTCGCCCCGCAGTGCGATCCTGGGATCGACGGCGGGGATGCCGGTGCTGCCACCGAAGAAGACGAATACCGCCCCGGTCGCGACAAACAGCAGCCCACCGATGGCAGACGTGGTGTGCAGGTGCAGCCGACCGACCTGAAATGCCCTCCCACGCAACCATTTCCGATGCCCGAGGTCGAACCGCTGCCACGCCGCAGTCAATAGGAACAGCGGCGCGGTCATACCGGCGGCGTAGACGGCCAGCAGCACGCCACCGCGCACTGGGGCCGCGCCGGCGGCCGCCACCGTGAGTACCGCACCCAGGATTGGGCCGGAACAGAAGCCGGCCAGGCCGTATGCCGCTCCCAGGCCGGCGGTCGATATCCAGGTGCTGCGCTGGGCCATTCGCGCCTGAAGGCGAACCACCGGCGCCAGAGTCCACCCGCCGCCGAGGATCTGAACCAGGCCGAAAACGATGACCACCGTCCCGGCAGCAACGATCAACACCCTCCGATGCTCGGTGAGGATGGCCGCCAGTCCGCCTGTGCCCGCACCCAACGGGACCAGGACCGCGGCCAGGCCGAGATAGAAGACACCGGTGCGCGCCACCATCATCGTCGGACTAGAAAAGGCGTACGCGAAGAACGACGGCAACAGCAGCGCGTTGCACGGGTTGAGCAGCGCCAGCACCCCACCCAGAAACGCAGCCAGGTAGCCGATGTCGAGCACGTCAAGGCGCCTTCACCGCGGCGGCATCGATGACCCGACGAAGCGTGTCCAAGGATTGCGCACCGATGAGCAGCTCGTCGTTGACCAGGAAGGAGGGCACGTGGGTGATGCCGAGCTGCCGTGCGTCGCTGCGGTCGCGCTCGACCGCGTCGGCGATGGCGGGGTCAGCCAAGTCGGCGACGAACCTGTCAACGTCGAGTCCCGCGTTGCGCGCCATCGCCATCAGCGATTGCTCGGTCACCGCCCCGCTGTTTTCCGGGGCCTGGTCGCGGTAAAACGCGTCGTGAAACGCCCAGAACGCCCCTTGGCGCGCTGCTGCGCGCGCGCCGCGCGCGGCCAGCACCGACTCCGGACCCAACTTGGCCAGGTCATGCCATTCGAAGCGCACCTTGCCGGTCTGCACGTAATCGCCGATCAGCACCGGCTGGCTGTCCAGATCGAACGCCCGGCAAAACGGACACTGGAAATCACCCCACTCCGCCACCACGACCGGCGCCGACACCGATCCCCTCGCGAGGGCATCGCCCTCGGACGGCTGATGCGCGCCGCGCCACGTCTGAATCGCCGAGGACGCGGCGGTGGATCGTGACGCACCGTGCTGCGTCTGTGGTTCGGACGAATGGTGGATACCGGCCACAGCAAGCACCACCACAACCGCGACCACACTCAACGCACCCAGCCACCACCGTGCACGCCCGGCCAGCCGGCGCCCAAGGGTGCCCGAGGCTCGCGGGCGTCGCGCAGCGGAAGCGCCCGACGAGTCGTTCATCATCAGATCATCCATGGTTCACCGATCGGTCAAAGTTGGATGTCGGCTGAGGCAGAACGTCTTTCGGGCATCGCGAGCACACTCGTCTTGGAGCAAGCGATGCTGACGCGAGGGTATGCATGTCCGTAACTCCTTGCAGCCGAAGGAATCTGATCAACTCACTGATTCGAAAATCGTGCTGTCTTGAATCGAACCCTACGCGCTCACCACCGGTCGAGACTTGGCGGTCACCGTTCCGTCACAATTGGCGTGATCCAATTGCTTTGCCGCGGTGCGACAATCAGGGCTGCTGCCGAAGGCGCCGGCCCCAGCGCATGCCAACCAACCAACGCATGCCAACCAAGGAGGTTCCCTCATGAATCGAATCGCATTCTCCATCGTCGGCGCCAGCCTGCTGGCCGTGGCCGGTGTTGCCACAGCCGGACCCGCGGGGGCGACGGCCGACGACACCGTCAACTCGTTGAAATCCGAGGGCTACAACGTGCAAATCAACGGGACACCAAGCGCCAACCTCTCGGCGTGCACCGTCACCGGCGTCAAGAAGGACGCTGGGGGCGCCAACCCGACCGCCTACGTCGACATTTCTTGCCCGACCGGCTGCTGACGAGGCCGCCAACCGCACCGGACGCTACGGTGCGACGGTATGCAGCGCCCGGTAGTGTACTGTCCAGTACAGGGTAGGCTGAGATGAACGGATCCACAGGATAATGTCGCTTGCCGTCGAGCAATTATTGGCCGGGTACCGGGCATCGGGCAGAGAGTTCACCGCCGCCGGGGTGCGCTCCTTTGCCCTCGATGCCGGTGCGCCGGACGCCGAGCCGGTGGTGTGCGTGCACGGGGTTCCCGCGTCGAGCTATCTCTACCGCAAGGTCGTAGCGGCCGTGGCGCACCGGGGTCTGCGCGGTATTGCCGTCGACCTGCCCGGGCTGGGTTACGCCGAACGTCCGGCGGACTTCGACTACACCTGGACCGGCCTTGGCCGCTGGTTGCTCGCGGCCGTCGACGCGTTGGAGCTCGAACGTTTCCACCTGGTGGTGCACGACATCGGAGGGCCGATCGGGTTCGAAGTCGCCGCAGCACAGCCTGACCGGATCCGGTCGTTGACCATGCTCAACACCACTGTGGCCGTTGAGAGCTTTCAGCGCCCGTGGATGATGGAGCCGTTTGCACACACGGGCGTGGGCGAGGCGTGGCTGGCGTCGCTGCAGTTGCCCGGTGTGTTCCTGTCGTTGATGCGCTACACGGGTGTCAGCCGCAAGGTTCCGGCGGCCGAAATCGCCGCGTATGTCCCGCTGTTGCTCGGCGACGACGGCGGGCGGGCGTTCCTGAAGATCATGCGAGGCTTCGAGCCGACCGCCGACAAGCAACGGCGCTACGTGTCCGCCGTACGGAACACCCCGTATCCGGTGCAGATCGTCTGGGGCGCCCGAGACCACGCCCTGACATTGCGCCACGACGGCATTCACGCGCAACTGGCATCAGGCATCGACGACCCGATCCTGTTGCCCGCCAAACATTTCCTCCAAGAGGACTACCCAGAACAGATCGCCGACGCCGTCTGCCGTCTCGCTTCGGCCGTTGACGGACAGCGTCGGTAAACCCGACACCGTTGCGAACCTGACAGTCGCCACGAACAGCCGTTACGGCGCCCGCGTCCACTCCTTGTCAAACACACAGGCAGCGACCACGCGGACAGGCGCCTCGCGCCTGAGTCGTAGTTGACCATTCGGTCAACTTGGAGCCGAAACCCTGTTCTGTGTAACGGAAGCCGGGTTGGCCGACACCACACCAACGACAGCAGACTCCCGTTTGGAGGTTAAACTCGTGGCTACCAACAATGTCCTGACCAATCCGGGCATCCACGCGAGGCTCGAAGGCCTCGCGTCTTTCGTCGCCCGCTACGGCCTGGTCGTCGTGATCGCCTGGATCGGTGCGCTGAAGTTCACCGCCTACGAGGCCGAGGGCATCCAGCCACTGGTCGCCAACAGCCCACTGTTGAGCTGGCTCTACAACCTGTTCTCGGTGCAGACCTTCTCCAATCTGCTGGGGGTTTTCGAGATCCTCACCGCGATCCTGCTGGCCGCCAAACCCATCGCGCCCAAACTCTCGGTGCTCGGCAGCGTCCTGGCGACGCTGTTGTTCCTGACGACGATCAGCTTCCTGTTCAGCACCCCCGGCGTCGCCGAAGCGGCCGGCGGCGGATTCCCCGCATTGTCGTCGACCGGTCAGTTCCTGCTCAAGGACGTCGTCCTACTCGGGGTGTCGCTGTGGACCCTGGCCGACACCCTACGTGGGTGACCCCCACGCGATCGACGATGGGCGCCATGGTCGACGCCGACTCGGCACGCCACCACCGAAGTGCGATTCGGCCCTGGGCGGCAAGCATTGTCGTACACCGTCAGGTCATGGTGACGAAACGCCGACAGCCGCGAAATCGCCCATTACCCACCGCAGCCTCGACTGTACTGTTTAGTACACTATCTTTGTCACTTGCGGGCCCGCCACGAACTTTCTGAAAGGCAGTACTTCTCATGAGAAAAGCCAACGTCGTCGGCCCGGGCACTGTGGTGGCACCCCGGGAACTGGTCACCGTATCCGGAGAGACGGTGCGCATCCCGGATCCCGACCGCCTTGTCCATCTGCAGTTGCGTCGCTTCGCGGGCTGCCCGATCTGCAACGTGCACCTTCAGTCGATGGCGCGGCGTTACGACGAGATCGCCGCGGCCGGCATCCGTGAGGTGGTGGTGTTCCACTCCAGCGATGACGAACTGCGCCGCCACGGGGTCGAGCTGCCGTTCGCGGTCATCGGCGATCCGGCCAAGCTGCTCTACGACGAGTTCGGTGTGGGTTCCTCGCGGCGGGCCATCCTCGACCCCCGCGCCCTCGCCCCGGTCGTGGCCCAGCGGATTCGCCAACTCCTCAAGCGGGGCGACCCGACCCCGACACCGGTCTACAACAACGACCCGATCGGAGGCACCCTGGGGCTGCCGGGAGACTTCCTGATCGGCTCGGACGGCAAAGTGGTCGCCGCCAAACGCGGAATCCACGCCTACGACCAGTGGTCGGTCGACGAACTGCTGGCCCACGTGCGGTGACACCGGCCGCGGTCGCGCCGTGCCGGTCGGCCAGGGTTGCTTCTATATCCTTTTCGGGATGTCCGCATTGCGACCGACCGGCACGGCGCGCCCGCTCCCAGCGACCGCGCGCGGTCAGCGTGCGCGCGCACAGATCGTGGACGCCGCGGCCACGTTGATGTATCACAACGGCGTGAGCACCACCAGCCTCGACGACGTGCTGACCGCCGCGGGCGCCGGCAAGGGCCAGATGTATCACTATTTCGACGGCAAGGCCGACCTGGTGGCCGCGGTGATCGAGCGGCAACTGGAGTTGGTGCTCGCCGCGCAGCAACCCGAACTCGACCACACCGACTCCTGGCAGGGCATCGACGCGTGGATGGCCCGCATCGTGCGCGAGCAATCCCGAAGGGGCGGCCCGTTCGGGTGTCCGTTGGGAACGATCGCGGCCGAGTTGAAAAACGATGACACGTTTGGCCCCAGCCTGGATGCCGCGTTCGCTCGGTGGGAAGCCCCCCTGGCGCGCGGGCTGAAGGCGATGAAGGATCGCGGCGACCTGGTGCACACGGCGAAACCGGCGCGCCTGGCCGCCATGGTCATCGCCGCCCTGCAGGGCGGGATGTTGCTCGCCCGTGTGCGCGGAAACGTCACCGTGCTACGCGACACCCTCGACGGCGCGGTCACCGAACTTCACCGCTGGGCGGCTACTTCAGCACCCGCCAAACCCGGATCGGCCCGCCGCAAGCGCCAAACCCGTTGAGCCGTCAGAACTCTCGCTGGCCTGCGCTGAGGTAATCCTCAAGACTTTGACGGATCGCTGCGCGTCCGCGGTGCAGCAGCACCCGTTGATTGCCCGCGGTGATGTCGAGCACCTCGCAGACCTCCGCGGCGTCGAACCCGAGAAGGTCGCGCAGGGTCACCACGGCGCGTTGTCCCTCGGGTAACTTGTCCAGCTCACGCCGGGCAACCTCCAACAACTCGCGATGCAGAACCGAGCCCTCCGGGCTGTCCGGGAACGGCGCCGGCGGCTGTTTCCACGAGCCGGCGCCGGGCTCGCCGGGACGGTGAAAGCGCGCTGGATCCACGGTGGCCGCACCGAAGTCGGTGAGGGTCTCGTTGCGCCGATGATCGCGAACCCCGCGCTGCTTGGCGATGTTTGTCAACACCGCAAAGAGCCACGTCTTGAGCGAGGATCGGCCCTCAAAACCCCTAATGCCCTTCACCACGGCGATCCAAGTCTCTTGCACCACGTCCTCGGCTGTCGGGTGATCGGAGACGTAGGCGCGTGCGACACGCAACAGGGCGGGCGTGTGCTCGTCGACCAGTTGAGCAAAGGCACGCTGATCACCCGCGCGAAGCCCCGTGACCAACGCCTGCTCACCGGCGATCCGGGTTACCATGAGCCCGCCGTCTCGGCGAAGGCGGCCAGCAGCCGGGCGCGGTAGACCGGATCGAGGTGCTCCTCACGGATGCCGCCCAGAGTGCCGACCGTGGCGTGCAACTGGTCCAAATAAGCGGCGCAGCCCTCACATCCGTGCAGATGCGTCTCAAAGCGCGCGCGATCGTCGGCATCGAGCGCGTCCTCCAGATACGCCGTGACCAGCTCGACCATCTCCTCGCACCGCAGCGGGCGCGACCGCATCACCCCGCGCCGCCGCCACCACCACCGCATCCGGCCAGCCTTAGACGTCATTTCTCGCCCTCGACAATCATCGGGTCCCCAGATCCCCGGTCGGCGCGGCGGAATGCCGGGCCGATGAATTCAGCGTGACACGGCCAACGGGTCGTTGCCACCAGCCGTCACACTTTCGTCACGGCGCCACCTTGAGCACCTCGTGGGCGAGGAGCTCGCCGCGATCCTCCTGCAGGAAGTGCGATGCGCCTTCGATGCGCACCTGATCGATGGCGCCGGGGATGAGGTCACAGAACACCTGACCAGCTCGGGGGAAGGGGAAGATGGGGTCCTGGTCGGAGAACGCCACCAGGGCCGGCTTCTGCCACCGCGACAGCTGGTCGATGACCGCCCGCATCTCGTTGGCCCCGACGTCGTCGCCCGTGATGGGGACAAGCAGCGGGAAGCGGGCCGCCCCGGCTTTGGACTCGGGCGTGGGGAAGGGCGCGTCGTAGGCGGCGACGACGTCGTCGGCCAGGTCGGTGGCCGTCGCACCCTGGATCACCATTCCGACCGGGAGGTCGGGGTTCTTCTCGGCGAACTCGCGCCAGGACAGGAACCCTTTGGACACCCGCCCCGTGAACAGCCCGGTGTTGAAGATCGCCAGTGCAGCCACGCGATCGGAGTGCTCGACGGCCCAGCGCAGGCCGATCGGGCCGCCCCAGTCCTGCACCACGGCCGTCGCCTGCTGCACGTCGAGGCGATCGAGCACCGCGCTGACGATCTGCACGTGCCGGTCGAAGGTGTACCAGTTCGGGTCAGTCGGCTTGTCCGAGCGCCCGAAGCCGGCGTAGTCCGGCGCAATGACACGGTGGCCCGCGGCCACCAGCGGGCCGATCATCTTGCGGTACAGGTAAACCCAACTCGGCTCGCCGTGAAAACACACGATCGGCGTGCCCTCGCGCGGGCCCTCGTCGAGGTAATGGATCCGCAGACCGTCAACGTCGACATAGTGCGGCGTGAAGTCATAGCCAGGCAGGTGGGCGAATCGGCCCTCCGGGGTCCGAAAAACTTCAGGCAGGCCAACGCTCATCGGGCAGCTCCAGGTGTGAGGCAGGTGATCGTGATGTAGTGTACCGAACGGTAAAGTCAGACTTTCGGCGGTCGGAGCGGCGATGACACGGACGGATCGGGCCATTCTCATCACGGGCGCGAATTCCGGGATCGGCAAGGAGATCGCACGGCAACTGGCACTGCGCGGCGCATTTTCGACAATCTTCCTCGCGTGTCGCAACCTCACGCGAGCCGCGTCGGCACGATCCGACCTCGAGCGCGCCACGAACACCGCGCTGTTCGAAATCCTGCACATGGACGTCGCCGATCCCGGATCTGTGCAATCGGCCCTCGACACGATCACCAAACCGCTGCACACCGTCGTCTTGAACGCTGGCGGCCTCGGCGGGCCAAAACCATTGGCGCTCAACGACCATGGTGTCACCGAGGTCTTCGCCGCAAACGTGCTGGGGCACGTGATGCTGCTGGAGGCGCTGATCCAGCGTGAAATGTTAACCGCCGCCGCCGTGCTGACCGGCAGCGAGGCTGCCCGTGGTGTTGTTCAATTGCGCATCCCACCCCCAACCTTCGCCCACCATTCCGCCGACGAGTTCGCCGGCGTCATCGACGGATCCTTCTACACCGGCAGGCGCGCCACCGCGATGCTGGCTTACGCCCACGCGAAATATCTTGGTGCACTGTGGATATCGGCCCTGGCACGCCGCCATCCCGACCTTCGTCTGCTCACCGTGAGCCCGGGCAACACCGCAGGCACCAACGCGTTCGAGCACACCAACCCGATAGTGAGGACCGTCATGAGCCGCGTCGTGATGCCCTACATCGCACCGCTGTTCGGCCTTGCGCACAAGCTCGACGTCGGCGCGCGACGTCTGGTTGACGCAATCGTCGATGACTCGTACCGCAGCGGAGTGTTCTACGCCAGTGGCGCCGGGAAGCTCACCGGGCCCGTCGTCGACCAGGCGACGATCCTGGCAGACTTCGCCGACACCACGATCCAAGATCGCGCCGACGAAGCCATCCACCGATTTGTCGCCGCCGCTCGCTGACTACCGATCATCGGTGACAAGCGCCGACGGGTCGGCTGCCACGATCGCCTCCACCTCGATGCGCAGCGCGTCGAGGTGGTCGCGGGCGGCCCCGTCATAGTCGCGTGCGTGGTCATCAAGAACACACACCGTCCCCACCACGTGCCCGCCGGCGTCTCGGACCGGCATCCCGAGGTAATTACTCAAGCCGAACTCGGTCTCATCCTCGTTGCCCGCGAAGGTGTCATCGAGGCGGGAGTCACGCACGAAGATCGCCTCCCCGCCGTCGACCACCCGTTCGCAATACAGCGGCACCCGATCCGGTGCGGCGCCGGCCTTGGAGCCTGCGGCGCCCACCCGATAGAAGGCGGTGCCCGGGCCCGCCGTCGCCGCGACGACCATGGAATCGGGGTCCGAGCGCATGACCAGAACGGACTTGACACCGAGTTCGTCGGCCAGTTCTTCCAGGCGGGGCGCCACCGGGGCAAGAGAAGGTGTGGTCGCCGCTGACGTGGCCGCGCGGCCAAGAACACGGTCGACCGCCGCCAAGATGTCTTCAGGCTCGGTGCGCGTGGCGTAATTAGGATGCACGTCGATCCACCGCAACACCGACTCGGCATCGACGATCGCCACCGTGGGCATCGGCAGCGCAACGGTGCCGTCGGCGTTCACCGCCGCAAGATCAAGCCCCAGCTGCTTCTGCGCGGCCTGCGCTTCGTCGCTGGGCGCGATAACGATGCCCAACGCGGCGGCGATGCGGTTGCCCGGATCGGAGAGCACCGCGAAGCTCAGCTCATTGGCCTGCTGCATCGACACCGAACCATCCGGGCTCTGCGGGCTGATGGCCACCAGACGAACGCCGCGGGCCTCCAGCGCCGGCACCAAATCCTGTTCGTAAACGCGCAGCGCGATGTTGCAATACGGGCACCACGCCCCCCGATAGAAGACCACGACCGTGGGTGCTCCGGCCAGCACGTCGGCCGACGAGACTGACGTCCCGTCCGCCCCAATGAGCTCAGCGATCGGGAATCGCGTCCCAGGCACGGCCACCGACGCCGGCACCCCGGCCGCCTGGAGCTCGCGCTGGTCGGCGGCGAAGACCTCGAGCACCTCAGGCGGAGCCACGCCGGCCAACTGCTCCGCCAATTCTGCGACCTTCTCGCTGAAAGTGGTGAACTTAGAGCTTGTCATAGCACGCCTTCCCCGTCGGTGGTGTCATCGAGCCTGTCGACAGCGATCTCGCCTAGTGTACCAAACAGTACAGACGATGAACTCGCTTGAGCACCAAGCCCTGTCGGGTCCGAACGCACAACTGGCGGGGACTCGAGTTTCGTTGTCCCCCGCGCAGCCATGGGCCATCATCGGCGGCATGCGACGTTCGGGGGCATCGAGTTCGGCGTGGATTTGCACACGATGGCCCTAGCTACGGCCCCGCCGTCGCAGCTCGGCGACCAGAGCGTCGAAGTTCGCCGGGCGCACCTGCACCGCGTCGTCGCGCGCGGCGGCAGTGATCTTGACGGTGCGGCGAATCTGGTCGATGAAGACTCGGCAGGCTTCGCAGCCGCGTCGGTGTTGTTCGAACCGGCGCAGGTCTGTGTTACTCAGTGCGTCATCGAGATACGTCGTGACCAGCTCGATCACGTCGCTGCACGCCAGTTGCAGTTCGTTGGTGATGAATTCGTCAGTCATCGAGATACTCCTCCAGCGCAGCCCGCAGGGCGGCGCGCCCACGATGCAGCAGCACGCGTTGATTGACCGCCGAGATCCCCAACGCGTCGCAGATTTCCTCGCTCGTCCAGCCCTCGACGTCGCGCATCGAGACCACCTCGCGTTGCGCGTCTGGCAGTTTGGCCAAGGCGTGCGAGATCAAGGTGCGCACTTCGCGAGAAAGCAGTCGTTGCTCTGGCAACAGGTCCCACCTTGCGGGCACGTCAGACCAGTGGTGGGCACCCAGTTCGGCGTGAACCATCCGGTTGGGATCTACCGACGGGTACGGATCCGCCTCCGGACCTGCGACGGCAAATGGCACGGTGCGCCCCTGTGTTCGGGCCAGCGTCCGTATTCGGTTGAGCATGATGCGGAACACCCACGTCTTGACCGTCGAACGACCTTCGAAGCTCCCGATCGTGCGAACCACCGACGTCCACGTGTCTTGCACGGCATCTTCTGCAATGGACGCCGACAGGTAGATCCGCGCCATGCGGACCAGGGGTGCATGCATCGTGTCGACCAGTAGGCGGAATGCTTCGGTGTCCCCGGCCCGCAACGCGTCGACGAACTCGTCCTCGCTAGCCCACCGGTCGTCGACGACCGTGCGGATGTGTTCGCCCATTACCCAGCACCGCTCCCCAGCCGAAATTGCGGCCCGTGTAACAGATCAGCTGCACGGGCGTCTAACCAGTGGCCTCATCGATCTGGCATGCGGTGTAAGGCCATCAACCCGAACAATACTGGAGGAGAACCAATGAGCACGCTGTCCCTTGTCACCGACGCCGACGCGACCAACGACCAGGCCGAGGCGTTGGCCTCCGTGCAGCAGGCATTGGGCACGATTCCCAACCTCACCCGCGCGATGGTGCACAGTCCGGCGCTGCTGCGCGGATATCTCGGTTTGGCCGGCGCTCTCGACCGCGGAACGCTGCCGGGCTCCACCCGCGAACGCCTCGCCATCGCCATCGCACAGGCCAATGGGTGCTCGTATTGCCTGTCCGCACACAGCTACCTGGGTGAAAAGGCGGCGGGACTCAGCGCCGATCAAATCGGGTCGGCGCGCAAAGCAGATGCGGACGACCCCAAAACCGCCGCGATCCTTGCATTCGCGGTGGCCGTCAACGAACACCGCGGCCACATCGATGACGCCGATCTGGAAAACGCGCGCCGCGCAGGTCTGACCGACGCCGAGATCGCCGAAGTCATTGGCCACGTGGGCCTTAACGTGCTGACGAACTACTTCAACAACGTCGCGCACACCGAAATCGACTTCCCAATCGTGCAGCCGTGAACCGCACGGCCTGGCGGGTCACGCGACCGCGGCCCGCCAGGCCAGCCGTCACACGACACGTGCGGTGCCGGGGTCATCCTCGAAGACCGCGGCAGGGCGGCCTCTCCGATGTGAAACGGAGAGGCGCCAGAATCCGAGCCCGATACTTGACGGCGACGGCTATCACGCCCACGTCGTCACCCGTCCATCGTGTCGCGGCGAGTGGGCCTGAATACCCGCTCCATGACGGAAGCGACTGCAGCTGAGGCGATTTCCGGTCAACCTGGCGGGCGCCGCTGTGGTCAGCGAGGCCAACACCTTGTCCTGACAGTCGATCACCAGCCGCCGGGGATCACCTTCGGCTGTAGGCTGTTCACCTTCGGTTCGAAGGGCAGCTGCGGGAACAGCGTCTCAGCGACCCGGTAGCACTCCTCGAGGTGCGGATACCCGGAGAGGATGAACGTGTCGATGCCGATGTCGTGGTACTCCATGATCCGGTCACGGACCTCCTCGACACTGCCCACCAGCGCGGTGCCGGCCCCGCCGGTGACCAGACCGACGCCTGCCCAGAGGTTGGGGCTCACCTCGAGGTGCTCCCTCGAGCCACGGTGCAGGGCCACCATGCGGCGTTGGCCTTCCGACTCAGAGCGGGCCAGCGCCGCCTGGGAGGCGGCGACGTCCTCGTCGCGCACGTAGCGGATCAAGTCATCGGCGGCCGCCCACGCTTCTCTGCTCGTTTCCCGCACAATGGTGTGTAGCCGGATGCCGAAGGTGACTCGTCGCCCGGCAGCGTGTGCCTTGGCCCGCATCTCGTCGAGTTTCGGCTGCACCTGCTCCGGTGGTTCGCCCCACGTCAGCACGGTGTCGATCCATTTCGCGGCGAACGCTTGCCCAGCGCCAGAGGAGGCGCCGCACATCAGCGGAGGGTGCGGCTCCTGCAGGGGAAGGTAGTGAAGCTGCCCCCCTTCGATGCGGACATATCGGCCGTTCATGTCCACGGTCTTGCCCTGCAGCAGGTCGGTCCACGCCTGGATGTACTCGTCGGCCTGCTCATAGCGTTGGCCATGCGACAGGAAGACACCGTCGCCGGCCAGTTCGACCGGATCGCCTCCACAGACCACGTTGACGGTGAGCCGACCCCTGCTGTAGCGGTCGAAGGCCGAGGCCATTCGAGCCGTCATCGACGGGGTCGACTGCCCGGGCCTGACAGCGACGATGAATCGCAGGCTCGTGGTCTCGGGTGCCAGAAACGACGCGGTGATCCATGCGTCTTCACACACCGAGCCCGTCGGGACCAGCACTCCGACATAGCCCAGATCGTCTGCGGCCTGCGCGATTTGGGTGATGTAACGCAGGTTAGCCGCCCGCGCCCGGTGCATCGTCGACAGGTGTGGGCCGTCGGTGTGGGTGGGGATGTACCAGTAGATGTCCATTCCTGCCTCCTTGATGCAAAACAGTGAGGATCTGGGCGCGGAGGGCCTGAAGTGCTGGGTCCGCCACGTCCCGCGGGCGGGGCTGGGGGTGCGCCATGTCGGCGATGATCCGTCCGGGTGGACCAGCCATCACAATCACCCGGTCTGCCAGTAGCACGGCCTCGTCGACGTCGTGGGTCACCAGGATCGCGGTGAGCGCCTCGTCGAGGATGATCCGCTCGAGTTCGGTTTGCATTTGACTGCGCAGCAGGCTGTCCAGCGCGCCCAGCGGCTCGTCGAGCAGCAGGATCTCGGGAGTGGTGACCAAGGCGCGGGCCAAGGAGGCTCGCTGCGCCATGCCGCCGGAAAGCTGATTCGGCCACGCCTTGCCGAAACCGGCCAGCCCGACCAGGTCGAGCGCATGGACGACTTGCTTTTCGATTTGGGCGGCCGGTCTCCGGAACGGCAGCGCGTAGGCGACGTTGTCAGACAACGACATCCACGGCATCAGTCGGTGCTCCTGGAAGACCAGGCCCCGGTCCCGGCCGGGTCCCCGAACGAGTCGACCGAAGGCCCGGATTTCGCCAACGAACGTGGTGTCAAGGCCCGCGATCGCGCGCAGCAGCGACGTCTTGCCAGCTCCGCTGCCACCCACGATGCCGACAACCTCTTGACGGCGGACGTCGAAGTTGACCTCGCTCAGCACATCCAGGGGACGCTTGCCGACCGTGACCCGTTTCTCGCGAATTCGTACTTGCAGGGCCGGCACCTCCGCGCCATTCACGTCAGCCACGGTAGGAGCGGTCCCAGCGGGTGAGGTAGCGGCCGAAGCGGGCGAGAAGCCCATCGGTGGCCTTTCCGAGAATGCCGATTGCGAGCATTCCGGCGATCATGGCAGCGGGCCGTGCGAAGTTGCGCGAATCCCAGATGAGCCATCCCAACCCGTTAGCCGACGCGATGACCTCCGCCGCGACCAACAGTGTCCACGACAGCGCCATCGCAACGCGCGCCGATGCGACAATCGACGGAGCCGCCGACGGCAGCAACACCGTCCGCAGCACTGTCCAGCGCGACTTCTCGTAGAGCTGCGCGACCTCCACGAGATCTTGCGAGGCAGAACGAATCCCCGCAGCGGTCGCCAGGATCAGCGTGGTGGCGGACCCGATCGCCACCAAGGTCACCTTTGAGAGCTCTCCGATGCCAAACACGATGACCAGCACCGGAATCCACGCCACCGCCGGGACCGGAATCAACGTCAAGGCGGTGGGCTCCAGGATTTTGGCTGCCAACGGGCTGGTGCCGATCACCGCCCCTGCCAGAATGCCGACCGTGCTGCCGATGGCAAAGCCAATCGCTATGCGGCGCACACTGACCCACGCGTGCTCGATCAGCGTTCCATCCATCGCCAGCCTGACGAACGCTTCGAGTGAGTCGAGCGGTCCAGCAACGAGCGTGTGCGGCAGGACGCCGCTGACCACCGCGACGTGCCATGCCACGACCAGTCCGATCGGTACGGCCAGCGCAAGTACGCAGCTTGTCAGACGATCGAAGAACCGCCGGCGTCGACGGGGCGCATTTGTCGCCACGGGCGCAGTCACCATCATCGTCATCGCGGAGGTCCGACCAGGTCCTTGACATCGACCTTCTGCTGAATGAAGCCAGCATCGGCCAGGAAATCGGCCTTCGCCTGGATGTCGGCAATGACCTCCTGAGTCAGCGTGGCGGTGAAGTCGTGGCGCGGCCAGGCCAATTCGACCACCTCCGGATCGACCCGAACTTCAGTGGCCACAATCGATTTCGCTTCTGCCGGTGATGCGCGGATGAACTCCTTTGCTTTGCCGATGGCAGCGACCAAAGCGGAGTAAACGGCCAGTGCATCTTCGGCCAGCCCGGGCCGTGCAACCGCGATGGACTGGATCGCAGCATCGCCTGCCGGTAGCAGCCTGGCGGTCTTCTGGACAAGCTGCTGCTGCACGAACGGCGGCCACACCGCCCACGCATCCAGGTGACCTGATTCGAACGCCGCCTTCGCGTCCGGCGGGGCCATATCGATCACTTGAATTAACTTGGGATCGACGCCGGCATCCTTGGCGATCTTGATCAAGGCGTAATGCGACGACGTACCCGCTAACACACCGACGCGCGCTCCGCCCAAATCGGCAGCGCTCGCGATCTTGCTGTCGATCGGTACGAGGATGTCCTGGACCAGGCTCGCGCCCAGAGCCACAATCCTGCAATGAACTCCCGCCGCCGCGGCGATTAGAGCCGGCGGCTCGGCCATGAAGACCATGTCGACCCGGTTTGTCGCCAACGCTTCTGTGACGGCTGGCGCCGAGTCGAATTCCACGTAGTCGACTTTCGTGCCGGCGCCGACGGCGGATTCGAACAACCGTTGCTTGCGCGCGATATAGAACGGTGCGTAATCGACTGCGCTGGCGAAAGTCCCAATCCGGACTGTATCCGGGGCACCACCGCCCCCGCCACAGCCACCTACGAAGAGCACGAGTGCCACAACAAATCCAATGCGGCCGACCAACCGGGCTAGCCGGCCGCCGCGAACTCGGAGCGTCGACATTCTGCAGACTCCCTTGCTACCAATCTGTCGCACGATAGATATTCCTGGTTATGGATCCATTACGTAGCTGTAGCGCACTCGTATCGCTGAACCGGATCAACAAGCCCGGCTCCAAGGACTTCAACCCTCCGAGGCAGACGGGTCTGCGCAATCGGGTCTGCGCAATGAACTGCGCCTGCTGGCACCGCATTCCCGTCCCGCACAGCGCTCGATGACCTGATAGACGATCCGGCCACGCGGACGTCGCAGTGCGGTGGGTATCGATGTTCTCCTGCATCGTCAGAGTCCATGCGCCCACCCGACAACAAACCGTGGCGCCCGCACAATAAGTTTGCAGTTCCTGTTGCGAGCGGCCACCGTTATGATCACCGCGAGTCGAAACCCGGCCTCGTCCACCGCCCTGCACTGCCCTAGAAATCTGCGGGGTTCGCCACCACAAGCAACACAGACGCCCCTCCCGCAAGCTTGAACAATGTCTTACCGCGGGCCTACGGAGAAGCGGAAGTAGTCGGGCTGGTATCGACGTTCACCGAGTCGCCCCCAGACACGCCACCACGGCCAGCCCGGCCTGGCTTGCCGGGCGAACGACAGCAACAAAAGCGCCAACACCGAGGACAGCATCGGAATCCCGACCGCCGCCTCCTTCAGCTGAGCGCGAACGTCCGCCGTCCGCTGACCATCATCACAGTGGCTTCGAGTGGGATGCGGTGTGAACAGAACGCCTGTGCCAGTTCGATATCCGAATCGGACGTGCACATCGTGACGGTGACGCCGATGACACGGTGGATACTGGACTTCGCGGCAGCCGCGGTATGGTCTAGCGGCACAAGGAGATTGGTCTCGGAATCGGGATGCCGCGGCGTTGCCCCGTGCAGGGGGGAATAGGCGACCACGTTAAAGTCCTTCGCGCCGCGCTCCTGCAGCTGGCCGTCGCCGTTTGCGAACCCGGACGCTCTGTCGCCGTCTTCGACTGCCGAAAAGCCATGCTGTCTGCAAGATCGGCCTGTCGGCCGCGACCAAACATGCTTACGCCCGCTTGGACACCAGCCCCCTGTGCGACCTCATCCGCTGTTCGTTCAAAAATGTGCACGCCGCCAACTCGCCAGCGCCGACGGCACAATCAGCGCATCGCGCCCGACCGCTAAGGATTTTAGGAGCGCCAGTACTTTCGGCCCCAGCAGTCACCACCACGGCGGCGACACAGCCGTTGGGCGTGAGGACTTCAGACGGAATCGGCGCCGAAACGATGAAATTACACCCTTGGGTTCCGCGGTTTTGCGGCCTTGCCGCTGCAGGACCCGGCCGGGGCGGCGGTCGAGCTGGAACGCTGCGTGCGACAGCTCGGGTTGTCCGGGGCGCTGGTCAATGACTGCATCCACAGACCGGGCGGACACTGCCTGGATGCACCCGAGTACGACGAGGTTTGGGCCGCCTTGGAAGCGCTGGGCGTAGCGCTGTATCTGCACCCGGGCGCCCCGCCGGCCGATCGGTGGCATGCCCTGGACGGTCGGCGCGAACTGTATGGCCCGACGGGGAGTTGGGGCGCCGCGGTCAGCGGCCACGCCCTGCGGATACTCTTCGCCGGAGTTTTCCGACCGCCATCCCTTCGGCCACCCTGATCTTGGGCCACATGGGCGCGTTCTTGCCGTTGCAGCGCAGCAGGCTCGACTCGCGTGTCCGCACCATCCAACCCGGCACACCGCTCAAGCAACCACCATCGGCCTACATCGGCACCAACATCGTGTTCACCACCAGCGGGGTGTTCTCGCCGGCGACCCTGACCGGGGCGGTGCTGGAGGTGGGCGCCGATGCTGTCATGTTTTCCGTGGACTACCCGTATGAGTCCTCGCAAGAGGCCGTCGCCCGGCTGCAGCGAACAACGCTCAGTGCCGGTGACCGGGCAAAGATCGCCCACGCCAACGCCGAACGCATCCTCGCGATCTCAGCCCGTTGAGCCGCACCTATCCATCCAAGACGGTCGCGGCACAACAGCGTCGGGTTGGCCGTGGCGTCGCTGCCGATCCGAACCAGCCTCTCGGGTGGGGCCGCCCTGCCGGCGAGCTGACGTCGACTGAGTCGCAGGCTGCTGGCTGATCAGCGCCGTCGCGCCTATGGGTTGCGCCGGTAAGCACTGACGTGCCCGAGCGCCATGTTCAGGGCGAGTTCGACGGGGCGGGCGCTGCGCATGGTCTGCGCCATCAGCAGACCGCCTTGCAGCGCGCTCATCATTGTCAACGCGAGCTCGGCCGGGTCGGCCTCGGCGGCCAGTTCGCCGTTGTCGCGCATGGCCACAAAGCCCGCGGACAGATACGATTCCCATTCGGCAAAGCACTGCGCGAGCACGTGTCGCGCAGTCTCGGATCGCTCAGCGAGTTCACCGACCAGCGAGCCAAGGGGGCAGCCGCCGACACCCTGCCTCGCGCGGGTCATGGCAACGAGGTGATCACACCAGCGCTGCAGACCCTCCCACGACGAGACCTCGCGAAGGTCGGGCTCCTGGGCGGCGATCACGCGGCCGAGCTGGATGGTGATCACCTCGCGAATGAGCGCGTCCTTGTTGGCGAAGTAGTGATACAGCTGCGACTTGCTGGTGGCGGTGACGGCCATGACATCGTCCAGGCTGGTTCCGGCCACCCCGTGCTCCTGCACCAGCGACGCCGCCGCCGCGACGATGCGGGCTCTAGTCGCCGCGCCGCGAGCCGTCAGCCGCGAACCAGCAGGGCCCTCCGTTGACACCATGACCGCAGCCTACCGACACTGGACTTGCCAGTCCACTCCTATGTCATCATGATGGACCGAGTAGTCCACCCAACCCCTCGGAAGGATGCCGATGTCCCGACTCGATTATGGTCAGCTGTTTCCCCGGATCGAGGTTCCCGCCGTCGGCGGCGCCACGATCTCCCTGCCCGGCGATCTCGCCGGGTCCTACGGCGTCATCTTGATCTACCGCGGGTCGTGGTGCCCATACTGCAATGCCCAGCTGGCCGGGTTCTCCCGCGCGCTCGACACGCTCAGTGAACTCAACGTCAAGGTGATCGCCTTGTCGGTGGATGATGAGCAGACCTCGGCTGCGCTGGTCGCCAAGCACAAGCTGCGTTTCCCGGTTGGCCATAGCGCCGACGCCGACGCGATCGCTGCGGCGACGGGTGCCTACGTCAACGACCATCCCCGTTATCTGCAATCGACGGGCTTCGTGCTGGCACCTGATGGGACGGTGCGGCTCGCGGTGTACTCGAGCGGGGCCATCGGGCGGCTGGTTGCCGACGACGTCATCGGTTTCGTCCGGTACCTGTCCGAGCACCCCGACGCGCGATGAGCAACGCCGCACACCGCTGCAGGCCGCTGCCGTGCCGCCAGACCAGCCCGACGGAACACATGCAGCCGAGCCGCCTGGTGCCCGCCGCCTCTTCCCCGGCCAAGCGGCGCGGGCGGTGAGGATGTCGAGCCCGATCCCGGCCAGCATCCGGGTGCTTATTGACGGACCGAATTACGCGCACCTGTCCACAGTTTCGGCCGGCGGTCATCCCCGCAATTGGGTGGTGTGGGTCGCGCGCGAGGACGACAACGTCCTGATCTGCACCCATGCCAAGGCCCCGAAGGCCAAGGACATGCGCCGCGACCCTCGCGTCGGCCTGTCGATCACCGCGTTCGACAACCCCTACCGGATGGCCGCCCTGCAGGGCAGGGTCATCGCAGTCCGCGACGACGCCGCCTGCCACTACATGGACCCGATCTCAATCAAATACACCGGCGCCGCCTTCCCGAGCCGCGGCCCCGGACGCGTGTGCTTTGTCATCGCGATCGACAACGCCAACCAGCACACGCTGGACTTCACCCACAACCCAACGGAAGCCGGACGAGCACCGCAACCAAAGCAACACATCGGGGCAAGACACATCGAAGTGCGGTGTGGCCCTAGCGGAAAGGGGCCGGGTCCGAACGTGGTCGACGACGACGACGCGGGCGTGGACCCTCCGGCCCCCCAACGAACTCCCCGCCCGGCACACTACGAGCCGACGAGGCGAGTGAACGCCCGCCGGCACCGAATTGATCGTCGACGGTGGGCATCTGCTCGCCCGACCTGACCATCGGCCCATCAGTAGAAGGAGATCATCATGGCCCGCACGGCCCCAGCACGATCCAAGCGCGTCACTGTCGGCGAGCAGTTCCCCACCCTGCTGCTTAGGGGACTCAACGACGAACCCGTACAGATTCCCGACCCCACGGGCGCGCTAACGCACCTGCAGTTCCGGCGTTTCGCAGGCTGCCCGGTATGCAATCTGCACCTGCGCTCGATCAGCGGACGAATCGAGGAGATCAACACCGCAGGCATCCGCGAAGTGGTGGTGTTCCACTCCACCGCCGCCGAGCTGCGCAAATACCAAGACGATATGCCCTTTGCGGTGGTCGGCGACCCCGACAAGGATCTCTACCGCCGATTCGGGGTGGAAGCCTCGACAAAAGCCCTCAGACTCGCGGCCTGGCGCGCGCTGCCCGGCGGATACTGGCACGCCATCAAGACCGCGATCGCCAAACGCCGCTCACCACTGCCCGCCTCACCGACCAACGGCAACCTCGGACTGCCCGCCGATCTGCTCATCGGGCCCGATGGACGAATCCTCGCCGCCAAGTACGGCAGCCACGCCTACGACCAATGGACGGTGGACGAAATACTCGCCACCGCACGCCAACAGTGATCGCCATCAACAACGCCCACCGGGCGCGCAGGACTTCACCCACAACCCCAAGGAAACGCGATGAGCACCCAAGCCGACACTTCGCCACGCTTCAGCGTCACACGCACCACCCCTGCACTGTGGCGGGTCACGTTCGACAACCCGCCCATCAACCTCGTCGACCCGCTGATGGTCGTCGAACTTCACCAACTCCTCACCGAAATCGAACAAGACCACCACGTTGCCGTCATCGTGTTCGAAAGCGCCAACCCCGACTTCTTCCTTAACCACGTTGACGTCGCAGCCGACCCCTCACCACTCACGGCGCTGCCCACCGCGCCCTCGCCGTTTCATCACTGGACCAATCTGCTGATCCGGATCAGCAAATTGCCAGCCGTGACGATCAGCGCCATCCGCGGCCGAGCGCGTGCCGCCGGCAGCGAGCTAGCGCTGGCCACCGACATCCGCTTCGCCAGCCGCGAACGGGCGATCCTCGGACAATTCGAAGTCGGCTTCGCCGCCATCCCAGGCGGTGGTCCATCCAGCCGGCTACCCACGATAGTCGGCCGCGGACGGGCCCTGGAGATCCTCCTCGGCGGCCACGATTTCACCGGTGAGCTGGCCGAGCGCTACGGATACGTCAACAGGGCCATCCCCGATGCCGAATTCGACGCATTCGTCGACGCATTCGCACATCGGGTGTCACGCTTCGACCTGCTCGCCCTCGCCGACATCAAACGGTTCGTGAACAACGCGTCACTACCTGCCGACGCGACCCTGCTCTCCGAAATGGACACACTCATCGGGGCCTTTGCGCGCCCCGCCGCCGCATCGATCATCGCCCAAGCACTCAAAGACGGCTTCCAACAGCCCGGCCCACTCGAGCTCACACTCGGCGACTACATCAACGACGTCCGCGCCGCGCCGGGCACACTGCCAACCCGGTGACCTGTAAGCTCCCAGCGGAGATCGAGCATCGCGGCGGGCAGCTTGGGGCTGAGGGTGAAGTCGAAGTCTTCGAAGGTGTTGTGCTGTTCGAAGCGAGCGCGACCGACTCGCCGTGCCAGGGCCGCGGTCATAGGACTCGGGTGCAAAGGTTTAATCAATAGTGGAGTACGAAAAGGAGCCGTGACGAGGAGCTATGTGACGGCGAGGCCGCCGTCCACGGCGAGAACTTGACCGGTGACCCAGTCCGAACCGGGATCGGTCAGCTTGATGATCCAGGCTGCGACGTCGTCGGGGACGCCGCGCCGCCCCAGCGGAATGGTTGCCGTCTCCAGGGCTTTGACTTCCTTTATCGCGTCCTCGCTGAGTCCCATCCTTTCCTTTAGAAATGCCGTTTCGACAGGCCCCGATGCGATCGCATTCACCCGGATGCCTGTGGAGGCCAGTTCAAGCGCCCAGCAGCGCGTGAGATGCTCGACCGCGGCTTTACTTGCCGCATAGTGAGACAAGCCAGCAGCAGGTTTCGACCCGTATGTACTGGACACATTGATGATGCTGCCGTGTGATCGGGCCAGATGCGGAAGGGCCGCCTTAGCCATGAGAGTAGGGCCGATCACGTTGATTCGGAATGTGTTGAATATTGCTTCGATCGAAACGTCGGCGAGCGCGGCGAGGACGCCCGCTCCGGCGTTGTTCACGATGACGTCTAGGCGCCCCCACCGCGCCATCGCGAAATCGATGGTCCGATAAACGTCGTCAGCATCGCCAGCATCGGCGACGAGCCCCACGATGGCTCGGTCATCGCGTGCGATGTCGTCGAGTCTGTCCTGTCGGCGGCCGGTGATAAGAACGTTGGCCCCCTGGGCGGCGTATAGTTTAGCAGCGGCGAGACCGATGCCCGCGGCGCCACCCGTGATGATCACAGTCTTCTCGGAGAATTTCGGCATAATACTTTCCCATACTTTCGAAAGTGCAAGTCCAACAACAGACCAAGCGCTGACCCCATGGTCGCGACCCGCGCGGTCGACGAGGTGATGAATGATTCAGTGACCGCAACGTTCTCGCCAGGGGTCGGCACATGCCTAACCGACCATCGGTTCCTCCATTCCGCACCGTCGACGGATCACGCATTAAGTCGAGCGTCCATGGCTCGAGATATCTGATCGACATCGAGTTCCCCGGGTTGGGAAGGATCCTGGTGGTTCATGCTCCTCCATGACGATGTTGCGGAGCTCGCTTTCCTTCTTCTTGGTGTGCTCACGCAACGGGAACGCGGTGTTGTCATACAGGCTCATCGAACCGAACAGCGCGCCGTCCTGGAACATGACGCCGAACAGTGTGCGGATGTCGTAGAGCTCCTTGGCCGAGCACTCGATGATGTTGGTGCCGTCGACGATGATCTTGCCGCGCTCGGGGCGCAGCAGACCGATCAAAGACTTCAAGTACACCGATTTACCGGTACCCGAGCCCAGCAGGACGCTGACCTCACCGGCGGGGATCTCCATCGTGACGTCTTCCCAAATTCGCTGGGCCCCAAACGACTTCGTCAACCCCTCAACCGAAACATCAATACCCACCGGACATCCCTTCGTGCATGGCGCCTATCCTCAACCGCCTTACCACCAGTTGCCTTGTGTGCTCACCCGTGAGCCACATCGGCGATGCCGATGGTGTCGCCGATCCGGGGACGACCACCGGCATATGTGGCTCTTCCTGAGTCAGATCCACGTCGTCCTCCAGTTCCGGAACGATTGGTATGAACTGGCACAAGAACGTCGCCGCCAACGAACACGGATTATCGGTGTCGGCGCGTGCCGTAGACGGCGCCGCGCATGTGAGAATCGTGGCGAGCGCACCTGCGGTAGTGGCGGCCGGAGTTCGTCCGCGCCGGAGTACTTGGGCCGCCCGGTTGCGATCGATGGTCATCGGATGGTAGCGGTCATGTCGGGGGCCATGGCTGCCAGCTGGGGAGCCCAGCTGTTCCAGTCGTGTTGCCCACCCTGGGCAATGTCAAAGTGCCCGTTGCGTCCGCCTGCGCTGCGGTAGTGGTTATAAAAGGATCGATTCGAGCCCTGCGCCTGATCGCAATGGCCGATCATCGCCGCCGGATCACTGCATGTCAGAGTGGATGGGCTGTAGACCCACAACCGGGTGTCATTGTCGACAAGCAGCGGTACGTGCACGTCAGGGTCATGCCACTTCCAACGACCTAACTGCGCGGCCCCCCACATGGCCTGGTGTTGGACGTCTCGTCAGGTGATGACGGTGGAGGGGTTTCTCGTCACTTGTGCTGAGGATGTGGTGGGAGAGGGGGCGACCCTCAAACCCGCGTTGGACAAACTCAACGGCGTACTGGCGACGCTGGACAACCGAAAAGCTGAGATCCAGCAGTCGATCAAGGGACTGAACTCCTATGCGATGAGTTTCGGCGAGGTGTTGTCCGGGGGGCCCTTCTTCAAGGCCTACATCGCCAATCTCATTCCAGGCCAATTCATTCAGCCATTTGTCGACTCCGCATTCTCCGACCTCGGGTTGGACCCCAACGTCCTGCTGCCGTCGCAACGCACCGACCCGCAGACGGGTCAGCCGGGAACCCCGGCTCTTCCGGCGCCCTACCCGCGCACCGGGCAGGCTGGCGAACCGCGGATGACGCTGCCCGACGCGATCACCGGAAACCCCGGCGACCAGGCATGTGGTCCGCCCGCAATTGCGCTACCTGGTCCCGGCTGCTATCCCTACCGGGAGCCGTCACCCGCGCCTGCGCCTGGCGGTCCACCTCCCGGTCCACCGGCGAAGCAGGTACCCGATCCCAACGCATCAACGCCGCCGACGCCAAGCCCGGTGTTCGTACCCGCACCCGGCGAACCGACGGCCTCCAGTGAGGCGGGCAATGATCAATAACCGCAGAGTCAAGGCAGCGCTGACGGCGGCGCTGGTCGTCCTCGTCGTGGTCGGGGGATACGTTGTCGTGCAATTCATTCGAGCTTCGAATCGCACGCATGTCGTTGCCTATTTCGACAACAGCAACGGCATCTTCCCCGGTGACGATGTCCGCATCCGTGGTGTCAACGTCGGCAAGATCGACAAGATCGAGCCAGAACCCACCCGGGTGAAAATCAGCTTCTGGCTGGACAGCGAGTACGCGGTTCCCGCCGACGCCAAGGCCGTGATCGTATCGCCGACGTTGGTGACCGCACGTGCCGTCCAACTCACCCCGCCCTACACCGGCGGCGCCACCCTGCAGAACGACGCGGTCATCCCCCAGGAGCGCACCGCGGTTCCGGTGGAATGGGACGACGTCCGCGTTCAGCTTGAACGCCTCACCCAGGCGTTGCAGCCCACCGAGCCTGGCGGCAGCAGCACCTTGGGAGCGTTGGTTCACACCGCCGCGGACAATCTCCGCGGTCAGGGCCCAGCGATCCGGGACGCGGTCATCAAACTGTCCCAGGCACTTTCGGCGCTCGGCGATCACAGCGGCGACATCTTCACCAGCGTCAAGAACATCGCAACGCTGGTGACCGCGCTGAAGGACAGCGCCGGACTGCTCGAGACCCTCAACGGAAACCTCGCTTCGGTCACCGGACTGCTCGCGGACGAGCCCGGCGAGGTCGCCGGCGCCGTCAAAGACCTCAATGATGTGGTCGGCAAGGTCAGCAGTTTCGTTGCAGACAACCGCGAAGCGCTGGGCACCACCTCCGACAAACTCGCATCGGTTTCGACTGCTCTGAACGAGAGCCTGGACGACATCAAACAGCTCCTGCATATCCTGCCGACGACGGCGGCCAACGCCGCCAACCTCTATCAGCCCGCACAAGGCAGCCTCACCGGCATCGCCGCGGTCAACAACTTCGCCGACCCCATCAATTTCCTGTGCGGCGCCATTCAGGCGGCATCACGCCTGGGTGCCGAACAGTCGGCGAAGCTGTGCGTGCAGTACCTGGCGCCGATCGTGAAAAACCGCCAGTACAACTTCCCGCCGCTTGGCTTCAACCCGTTCGTCGGCGCCACGGCACGCCCGAACGAGATCTCCTACAGCGAGGACTGGATGCGCCCGGATTACGTTCCGCCGCAACCGGCTCCAGCTGCGCCGCCCGCCCCACCCGGCCCCCCGTTGGCCGCCGAACAGGCAGCACCCACAGATGCGGCGGCCATAGTCGGCGGGCCGGCGCCGCAGACCACCGACCCGGCAGCCGGGCTGGCGGGAATGATGCTGCCTGCGGGGACGGGGTCATGACGATGCGCAGCTGGCGACGGATACCGGCCGCTGTCCTGACGTGCATCCTGGCGGCCACCGCGGTCGCAGGCTGTGGGTGGCGAGGGCTGAATTCCCTGCCACTCCCCGGAACCGAAGGCGGTGGGCCCGGGGCTTACACCATCCAGGCGCAGATGCCTGATGTGAACAACATCCAGCCCAATTCACGCGTGCGCGTCGGTGACGTCACGGTGGGCACAGTCACCAAAATCGAGCGCCAGGATTGGCACGCGCTGGTGACCATGAAGCTCAACGGCGATGTCACGCTACCCGCCAATTCGACAGTGACACTGGGCCAGACGGCATTGCTGGGATCGCTGCACATCGAGCTGGCGCCGCCGACCGACGAAGCGCCTGAGGGCAGGCTTCATCAGGGCTCGCTGATACCGCTGTCATCGGGAAAGGCCTACCCATCGACCGAGCAGACACTGGCGACCGCCTCGTTGCTGCTCAATGGCGGAGGTATCGCCAAGGTACAGGACATCACCACCGCGCTGAGCACCGCGTTATCCGGGCGGGAGGGAGACCTCCGCAGCCTGATGGATCAGTTGAACACATTCGTCACCCGGGTCAACGATCAAACCGGCGACATCATCGCGGCCAGCGACAGTCTCAACCGCCTGCTGGGCCAATTCGCCGAGCAGAAGCCGGTTCTCGACAAGGGCCTTGACACAATCCCCGACGCCCTGGCGGTGGTCAATCGAGAACGGGAGAATCTCATCGACGCGGTCGACCAGTTGGGCAAATTCAGCGCGCTGGCTGCCGATTCGGTCAACAAGACCAAAGCACCGTTGGTCCAGGAACTCAAAGACCTTGGGCCGGTGCTGGAATCACTGGCCAACGCCGGCCCGGCGCTGACACATGCGTTGGACCTGATACCCACGTTCCCGTTCCCGAAATGCACCTTGACCAAGTGGTTCCGCGGCGACTACGCCAACGTGAGTCTGGTCGTCGACCTGACGCTGAGCCGGATCGACAGCTCCATCTTCACCGGAACCAGATGGGAATGCGATCTGACATGGCTGGAGATGCAGTGGGGCCGAACCATTGGCCAGCTGCCCAGTCCGTGCACCAACAGTGCGCCGCCCAACGGCGCCGGTAACCCCCTACTGGCGCCCTACCGCTACAACCAGGGACCGTAACCGTGTATCTCAGCAAGCTGGTCAGACGCCAACTGTCGGTCTTCTCCGTCGTCGCAGTCGTCGCCGGAGGCACGATGGCCATCGGATACCTCGACCTGCCCAAGGCGCTGTTCGGAATCGGCCACTACCAGGTGACGGTGAACCTGCCATCGTCTGGGGGGCTGTACAAAGACGGCAACGTCACCTACCGCGGGGTTGAAGTCGGCCGCGTTGAGGACGTTCGGCTCAACGGCGGCGGAGTCGACGCGGTGCTGTCATTGAAGTCTGACACCAAGATTCCCGCCAACGTCGACGCCAATGTGCACAGTCAGACAGCTGTCGGCGAGTTGTTCATCGAGCTCGTCCCCCGCTCCGGCGACGGCCCCAAGCTCAAGGACGGTGACGTCATACCTGCCGACCACGCAACGCTGCCCCCCGATATCAACACCCTGCTGGCTCAGACCAACGCCGGACTGCAAGCCATCCCCCACGGCGATCTCAAGACTGTGATCGACGAGTCCTACACGGCGATAGGAGGATTAGGGCCAGAACTGGCGCGCATCGTCAAGGGGGCAACTACCCTTGCCGCCGATGCGCGCGCAAACCTCGACTCGCTGACCACCGTGATCGATCAATCCAAGCCCGTGCTGGACAGTCAGATCAACTCCTCGGACTCGATCCGGGCCTGGGCGGCCAACGTCGCTGAGGTCACCCGCCAACTGCAAGAACAGGATCCCGCGCTGAAAGGCGTGCTGGACAGAGGGCCTGCCGCAACAACCGAAGCACGCCAGCTGATTGACCGGCTCAAACCCACGCTGCCCGTGGTCCTGGCCAACCTCGTCAACCTCGAACAGGTGGCAGTCACCTACCAACCCAGTCTCGAACAGATCCTTGTCCTGTTCCCCAAGGACATCGAAATGCTCCAGGCGGCCCAACTCGCCAACCGCGATACCAAGCAGGACTACAAGGGACTGTTCCTGTCGTTCAACCTCAACGCCAACCTCCCTCCGCCGTGCACCACCGGTTTCCTCCCCGCTCAACAGGTACGCTCGCCCAGCGAAGTGGACTATCCCGAACGGCCGGCGGGCGACATGTACTGCCGGGTGCCGCAAGACTCGGCGTTGGACGTGCGCGGTGCGCGTAACGCCCCATGCATCACACGCCCAGGCAAGCGTGCACCCACCGTCAAGTTGTGCGAGAGCGACGAGGACTATGTGCCTCTCAACGACGGCTACAACTGGAAGGGCGACCCGAATGCCACGCTGTCCGGCCAGTCGGTACCCCAGCAGCCGCCGGGGACGCCGCCACCAGCCGGTCCCCCCGCACCGCCACCCATCGCGGTCGCCCAGTATGACCCCGCAACCGGCACGTACACCGGGCCCGACGGTAAGCAGTACACGCAGACCGATCTCGCTCGGGACGGGCGGCCGCGCGCGTGGCAGGACTTGCTCATCCCACGCGGTGGTGACTGATCGATCCGACGTGGAGCGCAGCGCATGCGAGCTACACCAATGTTCTAGGTAAAAACGTGAGATGTGTTGATGGGCATTAATACCCAATCGGTCGAAGACGCTCTTTGGACGCCGGAGGTGGCTAACCGATTGCAGGTCGAAACCCTGACCGGCACCCCTCGTCTAAACCTACGGCCACATCAATCCCACACGATTCCAGATCGGGTAACCCCTTGAAAAGGACGAGTAAACCATGAGCTATGTCGCCGCGGCCGGCGAATTCAATCGCGACACCAACTACATCAGCAGCCGCATCACCGCTGACGGCCGCGACGGCTATCCCGTCGAACCAGGCCGCTACCGCCTGATCGTCGCGCGGGCCTGTCCGTGGGCCAACCGCACGATCATTGTGCGACGACTGCTCGGCCTGGAAAAGGTTCTGTCTATTGGCTTTTGCGGACCAACGCACGATACACGCAGCTGGACCTTCGACCTCGACCCAGGTGGCCTCGACCCAGTGCTGAAGATCCATTTCTTACGCGACGCATACAACAAGCGCATACCGGACTATCCGAAGGGAGTCACGGTGCCCGCGATCGTGGACGCGCCGACGGGCGCAGTGGTCACCAACGACTTCGCCCAAATGACCGTGGACTTCTCGACGCAGTGGACCCATTTCCATCGCGAGGGCGCCCCCCAGCTCTATCCCGAGCGACGGCGCGACGAGATCGACGACGTCGCTCAGCGCATCTACACCGAGGTCAACGACGGCGTCTACCAATGCGGGTTCGCGAGCTCACAGGATGCATACGACAGAGCCTACGACCGATTATTCAGCGCACTCGATTGGCTTTCTGAGCGCCTACAGACCCAACGCTATCTCGTAGGCGACACCATCACCGAGGCAGACATCCGGCTGTTTACCACACTGGCCCGATTTGACTCCGTATATCACGGCCACTTCAAATGCAATCGGTCGAAACTCACAGAGATGCCGACGCTGTGGGCCTACGCGCGGGATCTGTTCCAGACACCGGGCTTTGGCGACACCATCGACTTCGTGCAGACCAAGCAGCACTACTACATCGTGCACACGGATATCAATCCGACACAAGTCGTGCCGAAGGGTCCTGACCTGTCAAACTGGCTCACGCCGCACGGCCGGGAAGAGTTAGGCGGTAGGCCGTTTGGAGACGGCACACCACCTGAGTCGACTCCCGAGGGGGAACACATGCCCGACGGGCCCGAAGCCCGATAGTGTCAGACGGTCTCGACACACCAGACAGCACGGCGTACCTGCTCCAGCTCACAGACCTCGTCCTCGCACATACAGTCCTCGCGGCCGCGCATTCGAGCTGTCTGAGTCGCGGTCATAGCGCTTCACTGCCACCACACACTCCTCGGGCGTGGTATGCCAGCCACCGTAAAGCGTTAAATCCCAGAGCCCACCCGCGAATGGGATGCTCTTGATCCGAATGGGATGCTCTTGATGTTGTCGGCGTTCCAGTCCTTGGCTACCTCATCGGCCCTGACCAGTCGGGTGACACCGGGCTCCACCGAGAAGTTGACGATGTCGGCGGGCTTGCGGTCGACAACGGCGCGCGGCTGATCACCCGAGGCGCCGTAGTAGAACGTGGTCACGGCCACTCCCCTGCCCTCCGGCGTGGCGGCGAAGGCGTGGATGGTCTTGCTCCAGCCGGGCTTCGGCGCGGCGTGGGCACCACGCGTAGCGTCGTCTCACCGGTCGGCCGCTTGTCGCCACCGGCGACATCACCTGGCGGCCCCCCGCCGTATCCCGCGAGCAGGGTTGCGGTAACGGCCAATGCGGCTGCGCTGCCCCATGACTTGCTGATGTGCCTCATGAACCGCTCGATGTGGTTTAACGGCAGCGGCCGCCCGCCGCGTCGCGTGCCCGACAGCAGCAAGGTTATTCGGGGTAGGGCAGTGATTCGGCGGCACGTTCGATCTGCAGCAGGCTGCGGCTGGTTGTCATGCGAGTCGATTCCTCACTGCTGAGCGCGCGCACGGTTTCGATCTGCACCTGCACGACCACTCCCTCCTCGGCGGCCAGCCGCGCGGCGGCGGCGAGGGTGTCGGGGTCGCTGACGTTGACCGCCAGAGGGGTTTTGGTGCCTGACGGGGTGAGGTATAGGCTGCCGAGGCTGCGGCGGAAACCGTCGATGGTGCCGATCGCCCATCCGCGTTCGCTGTCGTAGTTGTAGTTTTTCAGTTCGCTGCCAAGCAGCGCGGCTCCGGCCTGGGTGAAGGCGACTTCGGTAGATCCGAGGCCGCGCTGGCGTATCTGTCCGGCGATGTCCCATCCAGCTGTTCTCATTGCGGATGTGGAGCGCAGCAGGCCTCGTCGCGCTTTGATCGGTAGGTCACGCACGTCGCTGCCGACTCCGGCGGCACTGGAGCTAGCGTTGGTGAACAGCCGGGCGATTGTGCGCAGCGCCTCCGAATCGGGGCTTGAGGCGAATTGGCTTGTGCCGCCGAGTGGTACATGCTTCGCATCTCCGTCAAGTGGGGCGTCGGCGCGCAGCACAACCCGCACCGAGCCGGGACCGAGCCCGTGTATGAGAAGGTTTCGATTCAGCGCGTTCAGTTGAAGTCTCTCTCGAACGATCGCTTTGGTGGCGTCGTTGACTCCGGCGACGAAGGTTGCGAGTTTGTCCGCGCGGGTGGCATGGCCCCGCACCCCGGCGCCCTCCAAGTGCAGGTCGAGCTCGACTTGTTCAGGCGCGGTTTCTTCGGCCCAGACGCGTTCTGCGGCCGGATCACCTTGTACCGTGCCCGAATACAGCTGGCCGAGTGCGAAATCCGCGGTGTCGGGGAAATGCTCGTATTCATAGCGGATGGCGGCTCGAAGCAGGTCGTCGTCGCTGAGGCCGGAGAGGTGGCCGAGACCGGTCATTGATCGATCACCTCCACGAAGCCCTTTGTCGCACTGTCGATTATCTCACCATCGGGGCCGATCACCCGTGACCACCACCGGCGTTGCCGCTCAACGGCATATGGGTTGTCGCGGTTCACCACCAGGGCGTCGGTGAGCCCGCCCATGCAATGCAGCTTGTCTGTCTGCACAACCAGGTCACTGTGCCCGAGGGTGCCGGTGACCGAGCCGAGAGTCCACAGCGGCAGTGCGGCATCACCGTGTACCTGCTCCAACGCGTGAGCTGGCACCAGACAGGCGAAATCGCCGTCGCCGGGCGTGTCGTCTTTATAGGTGCAGAAGCCGCCGCTGAGCCAAATCGTGATCTCGTGACGATAGAACAACTGTCTGACAAGGGTGATGTGAATCCGGATCGCATCCAGAATCAAGCCACGCCGCTCGCGCGTGTGATCGGCAGCGTCATCGACGAATCGAGAGCGTACCTCGTCCAACGTCGCCCGATGGATGCCCGGCGGTAGTGTTCCGTGCTCGCCCATGCAGCGCGGAAGCATGTCTACCCCCCGTCGACGTCGATCCGCTCCTTCGTCCTGGTGCGAATGTACGCAGGCCAGGGGTCCCCGGCCGCGGCGGCCTCGTCCAGTTCGGCGTCGGTCATCTCCTCCGGCGGCTTGCCGTGCCAGGACGGAGGCATCGCGCTGGTGTTGCTCAAAATGTCCAGCGTCTCGTCGATGCAGCGCATCGCATCCTGTGCGGCGGCCACGAGTTGGCCCGTCGCGGGCTGAGCAACGTCGACCGCGCTCAACGCGGCCCCAAGCCGTTGCCGCGCATCGACGAGGTTGGTCAGGTCGCTGCGGGTCGCCACCGCGCCGGTGTCGTCGGCGATGAATGCCCGAATCAGCTCGTCGATCGCCTTGCACTGGCGGGTGTTCATGCGCTGGGCCTCAGACGGCGGCTCATACCCCACCGCACCCGGCGCCCTCACCCCAGCCGCCGCGAACGCGGTATTCTCCGACACGTCGGCCAGGTAGGCGATCGCCCGAATCGACGCATCCGAGGGCCGGGTGGCATACGTGCCCTGCCGCAGCCGGTTCAGCGTCGCGTGCGAAATGTCATGCCCGCCGTGTTGCGCCAGCTCGGCTAGCCTGCGCCCGGACGCCCCACCGTAACGTTGCGCGGCGACGTCGATCAAATCGATCAGCGATCTGCTGGTCTTACCCATAGTCAGCCCACCGCCCATTAGCTCGGTCTGTTGACGCGTCTGTATGTTCGCGCGACACCTAGTGTTCTGCCACTTGTAACGTGAGTCAAGCGCAACACACCGCATCGGCGGGCCTGCAATCGAACTACAACCCTGTAACCTGCCTCACGTGTCAGACGCCACTCGCCTTTCGGGTGGTCGCTCGGTGCTTGGAGCGGGGGCGGCTTTGCACGTCGTCACGTTCGGGCCACAGCCGTCGGCCCAGGGCCTGTTCCAGGCGGGCCAGGGAGCCGATGTCGCAGAGCACGGTGCCGGCCAGGATCCGTCCGATGGTGGTGTGGGCCACTCCGCTGGTCGCCGCGAGTGCTCGCTGGCCGGTGGCGGTCTCGGTCATGGCTGCGCGCAATGCACGCGCGAGCTGCTGCGCGGCAGGTGCCGACGGTGGCGCGTCGGGGTCCAGGTCGGCGTCCGGCCAGAACCCCCGCAAGACGTATGCGCTCGGTGGGCGGTCACCATTGCTGCGCGACACAGGCCCACGATATCCCGCCCCACCGTCGCCGCAGGCCGACGTGTCGGACCCCTCTGCTCCAATGGTGCATACACGCACCACTTGGGAAGGGGTCACCATGATGATCCAGCTGTCATCAACGGCGGCGCCGCATGCTGAGGCCCGGGGTGCAGCTGCTGCTGCCGCTGCAGTGGGGGCCGGCCATGGCTGACGGGAGCCTGGCCGCGGCGGTGCAGGCGGTGACCGGTGCGTGGATCGCCGATGGGGTGCTGGCCGCGCAGACGCTGGACAAGTTCGGTCTGCTGATCCGCCGATTCAGCCGATTCGCCGCAGTGCACGACGTCACCACCCTCGCCGCAGTCGATCACGCGCTGGTCGCGAAATTCGTTGCGGCCAAAGGCCGTACCCGCCACGGTGTCGTATCGGACGCGGCGGTGGCGACCATGCACAACCGCCGTGCGGCGCTGCGCGCGTTCTTTCGCACCGCGCGCCGGCTGCGGCTGACGCTGGACGACCCGACTATCGACATCGCCGTCCCCGCCCGACAGTCGTCCTGCCAGCGCCCACTGTCCGAGGATGAGGCCGCGCTGGTGCGGTTGTTTTCCGAACGCACCGCCCCGACTCGGCACGCCGCGACCGCGGCGTTGCTACTCGCCGGCGCGCACACCTCCGAGCTGGGACACATCACCGCCGCCGATCTGGATCCACAGGCCGCAACCGTGTGGATGCACGGCTCGAGCAAGTATCGCCCCCGCACACTGACGCTGGACCGCTGGTCGATGCGAGTGCTTTCCGAGCGCGCCGCCCACCTCACCCGCCCGCTACCCAGCCCCAAACCCTCGCCGGTGTTGTGCACCGGCGCCGGCGGAAGCGACGCACATAAGCAGGCCCGGGTGTGCGTGACCGTGCGCGAAATCCTCTCCCGCGCCGAGCTATCCGACGACTCCGGGGTGCGGCCGGCATCGCTGACCGCCTTCGCGGCGCGCCGCGAGTTCGACCGCACCGGCCGCATCGAAGACGCCGCGCGTCTCATCGGCTCACCCTCGCTGGACACCACCGCCGCCCTCATCGGCTACCACTGGCATGACCGGGCGGGCCCGTTATGAACCCCAAAGACCGGTCCCGTAAAAAGGCCGGCGCCTACGGCGCCGAACGCATCAAGCAACGCGAGCTGCGCCGGGTCGAAACGCCAATGGATCTCACGCTGCTGGAGATCGACACCATCGAGGCGATCGCCTCCCACGAGGTCATCTATCAACTCGCCGCGGTCCTGCCCGTCCACGAGCCGGGAACCCCGGGCCGGCGTCCGCACTACCCCCCATGGGTGCACGTGCTGCACAAGGCCCTAGCCGGGGTGCTGGGCTCGCACAGCAAGGCCGCCCGCGCGATGGCCCACCCCACCTACTGGCGCACCATCCGCCACCGGGCCGCCAAACATCAGCCACCAAGGGCGCCGCGGCGCCCACCACAGCGCTGGCACCACAACTACGCCCAACGGCTACTCGACGAGTACACCGACAAGCTGCTTGACACGTTTCGCCTGCTCGCGCGGCGGCTCGCGCGCGAACTCGGTTGTCTCGACCCAGACGCTGGGGTGTCCCACACCAGCCCGGCGCGCGGGCAGTACGTCGTCGGCGATGGCACCGTTGTCGCCGCACCAGTGCGCAAGGCCACCGCCGACCACTGGGCCGAACAAGGCGGACGCCACGTGCACGCCGGCATCGAAGCCCAAAACGGCGACAGCGACACCGAATTCCGCTACGGCACCAAGTTCGCCATGCTCAGTACCCGCCCCGACACCATCCGCAACAACAGGGTCATCCTCGACGTCGACGCCGTGCCAGCGGGCAAGGGCTACGGCGGTGAAGCTCGTGTCGCTCTCGACATGATCGACCGCGTCGTCGCCGACGCCGACGTACGGTGTGACGGCGTCTGCTACGACGGAGCGTTCCGCGGCAAGCACATCGACCGCGCCATGAAGCTCGGGTTGACCGTGCTCTCACCGATGCACGACAGCACCCGCGTACCCACCGCATTCGCCCGACTCGAGTGCTCGTGCGGCGACGTTCATGACCTGTGGACCGAAGATGGACGGATCTGCGAACGCCAGATCCTCGACGCCGGCGACAGACACATGCAGCCCTGCCCGGTGGCCAAGATCTACCCGCGCGGCAACGCCGACGACAGCCACCGCTGGTACATCGAGTTCGCCACCCCATCCTGCGGCACGGTGCATCGTACGCGTATCGACACCACCGACGCCGACCGCAGCTGCGGCTACAACCGCGCCGAGCACCTACGCCAGCACGTCAAGACCGACGACCGCGGCAGCGTCTACGACCGTTGCTATGGCTGGCGCGAAGACAGCGAAAGCCTCAACAACACCCTCGACCGCACCCTCTATGGCGGGCGGATGATCGCTTTTGCTGCGGTTCGCCAGTTGACCGTGATGCTCGGATTCGCTTTGGGCCGAAACGCAATAGCGGCTTACCTGCACCGCCGACGACACCCCGAAGAGCGAACCGCCTAACGCCGCCACCACGACAGCGAGGCTCACTCAGGCCGGCCACGGACGCCAGCGCGTCGCGTGGCTATCGTCGCGCCCGCTACACTCACACCCGCTACTCCCCGACGACCAGCTAATTCGCCGGGAACAACACCAGGACGCCACGAACACCGCCGAAAACCACCCCGCGCTCCCACCGGCTAGGTTTTAGTCAGGTATCCAAAGACGTCCCCCGCCCTCGTAGCTCAGGGGATAGAGCACGGCTCTCCTAAAGCCGGTGTCGCAGGTTCGAATCCTGCCGGGGGCACCAAAGTACTCATATTCAAACCTGCGTCACTGGACGCGCGCGAAACCGCGGCTTGTCAGTGTCATTGTGATGATTCTCTTTACAAAGGAGGATCCGGGATGTCGACCACGATCACGGCGGCCGTCGTTGGTGCGGTCGCTGTGTCAACCCTCGTAACCGGCGTTCAGCTTCTGACTTCGACGGAGCATCGCCATAACTACGTCCTGACGCTGCGTGCGGTGCGTTGGTGGATGGTGCCGGCCGGGTTTCGCAAATGTGTTGGTTGTGCTGCTGACCATTTTCGGCCTTACCAGTCTGGCGCCCTGGTCGTGGATCGGGTGGTGGAAGCTTGTCGGAGGAACGACGTCGAACGTGTGGCTGGGCCAGACCGGTCAAACCGGGCTGTGGTGGCAAATCGCAGCGTTCGCAATTCCGCTCTGCCTACTGTTCGTGGTTCCGATGCTTGCGCATGCTGAGGAAGCGACCTTTCGGCTGGGAAGCGAAAAGCGGAGCATTCCCGCCAGGCTCCGCCGCCAATTACTCTTCGGCTTCATGCATTGCGCGCTAGCTGGCGTACCACTGGCAGCGGGGCCCGCTCTCATGCTCAGCGGGTTCTATTTTGAGCGGGTCTACCTGAAAGCGTTGCAGCGGCTAAAACCGGAAATCGAAGCAGCGAAGCACATTCCGGAATTTGTCCGAACCCCCTACCCCGAGTATCCATCCGGACCAGGTTACGACGCCGCCGCCTGGGACAAACGCAGGCGGGAAGCCGAAGCGGTCGCGGAATCGAACCATCATCGACTCGATGAATGGCTCCAGGAACGCCCCGGGCGCGCCCAGGAGGCGGCCCGACGTGTCGAAGAACTGAAGGAACGGGCCCTCGTCAAAGCGGCAGCAGCACACGCTGTGTCCAACACGGTGGTGATTGCAGCGCTGCTGGCATTCCTGGTGGTTGGGCAACTTTGGCCTTGACAGTCGGCATTCACTGGCGCAATTCAGCGACGTCGACGCGGAGCAGAACGGACTGTCAAGCTGCGGGACCGGCGGAGCATCAGCGCCAAGCGGAGCCTGTTCGGCCGTGCTAGCGGGGTCACCAGAGAGTATCTGGGCAAAGGACTGCTGCGGCTTCGGCGATAGATTGCCCACCTGCCACCACACCGCCGGGGGCACGGCCGCCACCTCAGCGGAAGCGGACGTGCACCGTCGCCAGACCGAAGATCTTGCGGCCACCCGACTTCGCGCCGACGATGACGAGGCCGCTGCGGGTTTCCGGATCCAACGACTTGATCCGGCCGCTGTACTCGATGTCCGCACCCTCGGCGGCCGACACGACCACGGGTTGGGACAGCCGCGCCCCGTACCGGGTCACCGCGCCGGGATCGCCAGTCCATGTGGAGGCAAACGCGGCACCCAAACCTATCGTGAGCATTCCGTGGGCAATCACGTCGGGCTGTCCCGCCATTTTGGCGAGGTTCTCGTCCCAGTGCAGCGGGTTGGCGTCGCAGGCCACCCCGGCGTAGTTGACCAGGTCGCCGCGGGACAGTCGGGCGTGGTGCACCGGTAACTCGTCGCCGACTTTCACGTCATCGAAGGACGGCGTCCCCGGGGTGCGGGCGGTGCCTCCCTCGGAGATCCGAACGTCGTCCGCCGGGCGCACCGTCTTCTGGTAGCCCGCATCGGAGTATTCGATTCCGGCGAGGTTGACGTCGTGCATCATCACTTGCTGCGCGGTCCCCCTGATCGCCGGATCGACATCCTCGGCGGTGACGCCGACGACGGTGGTGTGCAGGGTGTGCACCCGCTCGCCGGCGGTGTCGGTGAAGGTGTTGGTCACGGTGATCAGGTCTCGGCCGGCGAACCTGCGCACCGATGACAATTCAACGTCAATGTGCAGTTCGTCGCCGGCCACGATCGGCCGATGCTGCTCGAAGACCTCTTCGGTCTGCAGGTACATCTCGTAACCAATGACCACCGATTCGAAGAGGCGCCGGTTTGCCGCCATGGCCGGGGCCGACGTGAACGTCAGCGGCGCCACCACGTCCGGATATCCCAACTCCGCGGCAGCGGCCACATCCCAGTGCGCAGGGTGATAGTCCTGCACGGCACGCGCGAATTCGCGCAGCTTCTCGCGGCCGACCTGGTAGACGTCTTCCATCGCGTAGTAATGGCCGACCCGCGATTCGAGCGTCGACGAGTCTGCTGCCGTCATCAGTTTTCCCCACCTGTTCTATTCGGTTGTCCCCTGAGGCCAACCAAAGAACACTAGCGTGCGGACACCATGGCAACACCCACCGATACTCCTCGCCGATAAATCTGCACCGGACATCCCGAAATCGCATCGCCAAATAGACTGGACGCCTTGGCCATCCGTCAACTCTCCGATTGCGTCAAACTAAATCTCTTCTAGCACCGGGATATTCATTACGGGTCGGCGGCGGCGATCACGCCCCGGTGACCGCCGCGTGCCGCTGCGCCCAATCCGGTCGACGGCCGAGATGGCGCAGAATGCGGTCGAAATCGTCGCCGCCGGACGCCTCCAGAGCGGGCCCGAACGGCGCACCCTGGCCGCTGCGGAATTCGCCGTCAGGCACGGCCAGCACAAGGGGCAGCGCGGCGGCAATGACGTCGGCGGGTAGCTCGTAGCGCAGGCCCAGCGATGCGGCGACATCCCAGCCGTGGACGACGTAGTCCACGAAATGAAAGCCCATCGCCATCGCGCCGGGTACCGCAGCGCCCTCGCCGAACTCGGGCAGCCTGAAAACCGCCTCGGGCCTGCCATCTGCGGCGAAGGCGTCGATCACGTCGAGGGCGGCGTCGGCATAGACGCGCGCGTGATCGGCCCTCACCGCCTCGACGACGGCATCCGCATTCCAGTTCTCGAGATCCGCACCGGCGCCTCGTGCCGCCGCGGCGAATCCGCGATGTTGGACGGTCATATGGGCGAGAAGGTCCAGCAGCGTCCAATCTCCACAGGGCGTCGGCTTGGCGAAGTCGGCACCAGCGACGGCGTTGACGACGTCGATTGAGTGCAACACCGCGATGCGATGCAGCGGCCGGATGTCAGATGAATTAGTAAGCATGGGTATATGATATGCATGCGCTTACAATAGCGCAATGCCTATCATGGCGCGGTGGCTGCGAAATCGCCGGACCGGCGCCCTGACCTGGCCGCGATGCTGGCGCCGCTGCTGCGCGAGCTGGTCGCGGCAGAGGAGCTGGTCCTTGCGGCGCACGGCGTGACGATGTGGGGCTACGGCGTCTTACTGGCGCTAGATCGGTCGTCGATGCGTACCCAAGCCGCGCTGGCCGCGGCGATCGGCGCCGATAAGACCCGGATTATTCGCACCCTCGATGACCTGCAGGACGACGGCTACATCGAACGACGGCCCGACCCGGACGATCGCAGAGTGCGGTTGCTCGCCATCACCGAAGCCGGTCGGCGCGTCAAAGACGCCGTGCAGAGCGAAATCCAGCGCGGCGAAGAGCGCTGGCTCGGCGAACTCAGCGCCGACGAGCGAAGGATCTTCCTGCGGTCCCTCGAGCGGCTGACTCCCCGCAATTGGGGATGACGCGGGGACGCGAAATATTTGCCCACCGGAAAGCGCAGGCGAGTAGGGGTTTCACACCCCAGCGAAGCGCTCATATGCGTTGTGCCGCAACGGAATTGCGATCGTGGTGCGAGTCTGCACTCGCACCACGCGAAGGATTGGTCTTCACTGATGCACGGCGCGCATCAATTCCGGGCAGTGACGGACCCGATTGCCTCCGGCGCGCTTGGCCTCGTACATCGCGGCGTCGGCGCTGCCGATCAAATCATCGATCACTTGCATGTCGGCAATCACCGGAAGCTCAGCAAGTGCGATCGCGGAAGTCCCGATGCTGGCGGTGATCGAGAACGGAAGGTCGGCGACCGCTTGGCGGAGCCGTTCGGTCATGGTGGCGTGCTGCGGTGTGGTGGCGGTGTCGACAACGACGAATTCCTCGCCGCCGACCCGAGCAATCACCGCTGCGGGCCGGCAGTTTTGTTCGAGCGCCGAGCCGACCGCGACCAACGCCTGGTCGCCGACCGCATGCCCCTGGGTGTCGTTGATCTGCTTGAAGTTGTCCAAGTCGATGACCACCGTCACCAGATAGCTGCCCGGCGTCCGGCCGTGCAATGCCATCAGCTCCGACACCGCGTTGTAGAACGAACGCCGGTTGTGCAGGCCGGTGAGTGAATCGCGGTCGGTGCTGCGCAGGTCGTTGCGCAGGGTATGCATCAGCGACAGAATGCCAAAGGGCACACCGAGATTGAGCACCGCGACGGAAATCAGTCCGGCGCTGATCAGGGCTACGTCGCCGTCGGCGGTGATAAATCGATGCGCCAAGATCGCCGCGCAAATCACGGCCACGACGAAGTTGGTGAGCACCAGACGAAGCGAGTGGAAGTACGCGATGAAGCCACCGAGAATGGCGAAAACCGTGCATCCCATCAGCCCGGTATAAGGATTGGACAAGCACAGAGATGCGACGGCAATGGCCGCCATTGCCGAAAACGCGAACAGGATCGATTGACGTCGGGTAGGCCAATGGAACAACCACAGGGTCGCGCCGACCACCCCCAGCACCGATATCGTGACCGAAATCGCCCGCAAAATCGGCTGGGTGGGTCCGGTGGGGCTCCACAGCATGATCATCGGCAGCGCGCTCTGCGCGGCGATAACGAGGAAATTTGATCTTTGCCAGACCTTCTGCAGATCGCGGTTTTTCAAATAGGCGCTGAGCAGGTCATAGTGATCAGATTGCTGCATTACCGACCTGCTCATCCGAATCGGGTGATGCAACATCGCGCGCCGGAATTGCCACGTGAAGAATTAAATACCTAAGACATTGTTGCCGCATTTCGGAAAACCGCATTCATCACTCAAGTGGCGCCACCTAGCGGAGTAGCCGGTAGGTGCGCTAGCAAGTAAACCGGGGACCGCGTCGCGGTCTACCCTACGAGGAGGTACGAGGCTTACCACCCGTTGGGGTAGCAAGTATGGGGAAAAGGGGTAGTGACGCGATGAAACGCGGTGGTCGGAGTTAGCGTTGAATTCATGACCGTTGGACGTTCGCGCAGGTAGCCCCGTGACAACACCTGGCCCAATAATGACCGAAGCCCTCGATGAGGCGGTCACGGGTACGGGACTGCTGTCGGCATATCAGCAGGTCGTGACGCTGCCGAGCGAAACAGTCGTGGGCTACGAAGCGTTGGCGCGCTGGCCAGAGCTGAACAATCCATCGCCCATCGATGTGTTCGCCCGCGCCGAACAGACCGGCCGTTTGAATACGTTGGACGACGCCTGCATTCGTGCCGCTGCCCGAGGCGCGTTGCAGGGCACGTCGACTCCCGGAATGCTGCTGCTGATCAATTGCGAACCCGCAACGACGCACGTCGACCTGGCGCAAGATGACGACATTATGCACGCCGCCGCGCGCTTCCGCCTCACGTTCGAGGTCACCGAGCGCGGATTGTTGACCAATCCGCGTGCACTGCTGCGCAAGGTCGCGGCGCTGCGTTCGCTGGGATTTGCGATCGCGCTCGACGACATCGGCTCACACCCCGATTCGCTGGTGTTGCTCGACGTGCTGACGCCCGAAATCTTGAAGCTCGACATGGGCTTGATACATCACCAGCCGGATCGAATGCAGGCGCGCACCGTCGCGGCCATCACCGCGCACCACGAGCGGACCGGTGCCGTGATCTGCGCGGAAGGTATCGAAACCGAGGACCATCTGGAACAGGCATTGGCGTATGGCGCCACGCTCGGTCAGGGTATGCGGTTCGGCGGCCCTGCAGAGCTTCCGAGCACGCCACGGGCGTTCTCGTGGCCGGCACGAAAGATGCAGCCAGCACCGACGAAGGTCGACCCGGCGAAACTTGGCCTGGCAGAATCCATTCCGACGACGCGGATCGTCCGCAAGGACACCGTCACCGAACTCGCCCGACACCTCGGCCGAATAGCCGTCACCGCCGAAACCGCGCCGATGATTCTCTTCACGCTGAAAGACACCCGCGACATTCATCAGATGTCACAACAAAACCTCTCGAAACTCGCCGAAAGATCGCCGCTGGTGGCGGTTTTCGGCCAGCATCTGCCCGAAGAGCTGGGACCGCGAGTCCGGCAGGTGCGGCTCGACCCGGACGATCCGTTGACGCAAGAGTCCGCCGTCTTGGTGCTCGGGCCCGACACTGCTGCGGCGCTGATCGCACGCGAACGCGCCTTCGCCGGATGCGGGCCGGACTCAGATGAAGATCGCCGTTACGAGATGTCGATCACCTTCGACCGGGCCCGCGTCACGGCGGCAGCGCGAAGCCTGCTCGACCGGCTCGAGTGATCCGATCAGGGCAGGATTTGGCGTCGACGCGCCTCCGCGATTGATTCGCCGCGTCGCGCGACACCGAGCTTGACGTAGAGGCCCTTGAGGTACCACTTGACGGTGTTGATCGTGACGCCGAGATTGCGGGCGATCTGCTTGTTTGTCATGCCGCGTTCCAGCAGGCGCAGGATTTCCACTTCACGGCCGCTGAGCCCTTCCTCGGGCAAGGAGTTGCGTTCCCCGGGAAGGCCGATCATCCGAATCGCCGCCTTGTGGGCGTCGGAGTGGGCGGTGGTCAGCAGCAATGACAGGTATTCGGCCGGCACCTCCGGCAGTTCGGCGTCCCGCCGACCGGTCCGGTTGGCTTCCCGAAGGCCGACAATGACATTCAGCAACTCGGGCCCGGCGTCAACGACCGTACGAAGTAGACCCGCGTCCGCACCGGCAATCAGGGCGGGCACCAGCTCCTCGGTAGCGGCGCACGCATCGCCCGCCAGAGCCAGTGCCCTGGAAAGGGCCACGGTGCTGGCAACTTCGGCGTAGCGCGCGCCCGCGTCACGGTTGTCCTGCCGGATCGTAGACAGCAGATCGATCGCGGCGTCGTGATTGCCGTGTGCGCTGAGAATCTGCGCCCGCATCACCAGCCGGTAGTGCCGCACGGCCATGGCGATGCTGTTCGCACCCGACGGCAATTCGGTGTCCTGGCGGTCGAGGACGTCCTGCGCCCGGTCGATGTCGCCCGCTGCCACATGCAGGCTCAGGCGCGCGCAGTCGAGGGCGGCAGATAATCTTGGCAGCGAGAGTAGTTGTGCCGCTTGATATCCCTCGTCGAGTAAGGAATAAGCGTCGTCGATGTCGCCACGCAGCACCTTGATGCGCGCCAGGGTGCTATAAGTCGCGATCATGAAGTCGGGGACGCCGCTTTCCGCCCCGAGCTCGTGACATTCCTCCAAAAGCGTTTCGGCCGCGTCGATTTCGCCGCGCTCGTAACACAGCCGACCTACCAATGCGCCCGCCAGCCGCGCCGCGTGGGAATGCTCGCCGGCCATGCTCCGCGCCAGATCACGAGCCTCGACGTAGCACTGTTCGGCGGTGTCCAGATCGAGCTGGGCGAACGCTGCCAGCCCGGCGAAGCATCGTCCGTACACGCCGGCAAAGGGGCCGCTGGCCATTTCGTGAAATGGGTTGGCCCACCGTTGGCGCGAGAGCGCCCTGTCGTAGGCGAAGGTATGGATGTCGACGAAAGTGCAGATGTTCGACGAGACCGCCACCAAGAACGGCCGGCAGGTCGGCTTGTCCACGATGCAGGGCGCAACCAGAGCCGCGGCGCGGTCGATGCGGTCGCGGTAGACGTCGGTACACGCCTGCACGACGTCGGCCTCGCCGAGGATCTCGGCGGCCGCCGCATCGGTTGCCCCATCCAGGGCGGCGCGGACGTGATCCAGTGCGATCTGCGCGTCCTCGGCCCGCTGCAGCAGACAATTCGCCCACGCGACCGCGATCTGCAGTGTCGGCCTGGTCGACACCAGGTCCTTCGGCAGCCTGTTCACCAGCCCGAGCAGGCTGGCCATCCGGCTGTGCTCGACGAGGTACATGGCCTGCTGTTCCACCAGATCGACGGCCTCGGTCTGGTCGCCCGCGGCCAGCGTGTGCGTGACCGCCTCACTGAGCAGTCCCTGCTCGGAGAACCAGGCCGACCCGGTCCGGTGCAGGTCCACGATCCGGTCGGCATGATCGCGCTGCAGACGCTGGCGCAGGTATCCGCCGAAGAGGTGGTGGTAGCGAAACCACTCGCGGTTGTCGTCGAGTGGCATCAGGAACATGTCGCGGCGTTCGAGCTCTTCGAGGATGGCCTGTCCGCGAGGCTGGCCGCTGACGGCCGCCGCGAGGCCGCCGCACAGTCGATCGCAGATCGAGGTGGTCAGCAGAAAGTCGAGCAGTTCGCTGGGCAGAGCGTCCAGCACATTCTCGGCCAGATAGTCGCCGATCGAGTGGTGGCGGCCGGAGAAGCCGCTGATCAGCGCCGAGGCATCCTTGGTGTTGCGCAGCGACAGGGTGGCCAGTTGCAGTGCGGCGATCCAGCCGTCGGTGCTGGACCACAGCCGCAGCACGTCGTCGCCGTCGAGCTCCAGCTCGTTGAGTTCGAGCAGGAATGCCGCGGATTCGCGTTGGTCGAAACGCAAATGCGTCGCGTCGATTTCGCTCACCTGGTCGCGCACCTTGAGCTTGCCGATCGCCGGGGTGCGGGTTCGGCTGGTCACGATCAGGTGCAGGTTGTCCGGGCCGACGTCGAGCAGGAATTCCAGCGCCGCGATCGTCTCGGGGTTGTCGATCAGATGCCAGTCGTCGAGCACAATCGCCACGGGCAGACGGTATTCCGCGACCTGGTTGACCAGCTCGGCCAGCACGTAACGCTGCGCGTCGCGCGACTGCTGTTCGAGGAGATCGGCCAGTTCGGCGCCGACCGTGGGCTCGACGCGACGCGCCGCCTCGATGAGGCAGCGCAGGAAGGAAAAGACGTCGTTGTCGTCGCGGTCGAGACTGATCCATGCCGTCGGAACGCCTTCGACACGCAATTCGCGCTGCCATTGCATCGCCAGGGTGGTCTTGCCGAATCCGGCCGGTGCGTGGATCAAGGCCAAGCGCTTGCTGCGGTTGGCGCGCAGCAGGTCGATCAGGCGGTCGCGGGCGACGAGCTTGCCGAAGTAGGTGGGCGGTTGGATCCTGGTGGCGACGATCCGTGCGGAGCGCGTGTTGGTCTGCATCGAATACGCCTCCCCTCGAGGGCCTGCCCACAATGCAGCGCGGCAGCTTATCCGATCCCCCACCACATACTTATCCCAACTGCCCTCCCTTTGCCAGACCTGGGACTTTCGGATCGGGTGATACCGCGGTCGCGCGCGGACAGCCGCAGGCTCCTACCACGGTCGCAGATCAAGATCGAACCTGAGCACGATGCGTGTGAATGGCCGAAATTCGTAGCGTCGACACATGACACAACACGAAGAGCGATCCGATGGCTGACGTCGGCGCTGTGTGGAGGCGTCCGGCATCCGTCGAACGCGCATTGGTGACCGGCTGGTTTGCCGGGGTGGTTCTCCCTGCGAATTCAGCCCAGGTTGGCGTCGGGTCTTTCCCGTTGCCGCGCAACAGTATTGGCCGCCTACTCGCGGACTTGGCGGTAGGAGCCCGCGAGGCTGTCCGCAGTGCATTTCGGACCCGGGCGCCGCGCATGCAACCCCAGCAGCGCTACCACCACCCGCGCCGCGAAGCTTTCATCGAGGACGCGGCGATGTCTCGCGAGATGTACCGACTGTGACAGGTTGGGACGTACTACCGGGGTAGGACATCGATGCCTGCCCCGGGGTGATGCCAACGACCCTCGCGCCCTTTACGATCAGGCCATGCCGGACGCGCTGAAGCGCCGCGTACAAACCTGGGCGCGACGGAAAGAACAGTTGCTGCCCTACGGCTTCAGCATGACCGTCGTCGCCGGTTTCGACGCGATGATGGTCGTGGTGGGCAGCATCGCGGCCCTGCAGCGTCCCGCTTCTGAGTGGCCGATCGTGGTGATCGCGATGGTGATCGCGTTCAGCCCCGAGATCGTGTTCTTCTCTTTCGATCTCAGCGGCATCGTCAACAGGCACGAGGGCCCCACGCTGTGGGCGGCGTTCATGGTGGGGACCGCGATCCTGCTGTTCGCCACTCCCACAGCGATTACCGGTGATTTCGCTCCGCTGATGCTGACCCTGACCGTCGGCATGGTCAGCGCCATCACCTCGGTACGGGGCGGCGCGCTGGCCGCTGCTTCCGCGGCCGCCCTGCTGGGGTGCGCGGCAGCCATGCACCGCCTGAACACCCCGGCGCTGTATCTGGCTTTCGTCGCAATCGGCTGGCTCGTCGGCTATCTGATGCGCACCCAGCAAGACCTCCTGACCAAACAGGGCCAGATGCAGGACCAGCTGGCTCAGCACGCCGCAGCCGACGAACGCCGGCGCATCGCCCGGGAAGTGCACGACGTCATCGCACATTCGCTCAGCGTCACGCTGCTGCACTTGACGGGAGCGCGCCACGCGCTCGAGCACGACGGCGTCGACGAGGACTCCGTTCGCGCTCTGCAGCGCGCCGAACACCTGGGGCGACAGGCGATGGCGGACATCCGACGTACCGTCGGATTACTCGATGCCGAAACCATGGGACTCACCCCGGAACCGGTCATCACCGATATCCCTACCCTGGTCGAGGATTTCAGCCGCGCCGGGCTGAATGTCAGCTTGGGAGTCAGCGGATCACTCGACGACATCTCGGCGGCCGCGGGACTCGCGTTGTACCGGATCGCCCAGGAGTCGCTGGCCAACGTCGCCAAGCATGCGCCCGACGCGGCGACAAGGATCACGCTGACCGTATCGCGCACCGCGGCGACCCTGAACGTCATCAACGAGCTCCCCGCCGCAGCCGCCGAACGGCCCGTCGAGCCAGGGCGCGGATTGCATGGGATGACGCAGCGCATCGAACAATTGGGCGGCACAATCAATTTCGGCCCCAGCCGATATGGGTGGTCGGTGCATGCCAGCGTGCCGTCGGGCGCCCACGAATCCGACCCACCGACGCGGATACCGGCATCGTGAACGACGACAAAGCCCTGGTGAATGCCCTGATCGTCGACGATCAGGAGTTGGTCCGCTCGGGCCTGTCGTTGATCCTGCGCGCCAAGCACGGCATCGTCGTGGTCGGCGAATGTTCGGACGGCGACCAGGTTCCCGACGCGGTGGCGCTCCATCGACCCGATGTCGTGGTGATGGATCTGCGCATGAAACGCGTCGACGGGATCGAGGCGACCCGGCGTCTGACCGAGTCCGGCGGCCCACCGGTGCTCGCGCTGACCACGTTCAACGACGACGAGCTGCTATCCGGTGTATTGCGCGCCGGGGCAGCGGGTTTCGTGCTGAAGGAGTCACCGGCCGAGGAACTCATCCGCGCCGTTCGGGCCGTCGGCAACGGCCACAGTTACCTCGATCCGGCCATCACCGGACGGGTACTGACCACCTATCGCGCGACTGCCGCACCATCGGCGGTCCCGGCCGTATCGATCGACGAGCTCACGCCTCGCGAGCGCGATGTACTCACACTGATTGCCAAGGGGCACACCAACGCCGAGATCGCCGACGCGCTATTCATCTCGGGCCTCACGGTCAAGACGCACATCGGTCGCATCTTCACCAAGCTCGGGTTGCGCGACCGCGCCGCCGCGATCGTCTTCGCCTACGAACACCGCATCATCGCCCCGTCCTGACGGGATGACCTACGGCAGCACCGTGTGCATCAACATCACGTCGTACGCGGACCACAGCGACAGGTTGAAGTACAGGTCCCGACCCGACGACCAAGGGTGGATCATCGGCGCGTAGATGCCACCGGGCATCTGGAACGACGACACGAGCGGCTGCTCCCCACTCCACGGTCCCGTCGGCGTCGGCGCGGTCCGTGCCACGACGTCGTTACTGCCGCCGTTGGTGTACAGCACCAGGTATTGCTTCAGGTAGCTGTTGTACTGGGCCGACATCTCGCCGACCGGCCCGGGCCAAAGAGGTGTCGCCGCACCGGGATTGGCCGCGACCCAGTGTCCGCCGTTGTCGCCGTTCCAGTATTGGTACTTGCTCAGGTCCGGCAGCTGAGCCGGGGGAACACGCGACAGGTATGCCGCACCACCTCGTCCCGACGGCGTGCCGAAGTTGTAGATGTAGCCGTCCTGCCCCTTCATGAACGCGCCCATTTGGAAGTTCTCGTTGCCGGGGGTGTACCCGGCGCCGGGCACGGTGTCGGGCGAAGACGTGCGGATCGAGCCGGGGAAGATCCCCCAGTTCTGGCCGTTGTCGTTGGATCTCGCGATGGCCGAATAGTTCGTTGACCATTCGCCGTCGCGACCCCACTGCCGAATCGACATGTAGCTCATGTACTGCGTGCGGCCTAGCGACATGGCCGACGTCGGAATGATGCCCGTTTCGTGGCTCGCCTTATGGATGGTGTTGACGACCTGCTTGGAAAGGCCGTTGGACCAGACCGGGGAGCCGGAGTAGTTGTTGTTGGGCACACCGTCGGCGATGTGGATTCCCTGCGACAGATCGTGGTCGCCACTGCGGAACAGCACGTTGTACCGCCATTGCTGCCCGCGAACCTTGCAGTAGCCGAAGGTGTCACCGAAGGCCATCAAGGCCTGGCGGTTGGCGGGATCGCCGTTGTCCCAGATGATCCCGAGGTCCGTCCCGGAAATGCCGAAACGTTGCAAGGTCTTGTTCGGTCCGTTGGGCCCGGTCACCCAGTCGACCAGCGACGTCGGCGCTCCGGCGATCTGAGCCGGCGGCGCTGCCGCGTCGGGCGCCGGCTGCGGTGCTGCGGCCGGCGGAGCCGGGGGGGCCGCGTTCGGCCGTAACGGCGCCGCATTCGGTGACTGCGGCAGCCCGGGCACCGGCGGGTTCGGCGCCGGCGGCGGCACCACCCCCGCCTGCGGAACCATCGGTGCCGAGTATCGCTGGCCGCCGCCGGTGGTCGGCTTGAGGAAGGAGGAGATCAGCGGGCCCAACTTGGGCAGCGGCGCCTGGTCATTCGTGTGCGAGGGCCGTCGCCCGGTCGGCGGCTGGACGACCGGCTGAGGCGCGGGTATCGGCGCCTGCGCGGGGGGCTCGATGTTCGCGTCGGGCGCACCGCATGGTGTGGCGTTTGCTGACGGCGCGGGGCCTGCCGCGACGATGTAAGCGATAGCGGCCACCGGCACCAGCGCTAGCGACATGGTCCGAAGAATCCCCGACAAAGTCATACCTTTCCAGGAGCGAGACGCCACATTGACGTACGCAGTTGGCTCATGTGACGATAGTGATTTAAGGGGCTCGTGTGACCAGTGATCAGCTAATAGGTATGCATCCGTGACCGTGTCGAAACCCGGCTTTCAAGCCATTCCCAGGCGGATTTGCTAGGCGCCCGTTCTCCTCCCGCAGGGCAGCCACGCCACAGAATCCTGAGGGCGCGCGGAACAAATGCCATGGACAACCTGCGTTGCCAGGCCAGTCCGGGTACGCTCCCATGCGCAGCAAACCCGTCGTCGCGGGTGGGCAGTCCGCCAAGGAGGGCGAGCGGTGAGCACAGGTAACGGGTTGCAGCCCAAACGATTCGGAACCGGACGCGCTTACCTTAGCCGAGTGGTCGCGGCGTCCATGGCCGGCACCGTCGTCGAATGGTACGAATTCTTCCTCTACGGCACCGCGGCCACCCTGGTGTTCGGCAAAGTCTTCTTCGCGAAGGGCGGCAACGACCTTGACGCCATCCTGGCCGCCTTTGTGACCTACGCCGTCGGGTTTGCGGCGCGCCCCCTGGGCGGCATCGTCTTCGGCCAACTCGGGGATCGGTACGGACGCAAGAAGCTGCTGCAGCTGAGCCTGGTGCTGGTCGGTGCCTCCACCTTCCTGATGGGTTGCCTGCCCACCTTCGCTCAGATCGGATACTGGGCCCCGGCGCTGTTGGTGACGCTGCGGTTCATCCAGGGCTTCGCCGTCGGCGGTGAGTGGGGTGGCGCGGTTCTGCTTGTCGCCGAGCACAGCCCGAACGCCAGCCGCGGCTTCTGGGCGAGTTGGCCGCAGGCCGGGGTGCCGGGCGGCAATATGCTGGCCACCGCGGTGCTGCTGGTTCTCACCTCGACCCTGTCGGACGCGGAGTTCCTCAGCTGGGGCTGGCGGGTGGCCTTCTGGCTATCCGCGGTCGTCGTCTTGATCGGCTACTACATCCGCACCAAGGTCACCGACGCCCCGATCTTCCTCGAGGCGCAGCGCGAGGCGGAGCGCGCCAAATCGACTCGGGCCGGCGTCCTCGAGGTGATAAAGCGTTACCCGCGTGGCATTTTCACCGCAATGGGACTACGGGTGGGCGAAAACATCATGTACTACCTGGTGGTCACCTTCTCCATCACGTATCTCAAGGTGCATGTGCACGCGAACACCAAAACGATCTTGTGGTGGCTGTTGGTCGCGCACGCCGCGCATTTCGCGGTCATTCCCTTTTTCGGGCACCTCAGCGATCGATTCGGTAGGCGCCCAGTCTATTTCGCCGGTGCTGTCGCGACCGCCACCTGGGGCTTCTTCGCCTTCCCGATGATGAACAGCGGCCACAACGCGGTCATCATGTCCGCGGTCGTCATCGGTCTGGTGTTCCACGGGGTGATGTATGCGGTTCAGCCGTCAGCCATGGCCGAGATGTTCCCGACCCGGATGCGGTATTCGGGCGTGTCGCTGGGATACCAGGTGACGTCCATCGTGGCCGGGTCACTCGCGCCGATCATTGCGGTTCGACTGCTCGAGATCTACAACTCGGCAGTGCCCATCGCCTGGTATCTGGCGGGCGCCGCCGCGGTGAGCGCCGTGGCCGCCGTCGCCGCCCGCGAGACGAAGGGCATCGACCTTGCCGAGGTGGATCGCGCCGACGCTCAGGCTCCGGCGGGTCGGTCTGCTCGGCCTCCGGAGGGGCCCGAACCGACCGAGCTTGTCGGGGGCACCGTCTAGGGCGCAATGCGCCGGTGAGCAGGGGATATCCTCGTTCACATAGGTCAGACGCGGCTCAGCCAACCTCGGTGCGAGCTTTTTGCCATGTTTGCCCCGGCCCGGGGATGGTAATGCCCCAACAGGGTGTGCGCGTCGGCCGGCCTACGCGCCCATCTAGGTCCCGTCGGTTCAGCCCGAGAGCCGACGGGTCCGCCATTTCCGGGGCAAATCCTCTGAACATCTGGTGTTGATCGCCAAACCCCGGCCCCGCCCGCACCCAACCAATTACCCTCCAGCTACCGAGTGTCCTCGCGGACGATCGGGAGTCTCTATCACAAATAAGGCCACTTGAAGGTTTGCCGGGCGGACAGCTGATCGAGTGCAAGGGCCGGATCGTGGCAGCTAAGGAGCCTGCTGCGGTGGATTTCGGCGTGTTGCCACCCGACGTCAATTCGGGTCGAATGTATGCAGGTCCGGGCTCGGATTCGATGCTCGCCGCGGCGGCCGCGTGGGATGATTTGGCCGCCGAACTGAGTACGGCCGCGACTTCGTACGGGCAGGTGATCTCAGCGCTGACCGTCGAGCCATGGGTGGGTCCCGCGTCATCGGCGATGGCAGCCGCGGCCGCTCCATATGTGAGCTGGCTGGCTGCTGCGGCGGCGCTCGCGCGGCAAACGGCTGCACAGGCCAGGACAGCCGCGGCGGCGTTTGAATCGGCGTTTGCGATGACGGTGCCGCCGACGCTCGTCGCAACGAACCGCAGCCAGTTGACGTTGCTCGTCGCGACGAACATTCTGGGGCAGAACACCGCAGCGATCGAGGCCATTCAGGCCGAGTATGCGGAGATGTGGGCACAGGATGCCGCTGCGATGTACGGATATGCGGGGGTGTCGGCTGCCGCGTCGGAGTTGACGCCGTTTCCCCCACCGACGCAAAACACCGAGCCGGGTGGACCAGCGGCCCAAGCTGCGGCAGTCGCCCGGGCGGCAGGCGAAGCGACCGACACCCAAGCAGAAACGGTCGCGGAGATGTTCCCAGGTTCGGTGCTAAACGGTTCATCTGCGATGTCCACGCCGTCAGATCCGCTGGCCTCCGGGCTAACGAGCCTCGCGCCGAACGTCAACCTGCCACTGTCCGCCTCCGCCCTTCAAATCTCCACCCCAATAGGTGATTTGGATGCGGTCGCCCTTTACATTGCCGCCGCCGCCACCGGCAGCCTCGCCTTGGCGATAACCAACACCACGCGACCGTGGCAGTCTCCCGGCAGCTGCAATGGCACCGGCAACGGCACTTCTGATGGTGGCGGCGTGAGCCCGACTCAGGGCAATACGGTGAATTCGACGGAAGCGCTGGGGGCGGTGGGCCCGGGGGGAACAACCGGACCCGTGTACGCAGGCGTCGGCCACGCGAGCATGGTGGGCGCGTTGTCGGTGCCGCACGGCTGGACCACCGCCGCTCCGGAGATACAGCTTGCCGTAGAAGCACTGCCCAGCGTCAGCCCCGTCACGGACTCGACGTCATTCGACGGCAACGCGGCAAGCCTGCTCAGCGGGATGGCGCTGGCGAATTGGGCCGCACGCGCAACGGGCAGCAGTACCGGCAACCGCAAGAACACCGACGCCCCCGCACAGCCGGAACGCAAACCCACGGTGGTGGTGATACAGAAACCGCCAGCGCCCTGAACCCGGCCGATCTGAAGCTGTTGCAGCTGAATTGCAAAGTCGTGCAACCCGTCCCGCCAGTCATAGTGTCGCCGATCGGGCACCACGCGCCCCGGCACAGCGAAATTATTCATGGGCGTCACGCTGGTCGTAGTAGCGTACAGCTATGGACGACGGTGTCTGGATTCTCGGCGGTTACCAGAGCGATTTCGCTCGCAACCTCACGAAGGAGAACCGCGACTACGCGGCGTTGACCGAAGAGGTGGTCGACGGCACCCTCACCGCGGCCAAGATGGACGCCGCGGACATCGGCGTAGTCCACGTCGCGAATGCCTTCGGCGAGATGTTCGCCAGCCAGGGCCACCTCGGCGCGATGCCGGCGACGGTGTGTGACGGGCTCTGGGACACCCCGGCGTCGCGGCACGAGGCCGCCTGCGCATCCGGCAGTGTCGCGGCGCTGTCAGCGATCGCCGACCTGCGCTCCGGCGCCTACGACACCGCGCTGGTGGTCGGGATCGAGTTGGAGAAACCCGTGCCCGGCGACATCGCCGCCGTGTATCTGGGTGCCGCCGCGTGGACCGGACACGAGGGAGCCGACGCGCGCTACCTGTGGCCGTCGATGTTCGCACGGGTCGCCGACGAGTACGACCGGCGCTACGGCTTGGACGACAACCATCTGCGGGCCATCGCGCAGCTCAACTTCGCCAACGCGCGGCGCAACCCCAACGCTCAGACCCGCGAATGGAGCATCCCCGACCCGATCACCGCCGACGACACGACCAACCCGGTCACCGAAGGTCGACTGCGCCGCTACGACTGCAGCCAAATGACCGACGGCGGTGCGGGATTGGTCTTGGTCAACGACTCCTATCTGCGCGACCATCCCGACGCGCGCCCCATCGGCCGCATCGAGGGCTGGGGGCATCGCACCGTTGGGCTGGGGCTGCAGCAGAAACTCGACCGGGCCGCCCGTCAAGACAATGGGGACCCCTACGTGCTCCCGCACGTGCGCTCGGCGGTGCTCGACGCGTTGCGCCGCGCACAGGTTGCCCTCGACGACATCGACGGGTTCGAGGTGCACGACTGCTTCACGCCCAGCGAGTATCTGGCCATCGACCACATCGGGCTGACCGGACCGGGCGAAGCGTGGAAGGCCATCGAAAACGGGGAGATCGAGATCGGGGGGCGGCTCCCGATCAACCCCAGCGGTGGGCTGATCGGCGGTGGACACCCGGTTGGGGCCTCCGGCGTGCGAATGCTGCTGGACGCGGCCAAACAAGTCAGCGGCGGGGCCGGCGACTATCAGGTCGAGGACGCAAAGACCTTCGGAACGTTGAACTTTGGCGGCAGCACCGCCACGACGGTCAGCTTCGTGGTGGGCACAACCAAAGGCGCATGACATGGATGTTGAGATCGTTGGCAAGTTCTTGTCGTCGCTGCCCGAAGACGACGACCACCCCTACCGGACCGGCCCATGGCGACCTCAAACCACCGAGTGGGATGCCAACGACCTGATCGCGGTGGCGGGAGAAATCCCGGCCGACCTCGACGGGATCTATCTGCGCAACACCGAGAACCCGCTGCATCCGGCATTGAAGACATATCACCCGTTCGACGGTGACGGCATGGTGCACGTGGTCGGCTTCCGCGATGGAAAAGCCTTCTATCGCAACCGTTTTATCCGCACCGACGGCTTTCTGGCCGAGAACGATGCTGGGCAGCCGCTGTGGCCGGGGCTGGCCGAACCGGTGCAGTTGGCCCAGCGCGAGCAGGGCTGGGGCGCGCGGACGAAGATGAAAGACGCGTCGAGCACCGACGTCGTCGTGCACCGGGGAATCGCACTCACCAGCTTCTACCAATGCGGTGATCTTTACCGGATCGACCCGTACTCGGCCAACACCCTCGGCAAGGAAAGCTGGAACGGGCGCTTCCCCCTCGACTGGGGTGTCTCGGCGCATCCGAAGGTGGACAACAAAACCGGAGAACTGCTGTTCTTCAACTACAGCAAGCAGGATCCGTACATGCGCTACGGCGTCGTCGACGAGGCCAACGAGCTGGCCCATTACGTCGACATCCCGTTGCCCGGCCCGCGCCTCCCCCACGACATGGCATTCACCGAAAACTACGCCATCCTCAACGATTTCCCGTTGTTCTGGGATCCGCGGCTGCTCGAACACGATGTGCACCTACCCCGCTTCTACCCCGATATTCCGTCGCGCTTCGCGGTGATCCCGCGCCGCGGATCGACCGCCGACATCAAGTGGTTCGAAGCGGACCCGACGTTCGTGCTCCACTTCACCAACGCCCACGAGGACGGCGACGAGATCGTGCTGGACGGTTTCTTCGAAGGCGATCCGCAGCCGCTCGACACCGGGGGAACCAAGTGGGACAAGCTGTTTCGCTTCCTCGCGCTGGACCGCCTGCAGGCTCGGCTGCACCGGTGGCGATTCAACCTGGTGACGGGTGCGGTCAAAGAGGAGCAATTGTCGGACTCGATCACCGAGTTCGGGACGATCAACCCCGACTATGCGGGCGGCAGCTACCGCTACACCTACGCCGCCACCGGGAAGCCGGGCTGGTTCCTGTTCGACGGGCTGGTCAAACACGACCTGCGCACCGGGGGCCAGGAGGGCATCTCGTTCGGCGACGGCGTCTACGGCAGTGAGACCGCGATGGCGCCGCGGGTGGGTGCGACCGGTGAGGACGACGGCTACCTGATCACCCTCACCACCGACATGAACACCGACGCCTCCTACTGCGTCGTGTTCGACGCAGCTCGGGTCACCGACGGCCCGGTATGCAAACTGCAGCTGCCGGAACGTATTTCGAGTGGAACACACTCGACGTGGGCGCCCGGTGCCCAGTTGCGCCGCTGGGACACTGCCGAGTCGGCGGCATCCGCCGTGGGCCTGTGAACCCCCCGACTCGGCGACACGTCGTCATAAGATGGCAATGAACTCCGAAAAGCCCCGCCGGACCACACACTGGCCCATGCAGTTGGCCTCGATCGGCGCCATCCGTTTCGCACGCAGGTCGTCGAACTTCGAAGAAACCGTGCATTTTTACCGTGACCTGGTGGGTTTGCCGCTCTTCGAGACGTTCGAGGCCAGCTATGGCAGCAACGGCGCGATTTTCGGTTTGCCCAGCTGGAACCTGACGATGGAGATCGTCGCGGCCCCCGACGGCGACGTCGCCGTCGATCACCACGAACAGCTGTGCCTGTACTTTCCAGACGAGCAGTCTCAGCGCGCCGCGATCGCGCGCCTAAAGGAAGCCGGGGTTGAAGAGGTGCAGCAGCATCCGTACTGGGCAGCAACCGGTGCGGTGACCTATCGCGACCCCGACGGTCGCGAGGTTGTGTTCGCGCCGTTTGTGTTCGGGGTCAACGAGCCCGCCGACAGCTCCATCTCGGGCAAACACGAGTTCCCGTCGCACTGAGATCTCACCGCGCGGCGCGGCCGGCGACGACGGCGGCGATCAGCGACGCGACCGAGCACGCGACTGCGCCGAGCGCGGCGATCCCGCCGACATAAAGCCCGTATTCCGCGGACACCGGCGGGTTGACGTTGAGTTTGTAGTACCACACCACCAACGCCACGATGAGCAGCGAAATCACCAGCGCGACAATCGAAGCAATCCGCACCGACAGGCCGCGGGCCACCATCGCCCCGGCGACCAGCAAGGCCGAGGACAGCAGCACGATCAGCTGGCCCGCGCCGAATCCCGGTGGAAGCTGCAGGCTGCCGTGTTTGCCACCGATCGCGCTGGCCCAGCCACCGCCACCGACCGACGTCGTCAGCCACGGCAACCAGGCACTGGCCGAGACGACCATGGCAAACAACGCCACCAGCCATCCAGGACGCAGGCGGCGGGTCATGGGTGCGACCTTAATAGGGCACCGGACCGACCGCCCGCTCGCCACGCTCGGATCGCCAGCCTGGGCCCGGACCCATCACTCCCGCAGCGAGGACTGGTTGAATTTGACGGCGAGGATCTGATCCACGCCCATCCGGCCTTCCTCGAAGGCCAGCATGCCGCCGGCCAGATACAGCCGCCACACCCGCGCGACTTCCTCGCCCAGCAGCGCGACGAATTCGTCGAAGCGCTCGTCCAGCGTCGCGATCCAGCACTGCGCGGTGCGGGCGTAGTGCTCGCGCATCGCCTGAACGGACGCGATCTCGAAGTCGCCGTCTTGCAGGTAGCGCAACGTCTGCCAGAGCGGTCGCATGTGCATGTCGGGGGCGATGTAGGCCTCGATGAACGCTCCCCCGCCCGGCGCCGCGTCGGCCCGTCGCGACATCTGCTGCAGCAACAGCTTGCCGCCGGGTCGCAGCGCGCGGCCGAGGATCCGCACGTAGGCGGGATACCACTGCTCGCCGACGTGTTCGCCCATCTCGATGGAAGCGACGGCGTCGAAAACACCCGCCCACTCCGGGTCATTGCCGAAGTCGCGGTAATCCTGCAGCCGAACCTCGATGGCCTCGCCCAGCCCGCGCTCGGCGGCGCGGGTTTCGATGAACTCGCGCTGCTGGCCCGACAGCGTGATACCGGTGGCGCGCACGCCGTAGCGCTGTGCCGCGTGCAGGATCAGCGATCCCCAGCCGCATCCCACGTCCAGCAGCCGCATGCCCGGTTCGAGCTCGAGCTTACGACAGACCAGATCCAGCTTCGCGGTCTGGGCGTCGTGCAGCGACTGTCCGGCATCGGTGAAATACGCCGACGAGTAAGCCATGTGGTCGTCGAGCAGCAGGCGGTAGAAGTCGTTGGACAGGTCGTAGTGATGGGCGATCACCGCCCGGTCGCGCCGGCGGCTGTGCAGGCGCCCGGACAACCGCGCCTCGCTGGCCGGGGCTCTCGGCGGCGGCCCGAGCGCCCCAAGCCGCAGCGCGCGCAGGGCGGCCACCAGCGCGCCGCGCGGCGAGATCGAGACGGCGGGGCGCTCGCGCGCTTGACGCCAGGCCCGCCGCAGGCCGTCGGCCAGGTCACCCTCGACGTCGATATCGCCGGTCACATACGCGCGGGCCAGGCCGAGTTCGCTTGGACGCCAAAGCAATCGGCGCAATGCCCGACGGGAACGGACCACCAGGACCGGGCCCTCCGGGGGGCCGGCCTCGCTGCCGTCCCAGGCGCGCAGTCTTACCGGCAGCTCGACACCCACGGTGGTTGCAAGCAGGTCCGCCAGACGGTCAGCGGCCGACGCCACCATGTCCGTTGCGGCCGGGATCGGGAGCGGTGAACACGGTGACGAATCTTTCCAGGGATTCGTCGATGTCGCTTCTTAGCGCGGCGGCCACGATCATGCCGATCGGGCCGAACAGCGCGGGGCCGCCGAGGTGCACATCAAAGCTGACGACCGATCCGTCGTCCTTCGGCTTGACCTTCGCGATCAGTTTGACCTTGACGCCGCCGACGCCGTCGCCGTTGAGCGTCATGGCTTCGGGCGGCTTGTAGTGCACGATCGTCCACTTGATCCGGTTGAGCATGCCCTTGACCTCGACGATCGATTCGATGATCGTGCCCTTTTGCAGGTCGTCGGGCAGCTTGCTGCGCCACACCCGGTGGATGCTCAACCAGTCCTTGAAACGGGACAGGTCAGATGCGTGCGTCCAAGCCCGCTCGGGCGACAGGGGTACGTCGATGGATCCGGAAAGTTTCGCCATGCGCTAGTCCTGCTGGTCGCCCTGAGCCTGAGGCGCTGCCGCCTTCTTGGCCTCTTCGGCCACCTTGTGGATGGTGTCGGAGTACTTGCCCCCGGTCTTGTCGTCGACGAACTCACCGGCCTTGTCGATCGCGTTCTCGACCTTGTCGGCGTTCTGCGCCAACAGATCCTTTGCCTTGTCCAGGAATCCCATGCGCTGTCCCTTCCCCGCGGATCCCCGGGGCCGCCGGGGATCCTGCTTTGCTGGTCAACCCTAGCGGCTGGCCGCACACTCGCGGTCAAGAGTCGGCTCAACCTGGCTGGGGAGCCCGCCACAACCGCGGCTCGATGTTGAGCATTCTGGCCCGGATCCACCATGTCGCCTCGATCGCCACGGCGCCCAATGCCCCGATCCCCAGCGCGGTCGACGTCACGGCCGGATTCGACGGGTCGAGCAGAAACTTCTCCTGAGCCAGCGGGATGCTGAAGATCGCGACGTACGCCAGGCCGCAGGCAGCGATCAGCGCGACCCGCCACCACTGGTAGGGACGCGCCACCACCGCCAGCACCCAGAGCGCGGTCACCAGCAGCGTGATCAGCGCGGCGGTCGACGCCTGGTCCTGTTCGGCGAAGGTGGCATGCCGACCGTGGTAGGCCACCAGGTAGGAGACGAAAGTCGCGGTGCCGACGATCAATCCGGACGGCAGCGCCGAGGTCAGCACGCGCCGGACGAAGCCGGGATAGGCGCGCTCGTTGTTGGGAGCAAGCGACAGGATGAACGACGGAATCCCGATGGTGAACCAGGCGGCGATCGTGACGTGGATCGGCTGAAACGGGTAGAGCAGCGGATCTGCCCCGAGTGGTTTCGCCAACAGGCATTCGATACCCACGAACAGCGCCAGCAGCACCGAGTACACCGTTTTCGTCAGAAACAGGTTGGCGACCCGCTCGATGTTGCCGATCACCCGCCGGCCTTCGCCGACGACGTAGGGCAACGTCGCGAACCTGTTGTCCAGCAACACGATCTGCGCCACCGCGCGCGATGCCGGGCTTCCGGCACCCATCGCCACGCCGATGTCGGCGTCCTTGAGCGCCAGCACGTCGTTGACGCCGTCGCCGGTCATGGCCACGGTGTGCCCGTGCTCTTGCAGGGCGTGCACGATGGCCCGTTTCTGATCGGGCCGCACCCGGCCGAAGGTTGTGCAGGTGTCCAGCGCGTCGGCCAATTCCGCTGCGTTCGTGGGCAATTGGCGCGCGTCCAGCGCTTCGCCGTGCAGCCCGAGCCTCGCGGCGACAGCGCCGACCGATACTGCGTTGTCACCGGAGATCACCTTCACCGAAACACCTTGGGCGGCAAAGTACTCCACCGTTTCGCGGGCGTCCGGGCGTATCTTCTGCTCGAGCACCACCAGCGCGACCGGCGTGACCTGACCCGGCGCGTCCGGGTGGTCCACGGCAACATCGGCGGCGCCGAGCAGCAGTACCCGCAATCCCCGGGCGCCGATCCGTTCGGCCTGTGCGGCAGCGACCGAAGCCGGATCGAGCAATACGTCGGGCGCGCCTATCACCCAGTTCCCGTGGTCGGCGTAGGACACACCGCTCCATTTGGTGGCCGACTTGAAAGGTGCTGTGGCCGTGACGATCCAGCCGGGCGACTCGGCAAAGGTCTCGGCGATCGCCCGCATGCTGGCATTGGGGCGGCGGTCGGCCGCGGCCAGCGCGGCCAGCGCGTCGGGCATAGCCTTGTTGCCGGTGAGTTCGACGACGTCGCATACCCGCATGCCGCTTTCGGTCAGCGTGCCGGTCTTGTCGGCGCACACCACGTCGACGCGGGCCAATCCTTCGATCGCGGGCAATTCCTGTACCAGGCAACGACGTTGCCCCAGCCTGATGACGCCGACCGCGAACGCGATCGAGGTCATCAGCACCAGGCCCTCGGGCACCATCGGCACCAGCGCGCCAACCGTGCGCAGCACCGCCTGCCGCCAGCCCGCATGCGTGGTGGTGAACAGCTGCGTGTAGATCGTCAGCAGACCGGCCGGCACCAACAGATAGGTGATGAACTGCAGAATCCGGTTAATGCCGTTGCGCAGTTCGGATTTCACCAGGGTGAACTTGCTTGCCTCCTCGGCGAGCTTGGCGGCATAGGCCGCCGGGCCGACCTTGGTCGCACGATAGGCGCCGGTGCCGGCGACGACGAAACTCCCCGACATGACGGCGTCGCCGACGTCCTTGCCGATCGGGTCCGCCTCGCCGGTCAGCAGCGATTCGTCGACCTCCAGGTTGTCTTCCTCGAGCACCTGGCCATCGACGACGATCTGATCTCCGGGGCCGAGCTCGATGACGTCGTCGAGCACCACCTCGCTGGGCAGCAGTGTCGCGGTCCCCGATTGCCTGCGCACCAGAGGTTTTGCCTGACCGACGATCGCGAGGGCGTCCAACGTCTGTTTGGCCCGGATCTCCTGAATCATCCCGATGACGCTGTTGGCGATGATCAGCAGGCCGAACAGCCCGTTGATGACCGAGCCGGTCGCGAGCACAATCGCCAGCAGCACGCCCAGGATCGCGTTGATCCGGGTGAAGACGTTGGCGCGGACGATGTCCGCGGTGCTGCGGGCGGCACGTGCCAAAACCGCGTTGCTGTGACCGTCGGCTACCCGCTGCGCCACCTCTGCATCGGTTAGCCCGCGATTCATCGGGTGAACGTTCCCAGCTTGTCGGAGTCGTAGTACTCCAGGTTCAGGGTGTTCCCGGAAAACACAGCCTTGGAAATCGTTCCGGGCGGGGCATTTTCGTCGGTGATCGAGAAGGTGAAGGTGTCGCCGTCCCAGTGCGTGAGTCCGAATGCCTGATTCTTCAGCCCCAGCGCGAGCTGAAGTTGCCCGTTGTTCTGGGTCACGACGGCCGGGCCCCAGTAGTCGCTGGCGTAGACGCCCAGGTAGTCGGTGAGCGGCCGGGCCGGCGCGGGATTCGCGGGGGCCTGCTTGCCGACCAGCGAACCCTCGGCGTTGTTCATCCAGCCGATTGCATGGTTGTACAGCGCAGGCCAATCCTCACGAATTTGGCCGTACTGCACCAGGTCCATGAATTGGGCGGTCAGCGCTTCCGGAATGCCGTAGGGCGCACCGTTGGTCAACGCGATGATGCCGACGTCCTCGGACGGCATCGCGACGAAGTTGGTCGCTGCGCCCGATCCGAAGGCGCCGGAGTGGCTGTACTCGGTGCGTCCCGACGAGGTCACCGACGTGTTGAAACCGTGACCATAGGTCCCGGCCCGGGCTTTTGGCGATGACGCGGGCGACGAAACGACCTGCGGCGTGATCGCGGGCAGCAGAGCTTCGGGCGAGGTGATCTGCTGCCCGTTGTAGGTTCCGTTGGCCATCACCATTGTCAGCCAGCGCGCCATGTCGTTGGTCGACGAACTCACCCCACCCGCCGGGGTCTGCGCGTCGGGGTCACGCTGGAAGCGTGGCTCCCACTTGTCGCCAACCTTGACATGCAGCACCGCGCGGTTGGGCCGGGCCAGATAATCGGCGTACTTCGAACTCGTCGACGCCATACCGAGGGGGCGGTAGAGCACCTCGTCGGACAGGTCCTCCCAGGGTTTGCCCGCGGCTGCCGCCACCGCCTCGGCGGCTGCGGTCAAGCCAAAGTTGGTGTAGAAGTAGCTACTTCGAAAGGGAGCCAGCGGCAGGTACTTCAGACGCTCCAGCACTTGCCGGCGGTCATACCCGAGATCCTCGAGCTTGTCGCCGGCATGATCGGGCAGCCCGGAGCGGTGCGAGTACAGGTCGGCGATGGTCACATGGCTGGTGACGTAGGGATCCGACAGCGCAAACCACGGCAGTCTGGACACCACCGGCGTGTCCCAGGTGACGACATTGCTAGCCACTTCGTGTGCGACCACGGTCGCGCCCACCGATTTCGACACCGATGCCAACTGGAAGACGGTGTCCGCGTCGACCTTGTTGTCTTGGCCGTTGCCTTTGGTCGCGTCCTTCACTCCGAAGCCCTTGGCGTACACCGTCTTTCCGCCACGAACAATGGCGACCGACAGGCCGGGGACGCCGGTGCTGCGCATCAGGTCGTCGACCAGGCCGTCGACCTTCGCGATGGCGGCGTCGATGCGGCCGGCGGGAACGTCCAGGCCCGACACCTCGTTGGGAGGTGCTTCAGACAACGTCGAGAGCGGGCTCGATATGGGATGACCGGAGCCGCATCCGACCAGCGACAGCAACAACACGACAGCGGCGAGGGCCGCGCGTTTCGTCATGCCCGCAGACTTTAGCGTGCTCGCCCGATGGGAGTATCACCATGATGCATTATGAATCGGACATCCTTGCCCCGGGTCTCGACGTCGTCTTCTGTGGCATGAACCCGGCTGCGACGGCCGCCGCCGACGGGCACAATTTCTCGAATCGCAGCAACCGGTTCTGGTCCGTATTGCAGCTGGCCGGCTTCACCGATACGCGGTTACGCCCCGAGGATGAGCGCCGATTGCTCGACTACGGTTGCGGCATCACCGCGGTCGTTGCGCGACCGACTCGAAGGGCCAGCGACGTCTCGACCGAGGAGTTCCGGCACGCCCGAGCCGAGTTCGAAGCGAAGATGCGACGTTACGCGCCGCGCGCGATCGGCTTCCTCGGCAAGCGTGCCCTGGCCGCGATGACCGGCGTATCGAGAATCCCCTGGGGCCGCTACGCCCCCGGATTCGCCGACACCACGGCGTGGGTACTACCCAACCCCAGCGGCCTCAACCGAGGGTTCACCCTCGACGATCTGACTCGCGCATACACCGAATTGCGTTGTGCGTTAACCGATAGCTCTATAACCGCCACCACGGGTTGAATCGCAGCGGCCCGGACGGATCCAGTCGTTGCCCGGGGGCCGGAACCGCCACCGCGACTCCGGCGGCTTCGGCGGCCGCCAGCATCCGCTCGACCGGCTCGGCCCACGGGTGTGGTGCCAGCCGGAAGGTGCCCCAGTGGATCGGCACCAACAGGCCGGACCCGCCGGCCGTGAGATCGAGGTGGGCCCGGACCGCCTCTTCGGGATTCATGTGAATGTCGGGCCATCCCGGGTTGTAGGCGCCGATGGGCAACAGGGTCAGGTCGAACGGTCCGTGCTCGGAACCGATCTGCTGGAAGCTCTTCGTGTATCCGGTGTCCCCGCCGAAATAGGCGCGGTGACTGGGACCGGCGATTCCCCACGACGCCCACAGCGTGGTGTTACGGTCCAGGAAGCGACCCGAAAAGTGCCGTGCCGGAAAGCAACTCAGGGTCAGCTCGTCGACGTGACCACTTTCATTCCAGTCGAGCTCGACGATGCGGTGCCCCGGTATGCCCCATGCGCGCAGGTGTGCGCCCACGCCGAGCGGGACGAAGAACGGCGCCCGCTGGGTGCGGGCCAACGCCGTGACGGTGTCGATGTCGAGGTGGTCGTAGTGGTCATGGCTGATCACCACCGCGTCGACGGCGGGCAGCGCTTCGAGCTCCACCGGCGGCGGATGCAGGCGCTCGGGTCCGACCACGTCCGACGGTGAGCAACGGTGGCTCCACACCGGATCGGTCAGCACCCGGTAGCCGTCGATCTCCACCAGGGCGGTCGAGTGGCCCAGCCAACTGACGGCCAACCGGCCCGGGGTGGCGTCAAAGGTCCCCGGCGCACCCAGCGGGATCGGCCCCGGCGGGCGGCTGCGCCCGCGTCGCCCTACGAATTCCCACGCGATCAGCGCAAACTGCTCGCGGTCCAAGTTGGCATTCGAGGCGGGGTCGAGGTTGACGAAGACGCCGTCGCGCACATTGGGCGAGTGCTGCGTCACGTCGCGGATCGACGACGGGTCGGCACCCAGCGCGGCCGGCGCCCCATGCAGCGCACGCAACATCCACCCCCCGGCGGCGAGCGACACCGTGCCGGCGGCCAGGCGAAGCGCTGCGGGCACCATCACCGTCAGGCCCCTTGGAACCTCGGCGGCCGCTTCTCCACCCTGGCGACCTGCGCCTCGATCACGTCCTGGCTGCCCCACGCCTTGTCGAACAGTTCCTTGTGCACCGGCCAGGCCTCCTCGATCGAACCGTCGTCGTTGAGTACCCGCTTGGCGTGCTGAATCGCCAGCGGCGCCAGCCCACTGATCTCGGCGCCCCAGACCTGGGCGTCCTGCAGCGTCCCGATCCGGTTGGCCATCCCGGTCTGCAGCGCGGTCTCGGCGGTCAACTTCTCCGCCGTCAGCAGCATCGCCCGGGCCCGGCCGTGGCCGACCAGCGACGACAATCGCCGGATGCTCCAATTATCCAGGGCCAGACCGTATTTCGACGTCGGAAATTGAAAGAACGCGTCCGGGGCGACGACTCGCAGATCGCATTGCATGGCCAGCTGCAGGCCGGCGCCGATGGCGGGGCCGTTGATCGCGCCGATCACCGGGATGGGAGCGGCGTCCAGGGCCTTGTGCAGCTCGATGAGCCGGTCCGGGTAGTCGGCGGCAAACGCATCGCCGGACAGGTCCGCGCCGGCGCAGAACACCGTGCCCTGCCCGGTCAGCACGATCGCGCGGGTGGATCCGTCCCCGGCCTTCAGCACCGCCTCCCGCAGCTCGTCGACGAGCTGTGAGTTCAGGGCGTTGCGACGCTCGGGACGCTGCAACTCGATGGTCATTACGGCTTCGACCTGCGTGATACCGATCATGGGCGCCAGCCTATATAGCCTGGCCGCGTGAGTCGCATCACGACCGAACAACTGCAGGATGCAGTGCTGGACGAGGGCTCGTTTGTCAGCTGGGACAGCGCTGCGCTACAGATACCGACCAGCGAGGCCTATGCGCGCGAGCTCGCCGACGCCCGGGCCGCCACCGGCCTGGACGAAGCAGTGCTGACCGGCGAGGGGCGACTACACGGGCGCCGGGTGGCGATCGTGGTATGCGAGTTCGGTTTCCTCGGCGGGTCGATCGGGGTGGCGGCGGCCGAACGAATCACCACCGCCGTGCAGCGGGCCACGGCCGAGCGGCTCCCACTGCTGGCCTCGCCGAGCTCCGGCGGCACCCGCATGCAGGAAGGCACCGTCGCGTTCCTGCAGATGGTGAAGATCGCCGCGGCCGTCCGGCTGCACAAACGGGCGCACCTGCCCTACCTCGTCTACCTGCGCAACCCGACCACCGGCGGGGTGTTCGCCTCATGGGGATCGCTGGGTCATATCACCGTCGCCGAGCCGGGCGCGCTGATCGGGTTCCTCGGGCCACGGGTGTACGAGCAGCTCTACGGCGAACCGTTCCCCAAGGGCATCCAGACCGCGGAGAACCTGCAGCGGCACGGGGTGATCGACGGCGTCGTCGCGATCGACGAACTGCGCCGGACGGTGGATCGCGCGCTGACCGTCATCGCCGACGCTCCCGAGCCGCTGCCCGCCGTGCCGCCCCGCGAATCGATACCCGATGTGCCGGCCTGGGATTCGGTGATTGCGTCGCGGCGACCGGACCGGCCGGGTGTTGGGCATCTGCTGCGCCACGGCGCCACCGACCTGGTGCTGCTGTCCGGTACCGGCATCGGGGAAGCGGCGACCACGCTGTTGGCGCTGGCTCGATTCGCCGGCCAACCCGCGGTGGTCCTCGGCCAGCAGCGCCTGACCGGCGGCCTGGTGGGGCCCGCGTCGTTGCGGGAGGCCCGCCGCGGCATGGCGCTGGCCGCCGAGCTGCGGCTGCCGCTGGTCCTGGTGATCGACACCGCCGGGCCCGCGCTGTCGGCCGAAGCTGAGCAGGGCGGGCTGGCGGGTCAGATCGCCCAATGCGTGGCCGAGCTGGTGACGCTGGACACCCCGACGGTGTCGGTCCTGCTGGGCCAGGGCAGCGGCGGGCCGGCGCTGGCCATGGTGCCGGCCGACCGGGTCCTGGCCGCGCTGCACGGCTGGCTGGCCCCGCTGCCGCCCGAGGGCGCCAGCGCGATCGTCTTCCGCGACACCGCGCATGCGCCTGAACTCGCTGCGGCCCAAGGCATTCGGTCGGCTGACCTGCTGCGGTCCGGGATCGTCGACGCCATCGTGCCCGAGCATCCCGACGCCGCCGACGAGCCGCTCGAGTTCTCCCAGCGATTGTCGGGTGCGATTGCCGCGGAGGTGCACGCGCTGCGCGGCATCCCCGGCGACGAGCGGATTGCCGAGCGGCTGCGCCGCTACCGCGGCATCGGATTACCTTGACGCACAGCGTAATACGCGCTGCATAGTGCAGAAGCGATTGCAGTTAGATCTTGAAGTCTCGTGTGGTGCGGTCTGTGGCGTCGCCGACGGGTCTGCGACGTGTGGTCAATAGCTGGCGATATCGCGGTACTCGAGCGAAAAGCTCTGCATGCCTGCCGACATGGGTGATCGTGGGCCCCGACGCATCCTCGTCCAGGAACGCCACCCGATCCGCGAGCAGCATGGTGGACAGCCGGCGCGCGACGACGATGCCGGTGGCGCCCTTCAGCGCCACCCGCAGCCCCGCGGCGGTCTCGGTCCCGGTATGCGCGTCGAGCCCGGACCGGGCCTCGTCGATCACCAGGAGTCTGGGCGTCGCGACAATCGCCCGGGCCAGGCACAAGCGCTGGCGCTGACCGCCGGAGAGCCGAATGCCCTGTTCGCCGATGCGGGTATCGACCCCGAAAGGCAGGTCGTAGACGAACCGCGCCGCCGCGATGTCGATCGCCGCGGACAATTCCGCGTCGGTGGCATCCGGCCGGCCCATCCGGAGGTTCTCGGCCACCGACATCGAAAACACCGTCGGGTCCTCGAATGCCGTACACACCGCGCAGCGCAGTGACGGCAGCGACATGTCGCGAATATCCCTGCCGTCCAGCAGTATCCGCCCTTCCGAGGCGTCATAGAGCCGGGAAAGCAGCGCTGTCAGTAGCGATTTCCCCACGCCCAGTGCGCCGACCAGGGCCACCGTCTCGCCGGGTTGGACAACCAGCGTGACATGGCGAAGCAACCATTTGTCGCCCGCGACCCGGTCGGGCACCCGAAAGCCCACGTCGTGCAGCTCAAGACGGCCGGCCGGGCCAGGTTGGGCGCTGGGTCCGCCGGCGATATCGCCCGGCGCATCGGAGATTTCGGCGACGCGGCCCGATGCCGCCATCACCTCCTGGTTCATCGACCGCAGGACGGCAGGTGCATCCGGCGGGCGCATGGCCTCAGTCACAACGATTCCGTCTCTCGGAGTTCCGTTACGCGGGGTGGCACCGAAATCGAAGGCCCGCAACAACAACGCTGACCAAGACCTCCAATGTCTTGGCCTGCCATCTGGATTCGATCATGACACGGCGGTACCGATCGCCAGTCGCGGCCGAGACTCGAAAACGTAACCATTTGGGCACCGGGTCACTCCCCGATGACCCGTTCACGGCAACAATCCGGCAAAATGGGCGGCATGGACTCTGGCGTCAGCTCACCTCGCGTCTTGGTCGTCGACGACGACTCCGATGTGCTTGCCTCGCTAGAACGCGGCCTGCGGCTTTCCGGCTTCGAAGTGTCCACCGCCGTCGACGGGGCCGAGGCCCTGCGCAGCGCCACCGAAACCCGGCCCGACGCGATCGTGCTCGATATCAACATGCCGGTGCTGGACGGCGTCAGCGTGGTCACCGCCCTGCGGGCGATGGACAACGACGTCCCGGTCTGCGTGCTGTCGGCGCGCAGCTCGGTGGACGACCGCGTCGCGGGCCTGGAGGCAGGCGCCGACGACTACCTGGTCAAACCATTCGTGCTGGCCGAGCTGGTCGCCCGGGTCAAGGCGCTGCTACGCCGCCGCGGTGCCGTCGCGTCGACCTCGTCGGAAACCATCACCGTCGGCCCGCTGGAAGTCGACATTCCCGGCCGGCGGGCTCGGGTCAACGGCGTCGACGTCGACCTGACCAAGCGCGAGTTCGACCTGCTGGCCGTGCTGGCCGAGCACAAGACCGCCGTGCTGTCCCGCGCGCAGCTGCTGGAGCTGGTGTGGGGTTATGACTTCGCCGCCGACACCAACGTCGTCGACGTCTTCATCGGGTACCTGCGCCGCAAGCTGGAGGCCAACGGTGGCCCCAGGTTGCTGCACACCGTCCGTGGAGTTGGGTTCGTTCTGCGGATGCAGTAAAGACGCGGTAGGCAGCACAGCCATGAAATTCCTGTCGCGGATCTTGGCCCGTACGCCCTCGCTGCGGACCCGGGTGGTGCTCGCGACGGCCATCGGTGCCGCGATTCCGGTGCTGATCGTCGGCGCCGTCGTCTGGGTCGGCATCAGCAACGACCGTAAGGAGCGGCTGGACCGCCGGCTCGACGAGGCCGCCGGTTTCGCGATCCCATTCCTGCCACGCGGCCTGGACGAGATTCCGCGCTCGCCCAACGACCGTGACGCGATCATGACGATCCGGCGCGGCAGCCTGGTGAAGTCGAATTCCGACGTGACGCTGCCCAGGCTGGACGTCGACTATGCCGATACGTACGTGGACGGTGTGCGCTACCGGGTTCGCACGGTGGAGATCCCGGGGCCGGAGCCGACCTCGCTGGCCGTCGGCGCGACGTATGACGCCACCCTCGCCGAGACCAACAATCTGCACCGCAGGGTGCTGCTCATCTGTGGCTTTGCCATCTTCGCGTCGACGGTGTTCGCTTGGCTGCTGGCCTCTTTCGCGGTGCGACCGTTCAAACAGCTTGCACAGCAAACCCGATTGATCGATGCGGGCGACGAGGCACCCCGGGTCGAAGTGCACGGCGCCACCGAGGCCGTCGAGGTCGCCGATGCCATGCGCGGGATGCTGCAACGCATCTGGGACGAACAGAACCGAACCAAGGAGGCACTCTCGTCGGCGCGCGATTTCGCTGCCGTGTCCTCCCACGAACTCCGCACTCCCCTGACCGCGATGCGCACCAACCTCGAGGTGCTCTCGACCCTCGATATGCCCGACGACCAGCGCAACGAGGTGCTCCGCGACGTCATCCGGACCCAGTCCCGCATCGAGGCGACGCTGACCGCGCTGGAGCGGTTGGCGCAGGGCGAACTGTCCACCTCTGACGACCACGTGCCGGTCGACATCACCGAACTGCTGGACCGCGCCGCCCACGACGCGAGCAGGGTCTACCCCGACCTGGATGTCTCGTTGGTGCCCTCGCCGACCTGCATCATCGTGGGGATGCCGGCCGGGTTGCGCCTCGCGGTCGACAACGCGATCGCCAACGCCGTCAAACACGGCGGCGCCACCCGGGTCCAGCTGTCGGCGGTCAGTTCGCGCGCCGGAGTGGAAATCGCCGTCGACGACAACGGCAGTGGCGTGCCCGAAGGCGAGCGCCAGGTGGTGTTCGAGCGCTTCTCACGTGGGTCCACGGCATCGCACTCGGGCTCCGGTCTGGGGTTGGCCCTGGTGGCCCAGCAAGCCCATTTGCACGGCGGGACGGCGTCGCTGCAAGACAGCCCGCTGGGCGGTGCGCGGCTGCTGCTGCGCCTGCCCGCCCCGAGTTAACCCCTCACGTGCCGGAGTTGTTGTGCCACGGCGTAAATCCCGCCCTCAAGGCCGACTGCTCGTCGCAGAACCACACCTGCGCGATCGCGGGGTCGTAATCGGCGGTGTCGGGGGTGTAGTAAAGCCGGGTATCGGTGCGCGCCTTGACCAACCATCCGGCCGGTCCACGGCCGCCGGGGCCGGCCGGCGCGGAGCCGGGCCCGTACGGGGCGGGCGGCGGCACCGCGATCTTCCTGGTCGGCGACTCCCGTTGCGCGACGGGAATCTTCGTCGTCGGAGGGTCGGGTATCACCGGGTGATCGACCGGGACATCAAGTGCCACTTCACGTTTGACGGGCCTGCCCAAAAACGCAAACGTCAACACCAATCCCATTGCGAACGACACGCCGAAGAGCCACCAGTTCAGATGGGTCATCGGCGCACACCCATGGCCACGGCTATCAACCAGGCGACCGCCGAGCCCGCCGCGAAGGCCAGTAGATACCACAACCAGTGGATCACGAGATCCATGCCGGGGTCCTGCCTGACCACCCCACGATTTCGACCCGGCGACTCGTGGCACGACCATCGGCGAGCCGTCAACGGCAAGCTGGTCGACGACCGTCAGATTTGACCACGTGCGGGCGGCCTGCGTGTCAATCGTCGTCTTCTGGTCTTGCGACGCCGCGGTTCCGGTCAAGGTGATCATGTCCCCGTTGACGGTGAGACCGAAGTCGGTAATCGACGCGCTGTTCTTGAAAATCGGCCCGGCATTGGAGAAATCGAGCGTGTCGACATTCGGGTTGATTTGGATTCGGTCGATGATGTTGACGCCGGCGGGCAATGCACCTTTCAGCGCCTTCGTCAGCACGGCTTTCGCGTAATCGTCGGGGAATTCGCCGGTGAGGGTTATGTCGTTGCCGTTGCGGGCAATTGAGAGCGGCGCCAGCGACAACGGCGGCTTGCCGGGCTTGTCTGACGACGCGGCCACCGGGGGCGCATGGGCGGCCGGTGACGGGGCGTAGCCGATTGCGGCTATCAGCAAGGGAATAACCACCAAACCGATCAGCCAGCCCAGCGAACGCCGGTAGGAGATCGGGGTCCGGCGCGACGCGTCGGGCGGCCCGCCGCAACGCGCCCCTGGGCCCACGACCGCCCCCTCCTCGATTCCGGCACCCTGACGCGTCCGTCCCGCGGGCGATAATGCAGCCTACCGACCGCGCCCGTTGTCACCCGATGCGTCGGGCACACTAGAGCAATGGGCAGTAAACCGACCGACAGCGAAACCCTGGCGCACATCCGCAACCTGGTCGCGGAGGAGAAAAGCCTGAGGGCACAAGTGCAGCACCGCGACATCAGCGAGTCCGAGGAGCATGAACGGCTCCGGCGGGTCGAGGTCGAACTCGACCAGTGCTGGGATCTGCTACGTCAGCGGCGCGCGCTGCGCGAAACCGGTGGTGATCCGCGTGAGGCCGCGGTGCGCCCCGGCGACCAGGTCGAGGGCTACCTGGGCTAGCCATGTCCCTCGGTGGCGCGCCGGATTGCGACCCGGATTCCGACGTAGTCGTCGTGGGCGGGGGCCACAACGGCCTGGTGGCAGCCGGCTACCTGGCCCGAGCCGGTCTGCGGGTGCGGTTGCTGGAGCGGTTGGGGCACATCGGCGGGGCCGCGGTGTCGGCGCAGGCCTTCGACGGCGTCGAGGTCCGGGTGTCGCGGTACTCGTACCTGGTCAGCCTGTTGCCACCGCGCATTGTCGCCGACCTGGGCGCCGAAGTACGGCTGGCCCGGCGGCAATTTTCGTCCTACACACCCCAGCCCGCGACGGGCGGGCGTCGCGGGCTGCTGGTCGGGTCCCAGGAGTCGTTCCGCGCGGTCGGCGCCGCCGACGACGAGCACGGTTTCGCCGATTTCTACCGGCGCGCCTGCCTGGTGACCGAGCCGCTGTGGCCGACGCTGACCGAGCCGCTGCGCACCCGCGAGCAGGCCCGCGGCCTCGTCTGCGACCGCGGCGATCCGGCTGCCGACGCGGCATGGCGGTCGATCGTCGAAGAGCCGATCGGACGCGCGATCGCCGACGCGGTGCGCGACGACCTGGTCCGCGGCGTGATCGCCACCGACGCGTTGATCGGCACGTTCGCGCGTCTCGACGATCCGTCGCTGCGCCAGAACATCTGCTTTCTGTATCACGTGCTCGGCGGGGACTGGGACGTCCCGATCGGCGGGATGGGCGCGCTGACGGCTGCCCTGGCTGCCGCCGCTGTCCGTCATGGGGCCGAAATAGTTACCGGCGCAGAGGTTTACGGTGTGGAGCCGGACGGCCAGGTCCGCTATTACCAGGACGGCGAAGAGCGTCAGGTTCGAGGCCGGTTCATTCTGGCCGGCGTCACCCCGACGGTGCTGGCCGAGCTGCTCGGTGAGCCGCCGGCACCGATGGCGCCGGGGTCGCAGGTGAAGGTGAACATGGTGCTGGCGCGGCTGCCCCGATTGCGCGACGACAGCGTCACCCCCGAACAGGCGTTCGCCGGCACGTTTCACGTCAACGAGACGTGGAGCCAACTGGATACGGCCTACGCACGCGCGGCCGCCGGCAGGCTACCGGATCCGTTGCCGTGTGAGGCGTATTGCCATTCGCTGACCGACCCGAGCATCCTGCCGGCCGGGCTGCGCGAGTCGGGGGCGCAGACGATGACCGTATTCGGCTTGCACACACCGCACCCGTTGATGGACACCGTCTCGCGCGACCAGCTGACGGAGTCGGTGCTGGCGTCGCTGAATTCCGTTCTGGCCGAACCGATCCAGGACGTGCTGATGAGCGACGCGCAGGGCCGGCCCTGCATCGAGACGACGACCACGCTGGATCTGCAGCACACGCTGGCGATGACGGCGGGCAACATCTTTCACGGCGCCCTGTCCTGGCCGTTCGCGGACGACGACGAGGCGCTCGACAGCCCGGCCCGTCAATGGGGTGTGGCCACCGCCCACGAACGAATCATGGTGTGCGGCTCCGGTGCTCGCCGCGGTGGCGCAGTGTCCGGCATCGGCGGGCACAACGCCGCGATGGCGGTACTTCAAGCAGTGTTCGCCGGGGCCTGCCCGGTCACCTAGCGCCCGTCGATGGGGGCGTAGTCGCGCTCGGTGTAGCCGGTGTAGATCTGGCGCGGACGGCCGATCTTGCTGTCACCCTCGTCGTGCATCTCACGCCAGTGCGCGATCCAGCCCGGCAGCCGGCCCAGCGCGAACAGCACGGTGAACATCCGGACGGGGAAGCCGAGTGCCCGGTAGATCAGCCCGGTGTAGAAGTCGACGTTCGGGTACAGCTTGCGCTCGATGAAGTAGTCGTCGGTCAGCGCGGCCTCTTCGAGCTGCTTGGCGATATCCAGCAACGGGTCGCCGCCCAGCTTGGCCAGGATCTTGTCGGCCTGCTCCTTGACGATTCGGGCCCGCGGGTCGTAGTTCTTGTAGACCCGGTGGCCGAAGCCCATCAGCTTGACGCCCTCTTCGCGGTTCTTCACCTTGCGGACGAACTCACTGACGTCGTCCCCGCTTTCGCGGATCTGCTGAAGCATCTCGAGCACGGCCTGGTTGGCGCCGCCGTGCAGCGGCCCCCACAGCGCGTTGATGCCGCCCGAGATCGAGGTGAACAGGTTGGCCTGCGAGGACCCCACCAGCCGAACCGTCGACGTCGAGCAGTTCTGCTCGTGGTCGGCGTGCAGGATCAGCAGCATGTCCAGCGCCCGAACCACCTCGGGGTCGGCCTGGTACGGCTCGGCGGGCAGCCCGAACGTCATCCGCAGGAAGTTCTCCACCAGCGACATCGAGTTGTCCGGGTAGAGGAACGGCTGGCCGACCGACTTCTTGTAGGCGTAGGCGGCGATCGTCGGCAGCTTGGCCAGCAACCGGATCGTCGACAGCTCGACGTCCTCGGTGTCCATCGGGTCCAGCGAATCGGGGTAGTACGCCGACAGCGCGTTGACGGCGCTGGACAACACCGGCATCGGGTGCGCGTTGCGCGGGAAGCCGTCGAAGAACCGCTTGAGGTCCTCGTGCAGCATCGTGTGCAGCTGGATTCGCTTGGTGAAGTCGGCCAGCTGGTCGGTGGTGGGCAACTCGCCGTAGATCAGCAAGTAGGAGACCTCGAGGAAGGTCGACTTCTCGGCGAGCTGATCGATCGGGTAACCGCGGTAACGCAGGATGCCGGCGTCACCGTCGATGTACGTGATCGAGCTCTTGCACGCGGACGTGTTGACGAAGCCGTTGTCGAACGTCGTGTAGCCGGTCTTGGACAACAGCGGACCAAGAGCAATACCGTCGGCGCCTTCGGTGGCTTTGACGATCTGCAGGTCGATCTCACCGCCTGGGTACTTCAGATTTGCGGTGTCGTCGGTGTCGGCCACGAGAACCCCTTTGCGCTCTGGCTGGTATGGCTGCGCCTGACTAGGTGCGTACAGCTGAAGGTAGTCGTTCTCGCGGCGATGCGCCTGCCCGGGGTCGGGTCTGCTGACCGCACCGCTTTCCTTGAGGTGAACCGCGCCTTATCGTGCGGTGTTAGGCCTCACAGATGAGCTTCGCATGTGATCAGGGCTGCAGGCGTTCCACGCGGCCGCCGGCGACCCGAATGCGGTTATGCAGCCGGTTTTCCCGGCCCTGCCAGAACTCCACCGCCTCGGGCGCGATCAGGTACCCACCCCAGTTCGGCGGCACCGGGACGCTCTCGGAATCGGCGAACCGGGCGGTCACTTCGGCGAGCTGATCGAGCAGCGCCGCCCGGGATGCAATCGGCTGCGACTGATGCGAGGCCCACGCGCCCAGCTGTGAGCCGCGCGGCCGCTTGGACCAGTAGTCCGCGGTGTTCTGCGGGTCGACCTTGGTCACCGCGCCGCGGACGTGCACCTGGCGCCCCAGCAGGTACCAGGGAAAGGTCGCCGACGCGTACGGCGTCTCGGCCAGCTCGACGCCCTTGGCCGAGTCGTAGTTGGTGAAGAAGGTGATGCCGGTCTCATCGACGCTCTTGCACAGCACCGTGCGGCTCATCGGCTTGCCGTCCGCGACCGTCGCCAGCACCAGCGCGTTGGGCTCGGAGACCCCGAAACGTTCGGCGTCTTCAATCCACGCCCGCAGCAGCGCAACCCATCCCTCGTCGAGCCAGGAGGCGTCGAGATCGGAGCTGCCGTCGCGCTCCGCCGACCCGTATTCCACGCGCATCCGTTGCAGGTGATCTCGGTCCGTCAAGGGGTCTGGTCCGGCCATCGGACCAACGCTACCGGCGGTAGCTACCGGCCGGTAGCGTCGGCAAGAAGCCGAGGTGCAAGAATTTTCCTATGTCTGTTGTCCCGGAAAATTTTGTCCCCGGTCTCGAGGGCGTCGTGGCCTTCACCACCGAGATCGCCGAACCGGATAAAGACGGCGGCGCGCTGCGCTACCGCGGCGTCAACATCCAAGATCTGGTGAATCAGCAGGTGACTTTCGGCGATGTCTGGGCTCTTCTGGTCGACGGTAGGTTCGGCCACGGTTTGCCGCCCGCCGAGCCGTTCCCGTTGCCGATCCACACCGGCGATGTGCGCGTCGACGTTCAGGCGGGGCTGGCGATGCTGGCACCGATCTGGGGCTACAAGCCGCTGCTCGACACCGATGAGAGCCTCGCCCGCGACCAGCTGGCCCGGGCGTCGGTAATGGCACTGTCCTATGTCGCGCAGTCCGCGCGAGGAATCTACCAGCCGGCGGTGCCGCAGCGGGTGATCGATGAATGCCCAACCGTCACAGCACGTTTCATGACCCGCTGGCAGGGTGAGCCCGACCCGCGGCACGTCGAGGCCATCGACGCGTATTGGGTGTCGGCTGCCGAGCACGGCATGAACGCCTCGACGTTCACCGCGCGGGTGATCGCGTCCACCGGCGCCGACGTCGCCGCCGCGTTGTCGGGGGCGATCGGGGCGATGAGCGGTCCGCTGCACGGTGGCGCGCCGGCGCGGGTGTTGCCGATGATCGAAGAGGTCGAGCGCACCGGTGACGCGCGAGGTCTGGTCAAGAAGATCCTGGACAGCGGCGACAAGCTGATGGGATTCGGGCACCGCGTTTACCGCGCGGAAGACCCCCGGGCGCGAGTACTGCGCGCCACCGCCGAGCGACTCAAAGCGCCGCGCCATGAGGTCGCGGTCGCGCTGGAGCAGGCGGCCCTGGCCGAGCTGCGCGAGCGGCGTCCGGACCGGGCGATCGAGACCAACGTCGAGTTCTGGGCCGCGGTCATCCTGGACTTCGCCGAGGTGCCGGCCAACATGATGCCGGCGATGTTCACCTGCGGGCGCACCGCGGGCTGGTGCGCGCACATTCTCGAGCAGAAGCGGCTCGGCAAGCTGGTGCGCCCATCGGCCATCTACGTGGGCCCGGGCCCGCGCAGCCCGGAGGCCGTCGAGGGCTGGGACCGGGTTCTCATCCACGCTTAACCCACTTGTCGGTGCCCGGCGTTTGAATGGGTCTCGCCGCGATGAGTTTGTATCGCGGGCGCAGTCAATATCCGTGAGCCAGTCCCCAGCCGGGGCCGGCGCGCGACACGACAGCAAGGAGATCACAATGCCCATCACCATCGAACCCGCCCTGTCCCCGCACCTCGTCGTTGACGATGCCGCGGCCGCAATCGACTTCTACGTCAAGGCCTTCGGCGCCGAGGAGCTGGGGCGCGTGCCCGGCCCCGACGGCCGGTTGATCCACGCCGCGCTGCGCATCAACGGATTCACCGTGATGCTCAACGACGACTTCCCGGAGACCTGTGGCGGTAAGTCGATGACACCGAAGTCGCTGGGCGGCACGCCGGTGACAATCCACCAGACGGTCACCGATGTCGACGCGAAGTTCAAGCAGGCAGTCGACGCGGGAGCAACCGTGGTGGCCCCGTTGGCGGACCAGTTCTGGGGCGACCGCTATGGCGTGGTCGAAGACCCGTTCGGTCACCGCTGGTCGCTGGGCCAGCCGGTGCGCGAGGTCAGCATGGAGGAGATCGAAGCGGCGATGTCGGGGCAGGCAGGCTAACCGAGCAGCCGCGCCAGCAGCCGGCGTTTCGGCGCCGGTGGCGCCGTCGCCGCGACAGCCAGCATGTCGGCGACATCGGTGAACTTGTTACGCGGGCGGCCGTCGTCGATGCCACGGGCGATCTCGGCGGCATCGATGGCGGCCCATCCCGCGGAGTCGACGACGCCGGGCTGACGAGCGTGCACGAGCCGGTCCAGGCCGTCGGGTTTGGTCACCGGGTCGTTCAGCGTGCCTGCGTTGTAATCGGCCACCAGCGACTGGACGGTCTGGAACGAGCACGACTTGTTGGTGCCGATGAATCCCGTCGGCCCTCGCTTGATCCACCCGGCTACGTAGGCCCCGGTCACCGCCCGACCGGAGGCGGGGTCGACGACACGACCGCCGTCGTTCGGAACAACCGACGTCGACTCGTCGAACGGAAGATCGCGAATCAGCTTGCCGCGGTAGCCAATCGACGTCAGCACCAGGCCCGCATCGATCCGGTGCGTGTCTTGGGTGCCGGTGATCGAGAACTCCACGCCGGTGGCGCGCTGCTCACCCAGGACGCGGGTGGGCGTGAGCTGATAGGCCAGCCGGATGCGCCCGCGGGTGCCCGGAATCGACGCGTCGCCGAGCTTGCTCAGGATCTCGAGCTTGTTGCGGGTCAACGTGTCCGAGGTGGTGGCGAGATCGCGCTCCACCAGGTCGTGGTCGCCGGCATCGAGCACCACGTCGGATGCGCCGGTCAGGCCGATCAATTCGGGCAGGGTGAACGCCGAGTGGGCGGGACCGCGCCGGGCGGCGATGACGACCTCGCGGACCGCCGAATGGCGAAGCACCTCGAGTGCACGGTCGGAGATGTCGGTGCGGGCCAACTCGTCCGGGTCGCTCGTGAGGATGCGGGCAACGTCGAGAGCGACGTTGCCGTTGCCGACGATCACCACGCGTTCGTGGCTGAGATCGACCGGCAGATCGACGGAGTCGGGATGACCGTTGATCCACGCGACGAGCTCGGTGGCGGTGCCGGTGCCGGGCAGGCCCATGCCGTCGATGTCGAGTCGTCGGTCGTCGGGCGCACCGACCGCGTAGAGCACGGCGTGATGGTGCGCCAGCAGCTCGGCGTGGCTCAGGTGCTTGCCCACCTCGACGTTGAGATAAAACCGGAAGTGGCGATGCCGGGAGACCCGGTCGAAGAGCGCGGTCACCTTCTTGGTGTTCTGGTGATCGGGGGCGACCCCGGCGCGCACCAAACCGTAAGGCGTGGGCAGCTTTTCGAAGACGTTGACCCGCACGCCGTGCTGGGTGAGCAGCTCGTCGGCGGCATACATCGCCGCCGGGCCGGACCCGACGATCGCCACGGTCAGCGGCCGGCGGCGGGCACGCACCTGCGCGGCCGGGATCACCGGCGCCAGCTTCGACGTCGGCGGCAGCTTCACGTCGGCCGGTCGCTTCGGGTAGAACGACGCGTTGATCTCGACGAAAGGCAGTTGCTTGCCTTCCAGCCGGTTGTCGGGCGCAATCGCGCCCACCGGACAGGCACTCACACACGCGCCACAGTCCACGCAGGCGTCCGGATCGATGTAGAGCATCTCCGTCGTCGCGAATCCCGGCTCATCCGGTGACGGGTGGATGCAGTTCACCGGGCAGGCGAAGACACAGGACCCGTCGTTACAGCACGACTGGGTAATAACGTGCGGCATAAAGGAACTCGCGGTGGTTACGCGGCCGGGACAGCAGACAGGTGCTGACGCTGCGGCTCGCTGCGGTAGCGCGACGGCTTGCCGTTGATCTTGCAGATCCGCCACATCAGCCGTGCGGACCGGTTCTCCATCAGCCCGGTGTCGTAGGCCAGCATGCGCACATCACCGAACATGTCGGACAGCCACTTACGCGATTCCGGCGACCGGAAGAACAGTTCCTTTTTGACCTCGCGCGGAATGTCGAACTCGCGCCAGAAAGACTTGGGCGGCACCACAATTGCCCGGCACAACATCTTCATGGTCAACGGCAGGTACAGCGCCGTCCAGAACCGCTGCCGCTTGGTCAACTCGGGCAACCGCTTCCGCAGGAATTCGTGCGCGAACGAAATGTGCCGTGCTTCCTCGGCCACGTGAATCGCCATCACCCGTTCCATGATCGGATGCAGCGACTTGCCTTCGCGCAGAACGTTTTTCTGCGTGTGATCGATGGGCTCCTCGCCGGCCAGCACACCGATGAAGAACGCCACCGGCAGCGGCCCAGCCACCAGCGGAACCAACGGCGAGAGCCACTTCAGCATCCGCGGCATACCCGGGACGTCGGCGCCGATGCGGTTGACCATCTCCTGGAACATCATGGTGTGGTTGCACTCTTCAACCGATTCGTGCAGGCAGTACCGGTATTCCGGGGATCCATTCGGCACCCAGAACGTGTAGTTCATCAGGCCGCGGATCAGGATCGACTCGAAGTGCAGACCCACCTTGGCCACGTTCGCCTGGCGCCACATGCCGATCTTGATCTGGCGCTCTTGCGGCTGAGCCTGATACCAGGGGTGGCGCCCCAACGGGTCGGTCGCCGGCAGAATCCACCGCGGGTCGTTCTCGGTGACGGCGAACTCGGGTGACTCCCAATCGATGTCGGTGTACGGGTTGAAGTTTCGCCGCACCGACCCCTCAGACAGTGTGGCGAGCATCTTGACGTACTCAGCGTCGTCGCGCACTTCCATCTTCTTGCGCCAACGCCGGACCATTCGTGTCCTAGCCATATCCAAGCCCTCCCCAACGAGGTTTACATTTGGACGTCGTATGTCTAAACAGTACCGCAGGTACCGGGAACTGACTAGAGCCCCGATAACCTCTGTTGCCTGACCGGTGGTCACCGACTTGGTGTGGCATGGCTCACACCTACCGGCCTTGTCCTCGGCGTGTAGCCATCGGCGCAGCAGAACAAACAGCCCGCCCCGGCACCGTCGCGGGTCGGCTCACTACCCTGATGAGCATGGCTGACCAGCTCCAGATCCCCGCTGACCTCAAACCCCGCGACGGCCGCTTCGGCTGCGGCCCCTCCAAGGTGCGACCCGAACAATTACAGGCGCTGACCACCACCGCGGCCGCGTTGTTCGGCACCTCGCACCGACAGGCACCGGTCAAGAATCTGGTGGGCCGGGTGCGCAAGGGGGTGTCGGAGCTGTTTTCCGTGCCCGACGGGTACGAGGTCATCTTGGGCAACGGTGGCGCGACCGCGTTCTGGGATTCGGCCGCATTCGGACTGATCGACAAGCGCTCGCTGCACCTGACCTACGGCGAATTCAGCTCGAAGTTCGCCTCCTGCGTCGCCAAGAACCCGTTCGTCGAGGATCCGATTGTCATCAAGGCCGACGCCGGCAGCGCACCCGAGCCGCAAACCGACCCGTCGGTTGACCTGATCGCGTGGGCGCACAACGAGACGTCGACCGGCGTCGCGGTCCCGATCAAGCGTCCGGCCGGATCGGGTGACGCACTCGTCGCGATCGATGCGACGTCCGGGGCCGGCGGCCTCCCGGTCGACATCACCGACACCGATGCTTATTACTTCTCGCCGCAGAAGAACTTCGCCAGCGACGGCGGACTGTGGCTGGCTGTCATGAGCCCGGCCGCGCTGGCCCGGGTCGACGCCATCGCCGCGGCCGGTCGCTGGGTTCCCGACTTCCTGTCGCTGCCGATCGCAATCGAGAACAGCCTGAAGGATCAGACGTACAACACCCCGGCGATCGGCACGCTCGCCCTGATGGCCGAACAGCTGGACTGGATGCTGGGCAACGGCGGACTCGACTGGGCGGTCAAGCGCACGGCGGACTCGTCGCAGCGGTTGTACTCGTGGGCGCAGGAGCGGCCGTACACCACGCCGTTCGTCACCGACCCGGCGCTGCGCTCCCAGGTGGTGGGCACGATCGACTTCGTCGACGACGTCGACGCCGCGGCGGTCGCCAAGATTTTGCGGGCGAACGGGATCGTCGACACCGAGCCGTACCGCAAGCTCGGCCGCAACCAGCTCCGGATCGCGATGTTCCCCGCGGTCGATCCCGATGACGTCAGCGCGCTGACGCAGTGCGTCGACTGGGTCGTCGAACGGCTTTAGTCCGGCGAGGGGGCGAGGCGGACGATTCCATTCCGCCCGTCCGGCCATCGGCGCGCAAACCGCCCAGCGTGTCAGCACAGGTTGTGGGCGTTAGCTGGACTAGAGTGCGGCACAGTGATGGGTCCGGAGAAATTGAAGCTGACCTGCACAAAGCCTGCGAGGAGAAGCCATGCGGGAACTCAAAATGGTTGGGCTCGACGCCGACAGCAAATACATCATCTGCGAAAGTGATGGCCTTGAGGAGCGCTTCAAGCTGGCGGCCGACGATCGACTGCGTGACCTGCTGCGCGAGAAAACGGCGGCGCCGGAGCAACCCCACCTCGACATGGAAGTCACCAACATGCTGAGCCCCAAGGAGATTCAGGCCAAGATCCGCGCCGGTGCCTCCGTCGAGCAGGTGGCCGCGGCGTCGGGTTCAGACATCTCCCGGGTTCGCCGGTTCGCCCACCCGGTGTTGCTGGAGCGCTACCGCGCCGCCGAGCTGGCAACCGCCGCGCATCCGATGCTGGCCGATGGCCCCGCGGTAATGACCCTGCTGGAGACCGTCACCGCCGCGATGGTCACCCGCGGCCTGGACCCCAGCGGACTCAGTTGGGACGCCTGGCGCAACGAGGACAACCGCTGGACCGTGCAGCTGGCATGGAAGGTCGGTCGCTCCGACAACCTGGCGCATTTCTTCTTCATTCCCGGCGCCCACGGCGGCACCGTCAGCCCGGTCGACGACGCGGCCAGTGAGCTGATCGACCCGGATTTCGAGCGTCCGCTGCGCCCGCTGGCGCGGGTGGCCCATGTCGAATTCGAAGAGCCGGCTCCGCCGGCGACCACGGAGCCGCGCGCACCCGCTCCCGCCCCGGATCCGCCGGTGCACAGCCGCCGGGGCAAGCCGGTCATTCCGGCGTGGGAAGACGTGCTGCTCGGCGTGCGCTCGGGCGGACAGCGCTAGCTACGACAGCGTGAGCGCGAGCAGCGCCAGCCACGCGATCGTCACGCCCACTGCCGCGCCCAGCACAAACCAGCGCAACACCGGCGTGCGCCGCCACCCCCACAGCGTCGGCGCCAGGCCTCCGGCGGCCACCACGTTGAGCCCGACGGCCAGCAGCGGATGCACCCGGACCAGCCCGAGACTGAGCACCACAATCGCGGCGCCGGTCACCGCGGCGACAAACGCCGCGACCGTCAAACCCGTTGCCCAGGGCACAGACTGGGCGGGCTGGCCGAGTCTGTCGCTCACGCGCCGAGCCTAACCCGCTCGTAGAACGCCAACGCCGCCGCGGTCGCCACGTTGAGCGAGTCGGTGCCGCGCGACATCGGGATGCGTACCAGCACGTCGCTGATCCGCAGCGTGGCCGGGGCCAGGCCCGGGCCTTCGGCGCCGACCAGCACCGCGATCCGGTCGTCGCGGGCGGCCGCCATCGCGTCGGCCAGCGTGCACGCCCGGGCGTCCGGGGTCATCGCCAGCAGCCGGAAGCCGGTGTCCTTCAGCACGCCGAGATCGGCGGGCCAATTCGCCGAGCGGGCATACGGCACCAGCAGCGCATGTCCCATCGACACCCGGACGGCGCGGCGGTAGAGCGGGTCGGCGCAGCCGCTGCCGAACACGACCGCGTCCACTCCCAGCCCGGCCGCGTTGCGGAAGATGGAACCCAGGTTCTCGTGATCGTTGACGCCTTCGAGTACGGCGATCGTCCGCGCACTCTCGATCAGCTGCGCAACGCTCGGCTCGGGCACGCGTCGCGCGACGGCCAGCACACCGCGGTTGAGGTGGAACCCGACCACCTGCGCCATGACCTCCGCGGACGCGCGGTAAAAGGGCGCCCCGGCTCCGGGCAGGTCGCCTTTGAGCTCGTCAAGCCGGCGCTCGGTACCCAGCAGCGCGTGCGGGGTGAACCGAGACGCCAGCATGCGTTGCACGACCAACACTCCCTCGGCGATCACCAGACCTTTGCCGGTGGGCAGGTCTGGTCGCCGGTCGATGCTGTTGAGGTCGCGGAAATCGTCGAGCCGTGGGTCGTCGGGATCGTCGACGTCCTGGACATCGAGGCGCGAGCTCACGGGCTTTCGTCGACGAGCGCCAACATCAGGTCGGCCGCCTCGCGCAGGGTGGCGCGTTTGTCGCTGTCCATCGTCGCAAGCTGCTCGGCCAGCCACTCCTGGCGGGCGCGACGGGCCGCTTTGACCAATTCGGCGCCGGACTCGGAGACCGAGACCAGGACCTGCCGCCCGTCGACGGGGTGTGGGGTGCGGTCCACGAAGCCCTCGTCGGCCAGGGACGCGATCACCCGGGTCATCGACGGGGGCCGGACGCGTTCGCGAATCGCCAAGGCGCCGGGCGTCATCGCGCCCTCGTTGGCCAGGGTCGTCAATGCCGACAGCTGAGAAAGCGACACCGGAGCGGACGGATTCCGGAACCGCAGTTGGCGCGCCAACCGCATCACCGCCAACGACAGGTCGGCCGCCAGCCGCGCATCGCTGTCAGGCATGGCGCGAGGTTACATCGGAAGTCGAGAATTCGGGCCGAGAAACGTCGAACGATGGGCGAGGACGCATTCGCTGGGACAGCGACCGAAGCCCGCGCCGCGGTGGCCTCGGCTGCGGGTTAGATTGATCGCGATGAGCGCCCAACCCGGCCAGGCTCCCGAGCCGCCACCGCTGCCACCCGCGCTGCTGCGCGTGTGGCCGTTCATCACGATCGGCGGCGCGGGCTGGCTGATCGCCGTGGCCGCCGCGTTTCTCGTTCCCTCTCTGGAGAGTTGGCGCTCGGTGGCCCTGGCCGGGCTGGGAACCGGCGTGGTGGGCACGTCGATCTTCGTGCTGCAGCTCGCCGGGGCCCGTCGCGGCATGCGAGGCGCGCAGACCGGTCTGGAGACCTTTCTCGACCCTAAATAGCTTCAGCCGGAAGGAAGCCCGATGGTAGCCCCGCTACTGCAGGCGCAGATCGACATCGACGCGCCGGCCTCGAAAGTCTGGGCCTTGATCTCCGACTTCCGCCGCATGCCGGAGTGGAGTCCGCAGTGTCGCTGGATGAAGTCGTTCGGACCGCTGCGTCCGGGCACCCGCACGCTGAACCTCAACCGGCGCTTGGGCCTGCTCTGGCCCACCACGGCCACGGTCGTCGAGGTCATTCCGGAGAAGAAGCTGGCGTTTCGGGTCGACACCAACCGGACGATCTGGAGCTATGAGCTCGAGCCCAACGGCGAAGGCACCCGGGTAGTCGAGAGTCGGCACGCCGAAAACGGCCTCAGCGCGTATGCGAGCTTGTCGATCAACGCGTTCCTGGGTGGGACGGCGAACTTCGAATGCGAATTGGTCGAGGGTATGAACGCCTCGCTGGCCAGAATCAAGGCCGCGGCCGAGAAAAGCTAGTCGGGCGAATCCGTCGCGGATTCCGCAGCGGCATCCGGTGACTCGACCGTTTCGGAGGCTTCCGGCGACCCCGATGCTTCGGCCGCTTCAACCACAGCCTCCGGCGTTTCGGCCACGGCCTCGGGCGCCGCGGTGGGCTCCTCCGGTAACTCCGCCGACACCTCGGGCGATTCGTCGGACGGCCCGGACGCCGCTGCCGGCGCCTCGGGCGGATCGTCCGGAGGCTCCATGACGTCCAGGACGCCGTCGTCGTAGGGCTCGTACGCCGGCGACCCGCTGCCCGCCGGTGCCGGTGTGTCCGAATGCGCGCCGCAGCCAAACTGCTTGTCGACGATGTGCCCGTCGGCGGACAGCTCGTTGCCGCACACGCCGAACATCGCGCCCAGCGATCCCGCCAGCGGCAGGAAGAAGCCGCAGTCGCGGCACACCCGCTTGGTGGACCGCGCCATCGTCGAGTCGGGGCCGTAGTCGCCGTTGTGCCAGCGCTCGGCGGCGTCGGCCCGGCCCCACAGACTCATCACCCAACGACGGCCCAGCCCGACTTCGGCGGCGGTCTCGTCGACCTGAGGGTCACCGCTGGACATGAAGCCGGGAACCAGTCGCTCGTCGTTCGCCGCCGGCGGCAGCAGATCGCCGGGGCTCAGATCCCCCTGGCGTACCCGCTGGTCCCAAGGCACCCAATCGGGCGCCAGCAGCGACGTCGGCCCGGGAACCAGCACGACCTCACTGATCGTGGCCCGGTCGGCGCCGGGGTAGGCAGCGACGACGGCGGCCCACTGCCACCCGGTGTAACCGGGCAGGCGGGCCAAGAACCGGTGCGTGGCGGCGCTCGGGTCCTCGTAGCTGACGCCCAGGTAGTCGCCGACCGTGTCGGGTCCGCTGAACTCCTCGACAGCGGCCCTAGCCTGGTCGACCGCACGCGTGAGCACCGCCGCCAACTCTTCTGGCCAGTCGGCCACGGTTGCCACGGCGGCCACGGCGGATTCCTCGGTGGGTCGGGTCACACTGTCTTCTCCATGCATTGCGTCTCCAATAGTAGGTTGACGAGCCCTGCCCGGTTGCCCCTCGGTATAAGTTGGCGAGCCACGCCCGGTTGGCCCCCGGTATAAGACAGAATTGATTTGTGTCTGGACGGCGGCGTGACGATCCGGGCCGTGCGCCCTCCAACCCGGGCCGCCGGACCCGCACTGGATCGACGAATCAGCACCCCGGCATGGCCAACTACCCGACCGACGACGCGGACTATCGACGCACGCGCCGCCCACCACCGCCGCCCAGTGCCAACCGCTACCTGCCGCCGCTGGGCCGGCAGAAAGAACCGAACCGCGACACCCCGCCCCCGCGGCGCGAGTCCTCCGGTGAACGTGAACGGATCACCGTCACCCGCGCCGCCGCCATGCGCAGCCGCGAGATGGGCTCCCGGATGTATTGGATGGTGCAACGGGCGGCCACCGCCGACGGTGCCGACAAGTCCGGCCTCACCGCGCTGACGTGGCCGGTGGTCGCGAACTCCGCGGCCGACTCCGCGATGGCTGTCGCGCTGGCGAACACGCTGTTCTTTGCCGCGGCCAGCGGGGAGAGCAAGTCGAAAGTCGCTTTGTACCTGCTGATCACGATCGCGCCGTTCGCGGTGATCGCACCGCTGATCGGTCCGGCGCTGGATCGCTTACAGCACGGCCGCCGCGTCGCGCTGGCGCTCTCTTTTGGGCTGCGTACCGCGCTGGCGGTGCTGCTGATCATGAACTACGACGGCGCCAGCGGCAGTTTCCCGTCGTGGGTGCTCTATCCGTGTGCGCTGGGGATGATGGTCTTCTCGAAGTCGTTCAGTGTGTTGCGCAGCGCGGTGACGCCCCGGGTGATGCCGCCGACCATCGACCTGGTGCGAGTCAACGCGCGGCTGACGATGTTCGGTCTGCTCGGCGGCACCATCGTCGGCGGCGCGATCGCAGGCGGCGTCGAGTACGCCGGTGCGAACCTGCTCAAGCTGCCCGGAGCATTGTTCGTCGTGGTGGCGGTGACGGTGGCGGGCGCCTTCCTGTCAATGCGAATACCACGTTGGGTCGAGGTGACCGAGGGTGAAGTCCCGGCCACCCTGAGCTATCGCCAGGACAGCGAGCCGCTGCGCCGCAGCTGGCACAAGGAAGTCAGCGGGGCGCTGCGACAGCCATTGGGCCGCAACATCATTACCTCGCTGTGGGGTAATTGCACGATCAAGGTGATGGTCGGCTTCCTGTTTCTGTATCCCGCGTTCGTCGCGAAGTCGCGCGAAGCCAACGGCTGGGAGCAGCTCGCGATGCTGGGCATCATCGGCGCGGCGGCCGGGCTCGGAAACTTTGCCGGCAACTTCACCAGCGCACGGTTGAAACTGGGCCGGCCCGCCGTGCTGGTGGTGCGCTGCACGGTGGCGGTGTGCGCGGTCGCCTTGGCCGCCGCGCTGGCCGGCAGCCTGATGGCCGCCGCGATCGCTACCCTGATCACCTCCGCCGCTGCCGCCATCGGCAAGGCGTCGCTGGACGCATCCCTGCAAGACGACCTGCCCGAAGAATCCCGGGCGTCGGGGTTCGGGCGCTCGGAGTCGACGCTGCAGCTGGCCTGGGTGCTGGGCGGCGCGGTGGGCGTGATGGTCTACACCGAGCTGTGGGTAGGCTTCACGGCCATCAGTGCGATATTGATTCTGGGTCTGGCCCAAACCATCGTCAGCTTCCGCGGCAACTCGCTGATCCCGGGCCTGGGCGGTAACCGGCCGGTGATGGTCGAGCAGGAAGGCATGCCCCGCGACAGCGACGTGACCGCGGCGGTACCGAAGTGAAACGTGGTGTGGCCGTTGCCCTTGCGGTCGTGGTCGCGCTGTTGGCAGCGGGCGCTGGAGTCGGCACCTGGTGGCTGCTGCGCGACTCGGGCCCGCAGCGGCCGGAGATCAGCGCATACTCACACGGACACTCGATCCGGGTGGGGCCCTACATGTACTGCAATGTGCTCAACCTCAATGACTGCCAGCAACCGCAGGCTCAGGGCGAGCTGCGGGTCACCGGCAGCTATCCGGTGCAACTCTCGGTCCCCGAGGCGATTTCGCGCGCACCGTGGCGGCTGCTGCAGGTGTACGAAGACCCCGCGAAGACGTCGACCACCATGTTCCGGCCCGGCACCCGCCTGGCCGTGACGATCCCGTCGGTCGACCCGCAACGCGGTCGGCTGACCGGAATAGTCGTGCAGCTATTGACCTTGGTGGTCGACCAGGCGGGTGAACTGCATGAGGCCCCGCATGCGGAATGGTCCGTACGGCTCACTTCTTAACGCCTAAGCGCCGTGGCCGGCCGGCACCCGCTCGCCCTCGACCGGCGGCCCGGGCGGCGTTCCGTCGCCGAAAGGCTTGCCGCCCAATGCCTCCCGGCCGTGTGCGGTCAGCCAGCTCGCCAGTTCCGGACCCTTCGGCACGATACGGGTCGGGTTGATGTCGGCGTGCACGATGTAGTAGTGCTGCTTGATCTGCACGAAGTCGGTCGTGTCGCCGAAGCCGGGCGTCTGGAACAGGTCGCGCGCATAGGCCCACAACACCGGCATCTCGCTCAGTTTGCTTCGATTGCATTTGAAGTGCCCGTGATACACCGGGTCGAAGCGGGCCAGCGTGGTGAACAGTCGCACGTCGGCCTCGGTGATGGTGTCTCCCACCAGGTATCGCTGATTGGCCAGGCGATCGCTCACCCAATCCAATGCGGTGAACAGCCGGTCGTAGGCGGCGTCGTAGGCGTCCTGCGAGCCGGCGAAGCCGCACCGGTATACCCCGTTGTTGATCTCGGTGTAGATCCTCTTGCTGACCTCGTCGATCTCGGCGCGCAGCCGCTCCGGATAGAGCTCGGGCGCACCCTCGCGGTGCAACGCGGTCCACTCGGTGGACAAGTCCAGCGTCATCTGCGCGAAGTCGTTGGTGACAACGGCACCCGTTCCGACGTCGACGATCGCCGGGACGGTGATCCCCTTGGGGTAGTCGGGGAAGCGCTTGAAGTAGGCGTCCTGCAGCCGCGGGATCTTCAGGACCGGGTCCACGCCACCCGGGTCGAGGTCGAATGTCCAGCTGCGCTCGTCGTGGGTGGGTCCGCAAAACCCAATGGAGAGAGCACCTTCCAGGCCCAGCAAGCGCCGGACGATGATCGCGCGGTTCGCCCACGGGCAGGCGCGGGCGACGACAAGCCGATATCGGCCAGGCTCGACGGGATAGCCGTCGCGTCCGTCGGCGGTGATGCGAGTGTTGATGTAGTTGGTGTCGCGGGTGAACTCCCCTGCACCGGCAACGTAGGTGGCCATGCCGACGATTCTGCTACTCGGCAATCGAGCCGGTCGACGCGGCCACCGTCAGAAATCGTCGAGCCAGGTTGGTCTCGGTCGACTCACCCGCTTCCCAGTGCGCGATCCACGGCCCGGTGCCGTCGGACTGATCGACGATCCCGTCCTCGAGCCAGCTGTACCGCCCCTCCAACACGTCGTGAGTGAGCCGCACATCGCTGCTGTCGGTGTTGGCCCACAGCGCCTCGAACAGGGCCTCGACCCGCAAGCTCGCCTGCTGGCAGAACGTTTCGGCCAGCTCGTAAGCCTGTTGTCCCAGTTCAGGATCCGCGACGCGCTGCCCTTCGGCGCGCACGCACGCCGCCGACATCGCGAACAGCTCGGCGCCGATGTCGACGATGCGCCCCAGGAACCCCTGCTTTTGCTCGAGCTTGGCTTGCCAGCGTGCCATCCCGTAGAAGGTGTTGCGAGCCAGCTTGCGGGTGGAGCGCTCGATGAAGCGCAGGTGGGATGCCAGCGGACCGAACTCGCTAAATGCCCGCGGGCGCTGTCCTTCACCAAAAACGAGCTGTGGCAACCACTTTGCATAGAAGCCACTGGCACCGACCGCTGCGGCGGCCTTCTCGCGCAACCCCGTGTCGGGCTTCGCGAGGTCACCGGCGGCGCTCAGGTGTGCATCGACTGCCTCGCGGGCAATCAGCAGCCGCATGATCTCGCTGGATCCTTCGAAGATGCGGTTGATTCGAAGATCGCGCACGGCCTGCTCGGCCGGCACCGCCCGCTCGCCGCGCGCGGCCAGCGACTCCGCGGTTTCGTAACCCCGGCCGCCGCGGATCTGCACGAGCTCATCGGCGATGAGGCAAGCCATTTCGCTGGACCACAACTTAGCCAGCGCCGCCTCGATGCGGATATCGTTGCGCCCCTCGTCGGCCATCTGGGCGGACAGTTCCAGCACCGCGTCCAACGCGTAGTTGGTGGCGGCGATGAATGAGATCTTGTGCGCCACCGCTTCATGTTTGGCCAACGGCTTGCCCCACTGCACCCGCTCGCCGGACCATTCGCGGGCGATCTTCAGCGCCCACTTCGACGATCCCGTCGCGTTCGCGGGAATCGACAACCGCCCGGCATTCAGCGTGGTGAGCGCGATCTTCAGGCCGTCGCCTTCCCTGCCGATGAGGTTCTCGCTGGGCACCCGGACGGCATGCAGCCGCGTCACACCGTTCTCGATGCCGCGCAATCCCATGAATTTGTTGCGCCGCTCCACGGTGATCCCGGGCGAATCCGCTTCCACCACGAACGCGCTGATGCCGCCGCGGTGCCCTTCGCTCTTGGGCACCCGGGCCATCACCACCAGCAGCTCGGCGACCACGCCGTTGGTGGTCCACAACTTCACGCCCTCGAGTTCGTAGGCCCGCCCGTCGTCGACCGGCGTCGCCGTGCAGGCCAGCCGCGCCGGATCCGAGCCCACGTCCGGCTCGGTCAGCAGGAAGGCTGATATCGCGCCAGCGGCACAGCGCGGCAAGAACTTTCGCTTCTGCTCGTCGGTCCCGGCAAGCTTCAACGGCTCGGGCACCCCGATAGACTGATGCGCCGACAACAGCGCGCCCAGGCTGGGGTGAACCGACGAAATCATCATCAGTGCCCGGTTATAGGCGACCTGCGACATGTTCAGCCCGCCATATTCGGACGGAATCTTCATGCCGAAACAGCCCAATGCGGCTAAGCCCTTGACGTACTCGTCGGGAATCTGTGCATCCCGTTCGATGACGCTGCCGTCGACGGTTTTCAGGAATTCGCGCACCTGGGCGAGAAACTCCCGGGTGCGTGCCTCATCGGCTTCCGACGGCTTGGGGAACGGGTGTATCAGCTCTAAAGGAAAGTGACCAAGAAACAGCTCCTTGGCGAAGGACGGTTTATCCCAACCACTTTCGCGGGACTCTTCGGCGAGCGCTCTCGCTTGCTCCTCGGTGACCTGCGCCTGCTGTGCCATCGCAGCCTCCTCGCTACACGACTGTCGCGAGGAGTGAGTACCCAAACTGGGCCGCGGTACTCGCTGCGCCGGGCGGCGGGCAGTTAGGCGTCGAGCTCCCGGGCCACGGCCTTGACCACCTCGGAGACCCGACGCGCCACCTTGCGGTCCGGGTAACGCCCCTTGCGCAATTCGGGCTGCACGGTGCCCTCCAGCAGCGTGATCATGTCCTCGACCATGCCGTGCAGCTCGTCGGGGCTGTGCTTGTGCTCGACAGCAGGTGTCTCGCGGCGCGTCTTGGCGAGGGTGGGCGGTGGGTCGATCAGCTTGAGACTCAACGCCTGCGGTCCGCGCCGGCCGGAAGCCAGGCCGAACTCCACCTTCTGCCCCGCCTTCAGCCCCTCAACGCCCTCGGGCAACGCCGACGAACGGACATAGACGTCCTCGCCGTCTTCCTGCGATAGGAAGCCGAACCCCTTCTCGGCGTCGTACCACTTAACCTTGCCGGTCGGCACTGGTCTCACCTGCTTGTCTGAAGGAAATACCTAGGAATGGACAACATAAGAAGCGTCCCGCCTGTGCAGGACGCGATGCGGATTCAGATCCTACTCGGGTGGTTGCCCGGCCAGCACCCCTGTTTCCTCGTCACTCGCTAGGCTGGCAGTACTGCTGGAGGAGATATGCGCCTGGTTCTGAACATAATCTGGCTTGTATTCGGCGGCCTCTGGATGGCCGTCGGATACCTCGCTGCGGCGCTCATCAGCTTCTTGCTCATCATTACGATTCCGTTCGGGTTCGCGGCGCTGCGCATCGCCTTGTACACGTTGTGGCCATTCGGCCGGACCATCGTCGACAAACCGACCGCTGGGACCGGCGCCCTGATCGGAAACATCATCTGGGTGCTGCTGTTCGGCATCTGGCTGGCGATCGGCCATGTGGTGAGCGCGGCGGCCATGGCGGTAACGATCGTCGGCATCCCGCTGGCGCTGGCCAACCTCAAACTGATCCCGGTGTCGTTGATGCCGCTGGGCAAGGAGATCGTTCCGGTCGGGGCGAGGGCCCCATTATTCGCGCGGGTGCCCGCATGACGCTGACCGCGCTGGGTTTGCCCGTGGTGCCGAGCCTGACCGGCGACGCGCCCGCCGCCGGTATGCCAACGGACGGCCCCCTGCTCGACACCTACGGCAGGGCCGCCACCGATCTGCGGGTGTCACTGACCGATCGCTGCAACCTGCGGTGCAGTTACTGCATGCCGGCCGAAGGACTGGACTGGCTGCCCGGCGAGCAGCTGCTGCGGCCCGAGGAGCTGGCCAGGCTGATGCACATCGCCGTCACCCGGCTCGGCATCACCAGCGTCCGGTTCACCGGCGGTGAGCCGCTGTTGTCCCGCCACCTCGAGGACGTGGTCGCGGCGGCGGCCGCATTGCGTCCCCGTCCGGAGATCTCGCTGACCACCAACGCCGTCGGGCTCGCGCGTCGCGCGGCCACGCTGACCGCGGCCGGGCTGGACCGCGTCAACATCTCGCTGGACAGCGTGAACCGGGATCGCTTCGCGGCCATCACGCGCCGGGACCGGCTCGCCGATGTGGTGGCCGGCCTGGCCGCCGCCAAGGCAGCAGGGCTGGCGCCGGTCAAAGTGAACGCGGTGCTGGATCCGGCCACCGGTCGCGAGGACGTCGTGGAGCTGCTGGGGTTCTGCCTCGAACACGGCTACCAGTTGCGCATCATCGAGCAGATGCCGCTGGACGCCGGGCACCAGTGGCGGCGGGAGGCCGCGTTGACGGCCGACGACGTGCTGGCGGCGCTGCGGCCGCACTTCCGGCTGCGCCCTGACCCCACCCCCCGCGGTTCGGCGCCAGCCGAGCTGTGGCTGGTGGACACCGGCCCGAATACGCCGGCCGGAAAGTTCGGCGTCATCGCCTCGGTGTCGCACGCCTTCTGCGGGACCTGTGACCGCACCCGGCTGACGGCCGACGGCCAGATCCGCAGCTGCCTGTTCTCCGCCGACGAGACCGACCTGCGCGGCATGCTGCGCGCCGGCGCGACCGACGACGCGATCGAGGCGGCCTGGCGCACCGCGATGTGGGCCAAGCCCGCCGGCCACGGGATCAACGACCCGAACTTCATCCAGCCCGACCGCCCGATGAGCGCGATCGGTGGCTGAGCTTCCCCTGAAAATCGAGGACACCGACGGCATCCAGGTGACGGTCCGCTACTTCGCCGCCGCGCGGGCCGCGGCCGGAGCCGAATCGGAAACTGTGGTGCTGCGCCCGGGCGCCACGGTGGCCGAGTTGGTTGAAAAGCTCGCCGTTGCGGGTACCCGCCTGGCAACCGTGTTGGATCGCTGCTCGTACCTCTGCGATGGCATCGCGGTCCGCGACGAAACCAAAGCGTTGCGCTCGGGTAACACGATTGACGTGTTACCCCCCTTCGCTGGCGGTTAATTTTGTGAGATAGCTCACGTAACGGAATGATAACGGCCCGGACACGGCCCGATATCGGGTTGTGGTGAGCTGGGCAAATCCCCGGTGTTCCTGCGTCTTTCGAAGATGTCCGCGCGGGAAACGCCGAGTTTCGCAAGAAGTGACGCGACCAACAGAACCGGCTACGGTCTCCGGAGGCTCGCCAAGATCAACCGAGTGGCGGTCCTCCCTCACCCGTAGCGCCGAGCTCCATCCAATGGGCGAGGGACACCGAAACCTGGATGGAGACGGGGGACCCACCGGTCCGCCGGACTGGGGTCGCGTGCGACTCCTTGGGGTGAAGCCGACGTCGGCTCTCGCGAGACGACGGAGGCCGGGTGACCTCTTGAACCCGAACCCGACAGCTGACCTCGCAGGCGCGTCACGAGAGGAAAATTTCGGCGCGTATGAGTGGACGTCACCGCAAGCCCTCGACATCCAACATCAACGTCGCCAAGATCGCCTTCACGGGGGCGGTACTTGGTGGCGGCAGCATTGCCATGGCTGGTCAAGCAGCCGCGGCCACGGATGGCGAGTGGGATCAGGTAGCCCGTTGCGAATCGGGCGGCAACTGGGGAATCAACACCGGCAACGGCTATTACGGCGGCGTTCAGTTCAACGCCGGCACGTGGGCCTCGCATGGCGGTGGCGAGTACGCCCCGTCGGCTCAGCTGGCCACCAAGGAGCAGCAGATCGCCGTCGCTGAGCGAGTTCTCGCGACCCAGGGCCGCGGCGCCTGGCCCGTGTGCGGTGGCCCGCTGTCGGGTCCCACGCCGCGCGAGGTCCTTCCGGCCCCGGCCGGCTTCGACCTGCCGGGGCTCAACGGCCCGCTGGCACCGCCGCCCGCGGACGCGCCGCCGCCCGACGCTCCTCCCCCGCCGCCCGCGCCGGTGCAGCTGGCGTCGTTCGATCAACCGGCACCGCCCCCCGCGGATCTGCCGCCCGCCCCGCCGGCGGACCTGCCGGCGCCTCCAGCCGACGCGCTGCCGCCGGCCCCGCCTGCCGACGCTCCGCCTCCCGCGGACGCGCTGCCGCCGGCGCCGCCCGCTGACGCCCCGCCTCCGGCTGACGCCCCGCCTCCGGCTGACGCCCCGCCGTCCGCCGACGCACCCCCGCCCGCGGACGCCGTGCAGCAGGCCACGAAGGTCGGCTACACGCAGAAACTGTGGGAAGCGATCCGCGCCGAAGACGTCAACGGCAACGACGCCCTGGACTCGCTGGCGCAGCCTGCCCCCGTCAACTGACGCGGGCGGGCCGGCGCTGAACCGAAGGCGCTAGGCCGAACCCACCCATTCGTCGGTTCCGTCGTCGAAAAACTGGTGCTTCCAGACCGGTAGCCGCGCCTTGATGGTGTCGACCAGCTGGGCGCAGGTGGCGAATGCTTCCTGTCGGTGATCGGCGGCAACCGCGGCCACCAGCGCTGCCTCGCCGATGTGCAGCAGGCCGATCCGATGGCTGGCCGCGACCGCGCGTACGCCCTTGGACGCCTCGCTGACCTCGGCCACCACTTCCGCCATCACCTGCGCGGCCGACGGATGCCCGGAGTACTCGAGCCGTAGCACCCGTCGCCCTTCGTCGTGGTCGCGAATCATGCCGACGAACCCGACGATGGCCCCGGCCGCGCGATGACCTACCAATTCTTCATGCTCGGCCAAAGAGATCGGCTGGTCGGTCATCGCCGCACGCAGGACGACCGTCATCGCTCGTGGTCTTTGCCCGCGATCTGGTCGAGAGCATGGTCGAGCACGTCGGCGAGCACCCCCAGGCCGTCACGTACGCCACCGGGCGAACCGGGCAGGTTGACGATCAGGGTTTGGTCGGCCACGCCGCACACGCCGCGCGACAGCACCGAAGTCGGCACGTTGGGTAGCCCGGATTGGCGAATCGCCTCGGCCAGGCCGGGAATCATGTAGTCGACCACCGCGACGGTCTGGTCCGGGGTGCTGTCGGTCGGCGAGATACCGGTGCCACCCGTGGTGAGGATGACGTCGACGTCGTCGTCGAGCGCCTTGCGCAGCGCCTCGCCGACCGGGTTCCCGTCGGCGACGACTTCCGGTTCTGTGGCCGAAAACCCATGCTGCTCAAGCCATTCAGCGATGATCGGTCCGCATTTGTCGGTATACACACCGTCCGAGGCCCGCGTCGACGCGACAATGATGCGTGCGGATCGGGCGCCCATCAGCGCGCCCAACTTCCGGTCTTGCCACCCTCCTTGCGGAGCACGCGGACATCATCGATACGGGCCGCCGGGTCAACCGCTTTGATCATGTCGTAAAGCGTAAGCGCGGCCACGCTGACAGAGGTCAGCGCCTCCATCTCCACGCCGGTCCGGTCGGTGCTGCGCACCGTTGCGACGATCTCGATATCCGACTCACCGACTATGAAGTCGACGTCGACTCCGGTGAGCGCGAGCTGGTGGCATAGCGGGATCAGGTCACTGGTGCGCTTGGCTGCCAGAATGCCCGCCACCCGAGCGGTCGCCAGCGCATCGCCCTTGGGCAGACCTCCGCTGGAGATCAGCGCGACGACGTGCGGGGTGGTCCGCAAGGCGCCCGCGGCAACGGCGGTGCGCTTGGTGACTCCCTTTTCGCTGACATCGACCATGTGTGCCGCACCCCGCTCATCGAGGTGCGACAGGGCGTCCGGGCGGGCTTCCTGCGACTGCCCGGCCTGCTCAGGTCTGGACGGCCCGGATGCCCCAGCCATCGGTGGCAATGCCTACCGGTTTACGACCGTGACCGGGTGGACGTAGGGCAGGTGGTCGGATTCCACCGGGAACACCAGGTCACCGAACGGCGACAGCGCGCCCGTGCGATCGGTCACCAGCTCGCTTACCGCATGGTCGTCGGGGTCCGTCGTCGGCCAGCCGTTGTCGACGTACCTGGTTTTGCCCGCGTTGCCCTCAGCAATGTCAGCCACGCGGTCCATTCTGACAGGTCGGGCCCGCGCGCGTGACGCTAGGCGGAATGCGGATCCGCAAGCTGCTTTACGCTGGTCAGCAATGACCGACAACACCCCGGATATCCCGCTGGGGTCCTGGCTGGCCGACTTGCCCGACGAGCGGCTGATCCAACTGCTGGAACTACGGCCGGACCTTGCCCAGCCGCCGCCCGGCAATATCGCGGCCCTGGCCGCGCGCGCCGGGGCCCGACAGTCGGTCAAGGCTGCCACCGACGAGCTCGATTTCCTTCGGCTGGCGGTGCTCGACGCGCTGCTGGTGCTGCACGCGGACAGCACGCCGGTGCCGACCGCCAAGCTGCTGGCGCTCATCGACGACCGCGCTCCCGAGGCCGACGTGATCGACGCGCTGAACGACCTGCGGCGGCGTGCCCTGGTGTGGGGCGACGTCGCGACGCGGATGGCCACCGATGCCGGCATGGCGTTGCCCTGGCATCCGGGGCAGGTGACGCTCGAGGACGCGTCCCGCACCGGCGAACAGATTTCGGAGCTGATCGGCGGGCTCAACCAGGCCCAGCGGGAGGTGCTGGACAAGCTGCTCGAAGGCTCTCCGATGGGACGCACCCGCGACGCCGCACCCGGCGCCCCGGCGGATCGGCCGGTGCCGCAGCTGCTGGCCATGGGACTGCTGCGCAGGGTCGACGCCGAGACGGTCATCCTGCCCCGCCACGTCGCGCAGGTGCTGCGCGGCGAGCCGCCCGGCCCGATGCAGCTGACCGAACCCGACCCGGTGGTGTCCACGACGACATCCGATGATGTCGACGCCTCGGCCGCCGGAGCCGTTATCGACCTGCTGCGTGAAGTCGACGTGCTGCTGGAAAGCCTTGGTATGACACCGGTTTCCGAGCTGCGCAGCGGTGGTCTGGGAATACGCGAAGTCAAGCGACTGGCCAAGGCGACCGGCATCGACGAGCCGCGGCTTGGCCTGGTGCTCGAGGTCGCGGCCGCGGCGGGGCTGATCGCCAATGGCACGCCCGATCCGGAGCCGGAGAACGCCGACGGCCTGTACTGGGCGCCGACAGTGGCCGCCGACCGCTTCGCCGCGATGTCCGCCGCCGAGCGGTGGCACCTGTTGGCCAGCGCCTGGCTGGATCTTCCGGGCCGCCCGGCGCTGATCGGCGGTCGTGGCCCCGACGGCAAACCCTATGCGGCCCTTTCGGATTCGCTTTACTCCACGGCGGCCCCGCTGGACCGGCGGTTGCTGCTGGGCATGCTCGCCGAGCTGCCCGCGGGCGCCGGCGTCGACGCGACCACGGCCTCGGCGGCGCTGATCTGGCGGCGCCCACGCTGGACCCGGCGCCTGCAGCCCGGGCCGCTGGCCGATCTGCTGGCCGAGAGCCACGCGCTGGGCTTGGTGGGCCGCGGGGCGATCAGCACACCCGGCCGCGCGCTGCTGGCCGAAACCATCGACTTCTCCGGCACGGTCGACGCCATGGCGCGAGCCCTGCCCAAACCGATCGACCACTTCCTGATGCAGGCCGACCTGACCGTCGTGGTGCCCGGGCCGCTACAACGCGACTTGGCCGAGGAACTGGCGACCGTGGCCAACGTCGAATCGGCGGGGGCGGCGATGGTGTACCGCATCAGCGAGCAGTCGATCCGTCATGCGCTCGATGTCGGCAAAACCCGCGACTGGATGCACGCATTTTTCGCCAACCACTCCAAAACGCCAGTGCCGCAAGGACTCACGTATCTCATCGATGACGTTGCCCGCCGCCACGGCCAGCTTCGCATCGGCATGGCCGCCTCGTTCGTGCGCTGCGAAGACCCGGCGCTGCTGGCCCAGGCGGTCGCGGCGGGCGAGGACCTGCAACTGCGGGCGCTGGCCCCCACGGTGGCCGTTTCCCCCGCGCCGATCGCCGAGATGCTGGCCACCCTGCGGGCCGCCGGTTTCGCCCCGGCCGCCGAAGATTCCACCGGGGCCATCGTCGACGTCCGTCCGCGGCGGTCGCGAGTGCCCACGCCGCAGCAACGTCGGCCCTACCGCCCGGCACCACGGCCCAACACCGAGACGCTGAACGCGGTGGTCTCGGTGCTGCGCAAGGTGACCGCCGCGCCGTTCGGCAACAGCCGCGTCGACCCGGCGGCCGCGATGTCGCTGCTGGCCGATGCCGCGAAGAATCAGGACACGCTGGTGATCGGCTACCTCGACGCCGCGGGCATGGCCAGCCAGCGGATGGTGTCGCCGATCGCCGTACGCGGCGGGCAGCTGGTGGCGTTCGATTCGGCGTTGGGAAGGCTGCGCGACTTCGCGATCCACCGCATCACGTCGGTGGTGTCGGCGGACAACGGATAATGGACAGATGCGCGCCAACGACAATGCTGGGGGCACCCCCAGCCGCACAGCGGCCGGGGGGACGCGCCGAGCGCAATGCGGAGGAGTGGCGCTAGATGTCTGACGGACCATTGATCGTGCAGTCCGACAAGACGGTGCTGCTGGAGGTGGACCACGAGCTGGCCGACGCGGCGCGCGCCGCCATCGCGCCGTTCGCCGAGCTCGAGCGCGCACCCGAACACGTGCACACCTATCGCATCACGCCCCTGGCGCTGTGGAACGCGCGCGCCGCCGGGCATGACGCCGAGCAGGTCGTCGACGCGCTGGTCAGTTTCTCGCGCTATGCGGTGCCGCAGCCGCTGCTGGTCGACATCGTCGACACGATGGCCCGCTACGGGCGGCTGCAACTGGTCAAGAACCCGGCGCACGGGCTGACCCTGGTGAGCCTGGATCGCGCCGTGCTCGAAGAGGTGCTGCGCAACAAGAAGATCGCACCGATGCTGGGTGCCCGCGTCGACGAGGACACCGTTATCGTCCACGGCAGCGAACGCGGCCGGGTCAAGCAGATGCTGCTCAAGATCGGTTGGCCCGCAGAGGATCTTGCCGGGTATGTCGACGGCGAGGCACATCCGATCAGCCTGGACCAGGAGGGCTGGGAGCTACGCGATTACCAGCGGCTGGCCGCGGACTCGTTCTGGGCCGGCGGCTCCGGGGTGGTGGTGCTTCCGTGTGGCGCCGGCAAGACGCTGGTCGGTGCGGCCGCGATGGCGAAAGCCAGTGCCACGACGCTGATCCTGGTCACCAACATCGTCGCGGCCCGGCAGTGGAAACGCGAGCTCATCGCGCGCACCTCGCTGACCGAGGAGGAGATCGGCGAATACTCGGGTGAGCGCAAGGAAATTCGGCCGGTCACCATCTCGACCTACCAGATGATCACCCGCCGCAGTAAGGGCGAATACCGCCATCTGGAACTCTTCGACAGCCGCGACTGGGGGCTGATCGTCTACGACGAGGTGCACCTGCTGCCCGCACCCGTGTTCCGGATGACCGCCGACCTGCAGTCCAAACGACGGCTCGGCCTGACGGCCACGCTGATCCGCGAAGACGGCCGCGAGGGTGACGTGTTCTCCCTGATCGGCCCGAAGCGCTACGACGCCCCGTGGAAGGACATCGAGGCACAGGGCTGGATCGCGCCGGCGGAGTGCGTCGAGGTCCGGGTCACGATGACCGACAACGAGCGCATGATCTACGCGACCGCCGAACCCGAAGAGCGTTACAAGCTGTGCTCGACGGTGCACACCAAAATCGCTGTGGTCAAGTCGATTCTGGCGAAGCACCCCGGCGAGCAGACCCTGGTGATCGGCGCCTACCTCGATCAGCTCGACGAGCTCGGTGTCGAACTGAACGCCCCGGTGATCCAGGGTTCCACCAGAACCAAGGAACGTGAGGCGTTGTTCGACGCCTTTCGCACCGGCGAAATTTCGACGCTGGTGGTGTCCAAGGTCGCCAACTTCTCCATCGATCTACCGGAAGCCTCAGTGGCGGTACAGGTTTCGGGCACTTTTGGCTCGCGACAGGAGGAGGCCCAACGGCTGGGCCGGCTACTGCGGCCCAAGGCCGACGGCGGCGGCGCCATCTTCTACTCAGTGGTGGCCCGCGACAGCTTGGACGCCGAATACGCCGCGCACCGGCAGCGGTTCCTGGCCGAGCAGGGCTACGGCTACATCATCCGCGACGCGGACGACCTTCTGGGACCGGCTATTTAGAGCGCCAGCCGGCCCGTAACGCCGAACGTGCACTGACTGCGAGATTTTCGACGATTTTTCGCAATGACAGCACGCTCGGCGAAAATGACTGCACGCTCGGCGAAGACAGGCCGGAGTTCGGGACACTTCGCGGTGCCGGCGGGAGATGGACGTGTTCGCTCGTGATTTATATCTGTATGCAACTATTGCATAGTGCTATAGTGGACCCAACTCCATTCGCAGCGGAGGTGGGCATGAAGATCGCCATTGTCGGTGCCGGCATCTCCGGCCCAACTCTTGCGTATTGGCTGTCGCACTATGGCCACGAGCCAACCCTGATCGAAAAGGCGCCACGACTGCGCACCGGAGGCTACGTCGTGGACTTTTGGGGCGGAGGATATGCCGTCGCCGAACGGATGGGACTCACCGCCGAATTGCATGCCGCAGGGTACGCGGTACGCGAAGTGAGACTCGTGGACCAGAATGCGCGAAGAGTCGGAGGATTTTCGACTGAACCGTTCCGGCAAAACCTCAACGGCCGATTCGTTACGATTCCCCGTGGTGATCTGGCGGCCATGATCCATCGCTCCATCGACCACCGTGCCGAAACTCTCTTCGGCGAAAGTATTTCGGCTATCACGCAACACGAGTCGGGCGTGTGCGTCACACTCGAGCACGGCGGACCACGACAATTCGACCTCCTCATCGGCGCAGGTGGCATCCATTCGCCGGTGCGAGACTTGGTGTTTGACCCGGAAGACCGATTTGTGACCGATCTCGGTTACCGAGTCGCGGCATTCGAAGCCGAGGGCTATCAGCCGCGTGATGAACTCGTCTACCTCGCCTACACGATGCCGGGGCGCATGGTCGCACGGTTCGCAATGCGCGACGAAAAGACCTTGTTTCTCTTCATTTTCACCACTGACCATATGAGTGGGCCGGAACCACAGGATGTGTCGCAGGTGCGCCAGGTCCTGCACCAAGTTTTCGGCACCGCCGGCTGGGAATGCCCAGAGATCCTCCACCGACTCGAGAGGGCCTCCGATGTGTACTACGACCGCGCAAGCCAAATCGTCCTAGACCATTGGTCGGACGGGCGAGTAGCGCTCATCGGGGATGCCGCGGCCGCGGTCTCTCTGCTGGCGGGCGAGGGAGCGGGTCTGGCTATGGTGCAGGCCTACATACTGGCCGGCGAGCTCAATCGCGCAGGGACGGATCACCAGAGTGCGTTTCGTCGCTATGAACGACAGTTGCGTCCGATCGTTGAGGCCAGGCAGCGGTCGGCGCGCGGATTCGCCACGACCTTTGCACCCAAGACGGCGCTGGGCGTGCGGACCCGCAATCTGGCGTCCCGACTGCTGAACGTTCCATGGCTGGCCGAGTGGGTCGTTCGGAGCGAATTCCGCGACGACGTCAGATTACCCGAGTACATCGGATAACCGACGACGTGCGAGGCCCCGGCGATTTAACGGCGATCAGACAACTCACCCGTAACGCCGAACGTGCACTGACTGCGAGATTTTCGACGATTTCTCGCAATGGCTGCACGCTCGGCGAAAATGACTGCACACTCGGCGAAAACGCGGAGCGATGTAACGACAGATCTAGAGCGACAGGATCGTCGCCGACGCGGTGCCAGGAGCGCCGTACACCTGCGCCAAGCCGACTCGCGGGTCGCCGGGCACCTGACGGTCGCCAGCCTCGCCGCGCAGCTGACGCACCAGCTCGTGCACCTGCCGCAGCCCCGACGCACCGATCGGCTCGCCGTTGGCGATCAGCCCGCCATCGGTGTTCACCGGCATCGAGCCGTGAATCTCGGTGGCCCCGTCGGCCAGCAGCTTCTCCTGTTCACCGTCGGCGCACAGGCCCGTCTCGGCCATGTGGATGACCTCGTTGCCGGCGTCGGTGTCCTGAAGCTGGGCGACGTCGACGTCCTCGGGCCCGATACCCGCGGCTTCGTAGGCCGCCTTGGACGCGTACACCGTCGGCGAGACGTCCTCATCCAAAGGCGCGAACGTGGCGTGCACCTCGTACGCACCGAACGTGCGGGTGCGGATCTCGCAGGCGCGCACATACACCGGCTTGTCGGTGTACTTGTGCGCGATGTCGGCGCGACACATGATGACCGCCGCCGCACCCTCGTCGGGCGCGCAGAACATGTACTGCGTCAACGGGTAGTTGAGCACGTTCGAGTTGAGGATCTCTTCGACCGAGATCTCCTTGCGCCGGAAGGCATTCGGGTTCCGTGCGCCGTTGCGGAAATTCTTGTTGGCCACCCGCGCCAGGGTTTCCTGCGAGATGTTGTGGTCGTGCAGGTACTTGTTGGCCTTCATGCCGAAGAATTTGGTGGTGACGAACTGTCCGTTCTGCGCGTACCACTGCGGCAGCGCCAGCTTCGCCGGGTCGTCGGTGAACGCCCCACGCGGGTGCTTGTCCAAGCCGATAGCGATGCCGATGTCGTACTTGCCCAGCCGGATGGTGTCGGCGGTCTGCTGGATGGCGCTGGCCGCGGTGGCACACGCGTTGAAGACGTTGGTGAAGGTGATGCCGGTAAGCCCGACCAGTCGGGTCACCGCGTCGGGGTTGGACACCTCGTGGCTGCCGCCGAACCCGAACTGGATGTCCTTCCACCCCACACCCGCGTCGGTGAGCGCGGATTGGATGGCCTCGGCGCCCATCTGCATCGCGGTCTTCTCGAACCGGCCGAAGGGGTGCAGGCCCACGCCGATGATGGCGACGTCGTTAGTCATCTCGGATTCTCCTGGATCTAGACCGGCTGGAACGCGAACGTGATGATCTCGTTGCCGTCGGCGTCGGTGGTGAACGGCACCATCGTGAGCTCGACCTCCTGGCCGAACTGCAGTTTGGCCGGGTCGTTCTCGGTCAGCCGGCCCTCGACCCGGATCACCGCGTCTTCTCCCAAGCCGAGCTGCACCAGACCCACGCCGAAGGGTACGAAGTCCTTGCCGGTCGGACCGGCGTAGGGGGCCCCGGGCGGGAAGCCCTGGGTCGTCCAGGCGACCACGGTTCCGGTCCGCGGCAACAGCACGTCGCTCATCGAGCCGCCGCTACAGCGCGGGCACCGCTCCTGCACCGGGAAGGTGGTGGCACCGCAATCACCGCACCGACTGCCGATCAGCTGCGGATTCTCGTCGGGCCAGGTCGAGATCTCGGGAGCGAGTGCCTTCTGCATTGACGGGTCCTCCAGGAACGTCCGCGGGTGCGCCAAAAGAACAGTTCTGACTGAACCGTATAACAGCCTTCCGAAAAGTGGAAACCGCATTCTCATAACTTGCGGCGGCGACGGTGGCCATTCCCGTCACCCGGAGCCAAACCCTTCAGCCCCTGGCCGGGCCCGCCTAGCGTTTTCACCGGGCACCGCCGCCGCCGTCCATCTGCGATCCCGCGCTCCCCAAAGGTTCCTCGAATACATGGTCAGCATTCCCGCCGAGAAGGCCGTCGGATCTGCGCCCAGGGCTGTGGTCGCCAAACCCCGCAGGCAGCGCCGCTGGGCGATCATCCGAATATCCTCACCACTGGTGCTGCTGCTGTTGTGGCAACTCTTCAGCGCCACCGGCCTGATCCCCCAGAACGTGCTGCCGGCCCCGCAGCTGATCTTCGACGCCGGCCTACAGCTGATCCGGAACGGGAAGCTCATCGAAGCCCTGGAAGTGTCCGGGCTGCGCGTGGTGGAGGGGTTACTGCTCGGCGGTGTGATCGGTGTTGCCCTGGGCGTGGTGGTCGGGTTGTCGCGGTGGTTCGAGGCGACCGTCGACCCGCCCTTACAGATGGTGCGCGCACTCCCGCATCTGGGCCTGATTCCGTTGTTCATCCTGTGGTTCGGCATCGGCGAGTTGCCGAAGGTACTGCTGGTCGCGCTCGGCGTCAGCTTCCCGCTGTACCTCAACACGGTATCCGCGATCAGGCAGGTCGACCCGAAACTGCTGGAAACCGCTGACGTTCTTGGCTTTTCGTTATGGCAGCGACTGCGGACGATCATCTTCCCGAGTGCGGCTCCGCAGGTACTGGTCGGGCTGCGGCAGTCGCTGGCGATCGCGTGGCTGACCCTGATCGTCGCCGAACAAATCAACGCGGACAAGGGTATTGGGTTCTTGATCAACAACGCCCGCGACTTCCTGCGCATCGACATCATCATTTTCTGCCTGGTCATCTACGCGCTGCTGGGCATCGGGACCGATGCCATTGTCCGAGCGCTGGAACATCGAGCCCTGAGGTATCGCGCATGACATTGACATCCGAGCGACAGACCGCCGTCGTCGGCAGGCTCCACAACATCGACAAGTGGTACGGCACCCGCAAGGTTCTCGACGGCATTTCCCTCGAGGTCCGCACCCGCGAGATCGTCGCGCTGGTCGGCCGCAGCGGTTGCGGCAAGTCGACCGTATTACGGGTGCTGGCGGGGTTGTCCCCGGACCACACCGGAGATCGCGAAGTCGTCGGCGCACCTGCGGTCGCGTTCCAGGAGCCCCGCCTATACCCGTGGCGCAACGTGTCGACCAACGTGCGCTACGGCCTCAACCGCGCCAAGCTGTCCCTGGACGCGGCGCGGGAACGGACGGAGCAGGCATTGGGTGAGATCGGCCTGGCCGATCATGCCGCGGCATGGCCACTGACGCTGTCCGGCGGTCAGGCACAACGGGTTTCGCTGGCCCGCGCACTGGTGGCCGAACCCCAGCTGCTGCTGCTCGACGAGCCGTTCGGCGCGCTGGACGCGCTCACCCGGCTTTCGATGCGCGCGCTGCTGCTCGACCTGTGGCGCCGGCACGGATTCGGCGTGCTGCTGGTGACCCACGACGTCGACGAGGCCATCGAGCTGGCCGACCGAGTGCTGGTCCTCGAGGATGGCCGGGTCGCCCACAGCATCGAGATCGAAGCCCCGCGGCCCACCGCGTCCGAGCGCACCGCTGAGCACGACCATTATCGCGCCGATCTTCTCGACAAGCTCGGCGTTCGGCTTTGAAAGCCGAGCACCGCATCGTGATTCGCGCCGCACTGGTGCTGGCATTGGTCGCCGCCACACCGGGGTGCGTTTCACGGTCGTTGGGACCGCAATTGATCGCCGTGCCGGCATCCGTTCCGGTATCCGAGCTTGCCGGCATCACACTACAAGTCGGTGACCAAAAGGGCGGTACCCAAGCGCTTTTGCGCGCCGCCGGTGAACTCGACAATCTGCCGTACCAGATCGCGTTCTCGACGTTCACGTCCGGGCCCCCTCAGATCGAGGCGTTGACCGCGGGCAAGATCGACTTCGCGGTCACCGGCAACACCCCGCCGGTGTTCGGCGCCGCGGCAAACTCGAAGACCCGGGTGGTCTCGGCGTGGGACGGTGCCCAGAGCGGAGAGCAGATCCTGGTGCGCGTCAATTCATCGATCGACTCGATTCCCGGCCTGAAGGGCAAGACGATTCTGGTGGCCAAGGGCAGCGCCGCACACGCCAACGTGCTCGAGCACCTCGCCGACGTCGGGCTGACGGCCAAGGACGTCAAGCTGGTTTTCCTGCAACCCGCCGATGCACTGTCGGCATTCGCCAACGGACAGGGCGACGCCTGGGTGATTTGGGAGCCCTACACGTCGCAGGCCACGCTCACGCTGAAGGTGCGCAATATCGGGACCGCCGAAAACGGCTATCAGTTCGGAAGCGCATCCACCCAGGCCCTCACCGACCCGAAGCGCAATGCCGCGCTGCGCGATCTGCTGGTCCGCTACCAGCGGGCCGCGCAATGGGCGCGCGAGAACCCGTCGGAGTGGGCGAAAAGGTACGCCAAGGCCGTGGGGCTGGACATCAAGATCGCCGAGCTCGCCCAGAGCCACCTGCTGCGGCTGCCCGTCCCCCTCGACGACAAGGTGGTGGCCGCCGAACAACGCCTCGCCGATCTTTTCGCGGCCGCCGACCAAATTCCGGAGGCGCCCGATTTCGCCAAGTGGGTCGACCGTAGGTTCAACGGTGTGCTCGCGGCGAGCGGCACACAGTGACGATACGAGGAGACGACTGTGACGGTCATCGTGCTACTGGAACTGAAGTTCAAGCCCGAAGAGGTCGGTGCAGGGCGTGAACTGATGGGCCGGACGCTGGAAACCACTCGGGCATTCGAGGGAAATCTCCGTACCGACGTCTGGGTCGATGAGGACGACGAAGCGCACTGGATCATCTATGAAGAGTGGGAGTCCGTCGAGCACGACGAGGCCTACCGCGCGTTTCGCGCCGGCGAAGGCAAGGTGACCCAGCTGCCGCCGCTGCTGGCCGCGCCTCCGGTCAAGACGAGGTACACGACCACGGATGTCTGAGCGCGCTAGCTCAGGGCGGGAATGATTTCGCGCTCGAACAATTCGATGCCGGAGCGGTCGTAGGCGGCCTCGGGGAAGTAGACGATCGCGTATTCGCAGCCGAGGTCGCGGACCTTGGTCAGACGCTCGATCACCTGTTCCGTGGTGCCCATCGCTGAGTCGGGAAGGCTACTGGTCATCGAATCCGCCAGGGACTCAGGCACATAGTCGACCAGCCGGTCGCGCACCCGCTGCTGGCGGTCTTTGACCTCGGACTCGGACGTGCCGACGATGGCGGTGAAGTTGGCCGAACGCACGATCGCGTCGAAGTCGGTGCCCACGTCGCGGCAATGTCCGGCGAGCACCTCCGACTTGTGGGCAAACGCCTCGGGCTCCGGCGTGAAGTTGGTGTACTGCGCGTACTGTGCCGCGATGCGCAGCGTCACCTTCTCGCCCCCACCGGCGATCCATAGCGGAATGCCGTTGTCCTGCAACGGCTTCGGCTCGACGATCGCACCGTCGACCTGGTAGTGCTTGCCGTCGAAGCTGACTTTGCCGTCGCGCCACGCGTCCCGCATGATCTGCACGCCTTCGTCAAGCCGGCCCAATCGCACGCCGGCCGACGGGAACCCGTAACCGTAAGCGCGCCACTCGTGTTCGTACCAGCCGCCGCCGATACCCATCTGGATGCGACCGCCGGAGATGATGTCGGCGGTTGCCGCCACCTTGGCGAGGTAGACCGGATTGCGGTAGCTCATCGCCGTACACATTTGGCCGAGCTTGACGCGTGACGTGGTCGCGGCGTAGGCCGACATCAACGACCAGGCCTCGTGCGTCGCTTCGGCGCTCGGCATCGGGACGGTGTGGAAGTGGTCGTAGACCCACACCGAGTCCCAGGCGCCGGCGTCGGCGTAGGACGCCAAGTCCCGCATCACCGCCCAGTGTTTCGCCGGGTCGATGCCTACCAGATCCATCCGCCAGCCCTGCGGAATGAAGAAACCAAAGCGCATGGTTAGGGACTCTAGCTCTCGTCGGGGCGAGCCGGAATGGGCTGGGATGCCCCGTTCGCTCACAGCAGATCGATATCAGCGGCCCAGCGTGTGCCTGGCAAGACAGCGCTAAATGAATGCATGGCAAACAAGGCGATACAAGTGACACTGACCGGGGCGGCCGCCTTCGCGGCACTCGCACTGCTCAGCGGCGGGTCGGCAACCGTGGCCGCCGCGCCGGTCGGCGCCCGCATCGTCACCGTCGACGACGGCGACGAAAACTTCGTGAACGACAACGGCCAGACGTCCGGCGACATCTTCCAGCAGAACGCCCAGGATCAAAGCACGGCATAGCGACGCCGTTAGGCCACGGGCCGCCAGAAGATTTGGCAATTCGCCGGATTCGGCCCCTTTGCTTACCCGCCCAGCGCGGCGAGTGCTGCGTCGACCGAAGTCGCACGCAACGCCTCATACCCGGTGTCGGGAAACTGTAGGCAGCAGTCTTGCAGTCCACCGAATGCGACCACCGCGCGGGTGGACTGCGCGAGCGTCGGCCGGGACCCAAATACCTTCTTGCCCAAACGATCACGCCACGCCAGCACCTTGTCGATGAGGCCGAGATCGGCCAGCATCGTCAATTCCGTGAGCACCAGCACGATGTACTGACGGTGCCGGTAGTGGAAATCGAAATAGCCCTCCAGCAATTCGCGCACGTCGATGTCGCGCCGGGTTTCCTGCTCGGCCACGAACCGCTCGCCGTCTTCGATCAACGGCATCACGATGCTGCGCACCAGTTCTTCACGCGAGGTGAAGTGGTAGTACAGCGCGGGTTTGGTGATCCCCAGCCTGTCCGCGATGTCCTGCAAGCTGGTCCGCTGCACGCCCTGCTGAAGGAACAGCTCCCGGGCGACCTCTTGGATGCGCTGACGGGTATCGGATCGTGGTCTCGTCACCCGGAAATTTTAGCTGACTTACCGCTTAGTAAGTGATATCTTAGGGTCACCTAACTGCGAGGGAGTCGACATGCGGATTCTGATCTCGGGGGCGAGCATCTCGGGCCCCGTATTGGCGTACTGGCTTGCCCGCCGCGGCTTCGATGTCACGATCGTCGAGCGCGCGCCCGAATTGCGCAAAACCGGCGGCCATGCCGTCGACCTGTTCCGGCCTGCCATGGAAATCTCGGCAAAGATGGGCGTGCTGCCGCAGATCGAGGCGCTGGCCACCGGGACGACCGCGATGACCATGTATCGCGAGGGCGTCGAGCGGCCGGCGCACGTCGATCTCACGAAGATCTTCGGGGCGTCTTCCGACCGGCACGTCGAGATCATGCGCGACGACCTCAGCGAGGCGTATTACCGCGCCGGTTGCGGCGACGTCGAGTACCTCTTCGGAGATTCGATCACGTCGATCTCGCCCGATGGTGAGGTCACTTTCGAGCACAATGCGCCGCGCACATTCGACATCATCATCGGCGCAGATGGTCTGCACTCCAACGTGCGCCGCTTGGTCTTCGGCGAGGACGCCGGTCGCACCCGGTTTCTGGGCGGCTACCTGGCGGTGGAATCGGTTCCGAAATCGCTTGCCCGCGAAGGGGAAATGGCCGTGCACATGGGTGCGGGCCGAATGGCAGGGATCTACACCGCGCAGCCGCTCGACGACGCTCGCGCGTTGTTCATGTTCCGCAGCAAGCAAGAGCTGCAATATCACTACCGAGATGTGATGCGGCAGAAGGAGTTATTGCAAATCACATTCGCCGGGATGGATGCGGCGGTGGACGGTTGGCTCGCGGAGCTGGACCGTGCGCCGACGTTCTACTTCGACTCGATCATCCAGCTGGAGTTGGACACCTGGTCGCGCGGGCGGGTCGCCCTGGTGGGTGACGCCGGGTACTGCCCCGGACCGGCGGTCGGCGGCAGCACCAGTATCGCGGTACTGGGTGCTTACGTGCTGGCGGGCGAATTGGCAGCAGCCAAGGGCGATTACACGCGTGCATTCGCGGCCTACGAACGGGCCATGGCCGACGCGGTGCGGCGCAGCCGCAAGTTTGCGCGGGCGGCGGCCAAGACGATCGTCCCCGGCTCGCGGGCCGGAGTGTGGGGGCTGACGCGCGGTGCTCAGCTGATCTCGGTGCTACCCGGCGGCGTCAGCAGAGCCATCGCCAAGTTGAACACCAACGGTGCCCGGCTGTACGACTCGATGGAGTACAAGGAATACGCCGAAATCGACGTTTGACAGAATGGCCACAGCGAACTTGAAGTGCCTGCCACGAGAGGAACGATGTGCGATGGAGCTTACCGGTGTCGGGATTTGGAGCAGTCAACTGCGTTACGGTGACCCAGCCGAATCTGCCGACGCCGCAGCAGAGTTGGACGAGCTGGGCTTCAAGGCGCTCTGGATTCCAGACGTGGGCGGGCAGGTGTTCGACGCGGTCGGCCGGCTACTGGCCGCGACCAAGCGCAGCACCGTCGCCACCGGGATCCTGAACCTGTGGATGCATGCGCCCGTCGACGTCGCGGACAGCTTCGCGGCGCTGACCGCCGAGCACGGCGACCGCTTCCTGTTGGGCATCGGCGTCAGCCATGCACCGCTGATCGATGCCGGTGAGCCGGGTCGATACCGCAAACCGCTGGCCGCGACGGCCGCGTTCCTGGACGGACTGGACCGCGCACCCCAACCCGTTCCCGCCGACAAGCGGGTGCTGGCCGCGCTCGGTCCGAAGATGCTGGCGTTGTCGGCAACTCGGGCCCGCGGGGCTCACCCCTACCTGGTCACCCCCGAGCACACCGCTTCTGCGCGTTCGACTTTGGGCGAAGGTCCGTTGCTGCTACCCGAGCAGTCGGTCATCCTCACCGAGGACGCCGAGGAAGCGCGCCGTATCGGAACCGACTGGCTGCGTTCCTATTTGGCGCTGCCCAACTACGCCAACAATTTGCTGCGCAGCGGCTTCTCCGAAGACGATGTGGCACAGGTCAGCGATCGACTGTTCAACGCGATCATCGCGTGGGGAGACGAAGCAGCCGTCCTGCGCAGGGTCGACGAGCACCGTGCCGCCGGCGCCGATCACGTCTGTGTCCAGGTGCTGTTGGCCGACCCGCAGGTCTTCCCCCGCGATCAGTGGCGCCGAATCGCCGCCGCGATTTAGCGCTGTCTAGGCATACCGTTGGGGTATGGCCACCAAGCACACCCTGTTTCGGGTCTTTTACCGCATCGGCTTTACCCCGTGGGACGGTCATCCGATCGCTCAAAGTCTGCAGGACTTGGTCGAGGGAACCAAGAGCACGCCCCCGATCGCGATGCCTACGTACGAGAGGTCAGTGCCGTAGCTGCGCCGGACGCACGGCTGTTGATCGTCGCGTTCCGTCCCGGCGGCAGGTTCGGCGTGCGCGGCATCGAATCCGCCGAAATGGAACGACGATTCGCCCCCGCATGGACGCTGTTGTCCGCCGGAGACGAACGGGAGCTGGATCGCGAGCAAACTCCGGTTCGGTACTACCTCTTTGCGCGGAACTCTTGAACGCCCCTCGCTCCGTGTCGGTCCGACCGGACGGGCACGTCGCCTGGGTGGGACCTACCGGCGGCGGACCTGTTAGCGAAACCGTGCTGCGCGTTTGGTGAGGAATGCGTCGATGCCTTCGCGGCCGTCGGCGCCGGCGGCACATGCCGCGATGAGCCTGCCCTCGATCTCCATCTGCTCTTCGAGGCCGTTGCCGAAAGTGCTCAACAGCAGCTTCTTCACTGCCGATCCGGAGTCCCTTGCCCCAGCGGCCATTTCGGTGGCCAGCGCATCTGTACGAGCAATGAGGTCGCCGTCCGGAAGAACCTCGGTGATCAGACCCCAGTGCAAAGCCTCGTGGGCCGACAACCGCCGGTTGGTCAACATCAGCTCCTGAGTGCGGCGAACTCCGATCAGCCGAGGCAGAAAGTACGACGAGCTGCCGTCGGGGCTCAACCCAGCCTTGGTGTAGGCCATGGTGAACGATGCAGATTCGGCAGCGAGTACGAGATCGCCGGTGATCGCGAGGCTGAATCCCGCGCCCGCGGCCACACCGTTGACTACGGTGATCAGCACCGCATCCATGCGCGCAAAGGTCGAGATCGCACGGTGCAGATCGTCAGCGATCCCCTTGACGTAGGGGCCGTGGCCAAGCGGCGAGGACGCCATTGCCTTGAGATCCCCACCGGCACAGAAGAACCGGCCATTGGCAGTCAACACCACCACCTTGGTGTTGGCGACATCGCAGCGTCGAGCCGCGTCGGCCAATTCCCGGGTCATGACGTCGTTCATGCCGTTGGCGTCCGCCGGACGGTTCAGGCCGATACGGGTGATCGCGTCAGCTCTGTCGAACGTCAATGTCGCGTATTCGGTCATGACGGTCACACTATCCGGCCGCTTGTGCGACGCCCGACGCGCTATCACCTCTTCCAGTGCCGCGACACATAACCCACGGCGATAACACGCCGTATCACGTCGCCCTGGGTTACGTCTCGGTGTTCGCGCCAAGGGCCCGCTACAGGGTCACAACAGTAAAGGCCCCCGAAACTCGTTGTCTCGGGGGCCGTTACGTTTAATTGCTCAGGTCAACGAATCCGGCGGCAGGAAGCGGTCGCCGTACTTGGCGGCCAGCTCGCGGGCCCGGGCCACGAAGGCTTCCTTGCCCGTACCGCCGGCACCGGAGTAGCCGACGATGAACTGCGCGCTACCACCGGTGTACGGCGGGAACCCGATGCCCATGATCGAGCCGATGTTGGCGTCGGCGGTCGACGTCAGCACGCCCTCGTCGAGGCACTTCTGGGTTTCCAGCGCCTCGGCGAACAACATCCGGTCGATCATGTCCTGCAGCGGCGGCTGCGAGGAGCCCGACTTGAACGTCTCCCGCAGGCCCGGCCACAGCCGAGTGCGCTTGCCGTCCTCGTACTCGTAGAAGCCCGCGCCCTTGAGCCGGCTGGGCCGGCCGAGCTCGATCATCTTCTCGACGACCGCCTCGGCGGGGTGCGGCTCATAGGTGCCGCCCGCGTCCTCGACACCCTTGCGGCTGGCCGCGGCGATCTTGTGCATCAGCTCCAGGTTGAGTTCGTCGGACAACTGCAGCGGCGGCGCCGGGTAGCCGGCCTGCGAACCGGCGTGCTCGACACTGGCGGGCTCCACACCCTCGCCCAGCATCGCCAGCGCCTCGTTCACGAACGTGCCGATCACGCGGCTGGTGAAGAAGCCGCGGCTGTCGTTGACGACGATCGGGGTCTTGCCGATCGCCAACGTGTAGTCGAACACCCGGGCCAGCGCCTCGTCAGAAGTCTTCTCGCCCTTGATGATTTCCACGAGTGGCATCTTGTCGACCGGCGAGAAGAAGTGGATCCCGATGAAGTCTTCTTGCCGCTTCACGCCGGTCGCCAGACCGGTGATCGGCAGCGTCGAGGTGTTCGACCCCAGCAGTGCGTTGGGCTCGACGATGTCCTCGATCTCACCGAACACCTTGTGCTTGAGGTCCTGGTTCTCGAACACGGCCTCGATCACGAAGTCGACGCCCTTGAAGTCGGCGGGGTCGGCGGACGGCGTGATGCGGTCGAGCAGCGCCTTGCTCTTCTCCTCGGTGGTCTTGCCACGCTGGAGTGCTTTGGCCTCAAGCTTTTCCGAGTAGTTCTTGCCCTTCTCGGCGGCCTCGAGGCTGACGTCCTTGAGCACCACGTCGTAGCCGGCCTTGGCCGAGACGTAGGCGATGCCGGCGCCCATCATGCCCGCGCCCAGCACACCGATCTTGTTGATCTTGACCGGCTCGATCCCATCGGGTCGCGAGCCACCACCGTTGATGTGCTGCAGGTCGAAGAAGAACGCCTGGATCATGTTCTTGGCGACCTGACCGGTGACCAGCTGGGTGAAGTAGCGGCTCTCGATGCGACAGGCGGTGTCGAAGTCCACCTGCGCGCCCTCGACGGCCGCGTCCAGGATGGCCCGCGGGGCGGGCATCGGCGCACCCTTGAGTTGCTTCTTCAGCAGCGCCGGGAACGACGGCAGGATGCCGGCCAGCCCCGGGCTGGACGGAGTGCCGCCAGGCATCTTGTAGCCCTTGGCATCCCACGGTTGGGTGTGCGCTTCGGGGTTGGCCTTGATCCATGCCTTGGCGGCGGGCACCAGCTCATCGACGGTCGGCAGAACCTCGTCGACCAGCCCGATCTCCTTGGCCTTGTCCGGCTTGAACCGGGTGCCCTGGGACAGCACGTTCATGAACGCGTTCTGGATGCCGAACATCCGCACACTGCGTGCAACGCCACCGGCGCCCGGCAGCAGGCCCAGAGTGACCTCGGGGAAGCCGACGACGGCGCCCGGCACGTCGACGATGATCCGGTGGTGGCAGGCCAGCGTGATCTCCAGGCCGCCGCCCAGCGCCGCACCGTTGATCGCGGCGACGACCGGCTTGCCCAGCGTTTCCAGCGTGCGCAGGTCACGCTTGCTGTTCTCGACCAACGAGAACGCTTCGCCCGCATGCTCGGGACCGATGTTGATCATCGACTTCAGGTCACCGCCGGCGAAGAAGGTCTTCTTCGCGCTGGTGATGACGACGCCCGTGATCGAATCCTTCTCGGCGACAGACTTTTCCACCGCGTTATGGATGGATTCACGGTACGCGTCGTTCATGACGTTGGCCGACCCGGTGGGGTCGTCGAGCGTCAGCGTGACGATGCCGTCGGCATCCTTGTCCCACTTGATGGTGTTCTCTGCCATGGCCTTAAACCCTCTCGATGATGGTCGCGACACCCATGCCGCCACCGATGCACAGCGTGATCAGCGCGCGACGCGCGTTGCGGCGCTCGAGCTCGTCGACCATGGTTCCGGTGATCATGGCGCCGGTAGCGCCCAGCGGGTGACCCATCGCGATGGCACCACCGTTGACGTTCAGCTTCTCGTCCGGGATGTTGAGGTCCTTCTGGAACTTCAGCACCACCGACGCGAACGCCTCGTTGAGCTCGAACAGGTCGATGTCGTCGATCGTCATGCCGGCGCGGTCGAGCACCTTGCGCGTGGCAGGCGTCGGGCCGGTGAGCATGATGACCGGGTCCGCGCCACTGGTGGCGGTGGCCACGATGCGCGCCCGCGGGGTCAGGCCCTGCGACTTGCCCGCGGCCTCGGAACCGACCAGCACCAGTGCGGCGCCGTCGACGATGCCGGAGCTGTTGCCGCCGGTGTGGACGTGGTTGATCTTCTCGACATAGTGGTACTTCGTCAGCGCCACATCGTCGAAGCCGCCCATCTCGCCGACGCCGTCGAACGCGGTCTTCAGCTTGGCCAAGCCCTCCATCGTGGTGTCGGGCCGCATGTGCTCGTCGTGGTCGAGGATGATCAGACCGTTCTGGTCGCGCACCGGCACGACCGACTTGGCGAAGTAGCCGCCCGACCAGGCTTCGGCGGCCTTCTCCTGCGAGCGCAACGCGTAGGCGTCGACGTCCTCGCGGCTAAAGCCCTCGATCGTGGCGATCAGGTCGGCGCCGATGCCCTGCGGCACGAAGCCGATCCGGTAGTTGGTCTCGGGGTCGGTCGCCCAGGCGCCGCCGTCGGAGCCCATCGGAACGCGGCTCATCGACTCGACACCGCCGGCCAACACCAGGTCGTCCCAGCCGGAGCGCACCTTCTGAGCGGCGGTGTTGACGGCCTCAAGACCCGAGGCGCAGAACCGGTTCAGCTGCACGCCACCGGTGGTCTCGGGCAGGCCGGCGGCCAGCACCGCGGTGCGAGCGATGTCGCCGCCCTGGTCACCGACCGGGGACACCACGCCCAGGATCATGTCGCTGATCAGGTTCTCGTCCAGGTCGGGATTGCGGTGGCGCAGCTCGTCGACCAGGCCCACCACCAGGTTCAGCGGCTTTACCTCGTTGAGCGATCCGTTGCGTTGCTTGCCGCGGGGTGTGCGGATGGCCTCATAGATGAAGGCTTCTTCGGACATGGTCGACTTCCTGTTCACAAATGGGGTTTCGGGTCCGTCTATGTGCACCCTAACAGGGGCTCCCGGCCAACCTGTTGGTTGGGCAGTCGCTAGTGTTCATGAGATTGCCGGCCCCGACCGTAGCGCCCGCGCGCCCCGACCGTAGCGCCCGCGCGCCCTGACCGTGCGCCCCGCGCGCCGACCGTGCGCCCCCGCGCGTCGAGTGTGCGCCCAGGGCGCCCACACGCCGGGAGGGCCCGCCGTGACTGCACACTCAACGCCATAGCCGCACACTCGGGACGCCCGCCTAAGCTCGACGACCATGACGGTGTCGCGATTGCGGCCCTACGCGACCACGGTGTTCGCCGAAATGTCGGCGCTGGCCGCGCGCATCGGCGCGGTGAACCTGGGTCAGGGCTTTCCCGACGAGGATGGACCTCCTGCGATGTTGAAGGCCGCGCAAGACGCGATCGCCGCCGGTGCCAACCAGTACCCGCCGGGAATCGGCATCGCACCGCTGCGCCAGGCCGTCGCGGCACAGCGCAAGCGGCATTTCGGCATCGACTACGACCCCGACACCGAGGTGCTGGTGACGGTCGGGGCCACCGAGGCCATCGCGTCGGCAGTCATCGGCCTGGTCGAGCCCGGCTCCGAGGTGCTGCTGATCGAGCCCTTCTACGACTCCTACTCGCCGGTCGTCGCGATGGCCGGTGCACACCGCGCCGCCGTACCGCTGGTTTCCGACGGCCGCGGCTTCGCGCTGGACATCGACGCGCTGCGGCGGGCCGTGAACCCGGCGACCCGCGCGCTCATCGTCAACTCGCCGCACAACCCCACTGGCGCCGTGCTGAGCGCGACCGAACTGGAGGCGATCGCCGAGATCGCGGTGGCGGCCGACCTTTTGGTGATCACCGACGAGGTGTACGAACATCTGGTGTTCGACGGCCACCGGCATTTGCCGCTGGCCGGTTTCGACGGCATGGCGCAGCGCACCATCACAATCTCCAGCGCGGCCAAGATGTTCAACTGCACCGGCTGGAAGATCGGGTGGGCTTGCGGCCCAGCACAACTCATCGCCGGGGTGCGCGCGGCCAAACAGTACCTGAGCTACGTCGGCGGGGCGCCGTTTCAGCCCGCGGTCGCGCTGGCGCTGGATACCGAGGACGCCTGGGTGGACGACCTGCGACGCTCGCTGCAGGTCCGGCGCGACCGGCTGGCTGCGGGCCTGGCCGACATCGGTTTCGCGGTGCACGACAGTAACGGCAGTTACTTCCTGTGCGCCGACCCGCGGCCCCTGGGATACGACGACAGCACCACGTTCTGCGCGGCACTACCGGAAAAGGTTGGCGTGGCGGCTATTCCGATGTCGGCGTTCTGCGACCCGACCGCGCCGCACGCCGATCTATGGAATCACTTGGTGCGCTTCACCTTTTGCAAACGCGACGACACCCTCGACGAGGCGATCAGTCGACTGTCCGCACTCAAGACTGCTTAGAATCCTCGTCGCCCAGCACGCGCTTACGCAGGCCTTCCAGCGCGGCGTAGAGGATTTTGTTGCCCGCCGAGCGCACCCAGAACCTGGGCAGCGGCGCCCTCAGCTCGATCGTAAGGCTGAATCGGACCCGGGTCTTGTCGTCGCCCTCACGCTCCAAGTTGTATTCGCCATGTTGGGCGTGTTGCTGCGAGGTCTTCTGCGCATCCCACACCATCCAGTCGGGACCCCAGTGATATTCGACCATTTCGGTGTCGGCGATGCCGCTCACCCTGATCGTCATTCGCACGTGGTGCGGCAGGCCGTCGGGATATCGGTCGACGACATCGACCCGCTTGTGCAACGGAGACCACGAGGGCACGGCGTCCATGTCGGCCAGCGCCTCCATGATCACTTCCGGGGGCGCCGCAATGACAATTTCCGACGATGCGCGTATGGCCACTGCCTACCAAATTAGCAATGGAGACCGAATTACGTTGCTTTATCCGGACCGCCGCGCGCGACCAGATCGCGCAAGCCCTTGATCGAGGCGTCGAGAACGTGTTCCATCGCGCGCCGAACGACGAATCCGGGAATGGGCCCGGCCGGTTCGACGGTGATGTCGAACCGCACCCGCGTCTTGTCGATGCCCTCGGGTTTGAGGTTGTATTCGACGTGCTGGCCGTGTTGTTGGGCCGTTCCCTTGACGTCGTACACCACCCAGTCCGGGCCCCAGTGGTATTCCAGCACCTCTTTGTCGCGCAGGCCGAGAATTCTGATGGTGGTTTTCACGTGGTGCGCACGGCCATCCGGATAACGGTCGACCACTTCGATCTTCTTATGCAGTGGCGACCAGGATTCCAGCACGCTGACATCCTCGAGCGCCCCCATGACCACGTCGAGCGGCGCATCAACTATGAATTCGCGTGATGCCTTTACAGCCACTGAGCTCAACCTAGCAATCCAGTTGGAGGCTGGGAACGTCTTCGGGTAAGTAATTTGCTACCAGTTGATTTCGTCGATCGGTGTGGTGGCCGCCGGCGGCGGTCCGACGGGCCCCGCCGGTGTTCGGGAGAAACGCGGGGCGGGCGCGGCCTGCTCGACGCCGTGGGCGGTGATCAGCGTCGACCGCGCGTTCAAATGTTCGTTGGTGGCGGCCTCGTTCCACGTCAGCACAGGCGTGACACAGGCGTCGGTGCCGGCGAAAACCTGGGTCCACTCGTCTCGCGTCCGGCTCACGAAGCGCTGCGCGAAGATGTCGTACATCTGCTGATACGAACCGATTTCAAGCTGGCCCGGCACCTCGTCGGGCGACAGACCGAGCCCATCGAGCAACGCCGCGAAGAACTGCGGCTCGATCGCGCCGACGGCCATGTACTTGCCGTCGGAGGTTTCATAGCAGCGATAGAACGGCGATCCGCCGTCGAGCAGAAACGACTCGCGCTTATCGCGCAGGCTGCCAATTGCCTTCATGGTCCACATCATTTGGGCAAGCACGCTGACCCCGTCGACCATCGCGGCGTCGACGATCTGCCCGCGACCCGACCGTTCACGTTCGTACAGCGCGACGGCGATACCGATCAGCACCAGCATCGACCCGCCGCCGAAATCGGCGACCAGGTTCAGCGGCGGCATCGGCGGCCGGTCGGCGTAGCCCAGCGCCGACAGCGCACCGGTCTGCGACAGGTAGTTGATGTCGTGCCCGGCCGTGGACGCCAACGGCCCGTCCTGTCCCCAGCCGGTGATCCGCGCGTAGATCAGCCGCGGATTGACCGCCGCGCAGTCGTCGGGTCCGATCCCGAGTCCTTCGCAGGTGCCGGGGCGGAAGCAGTCCAACAGCACGTCGGCCTTGGCGGCAAGCTCGAGCAATGCGCCCGGGTGTGTCTTGACGTCGAGATCGACGATCCGCTTGCCCCGGTGCAACAGGTCGCGGTCCTCGGCCGGCATCGTCACGGTCGGTCGGGGGCGACCCGCTTCGGCCGGCTTCGCCGCGCTTGCGATCGCCACGGCGCCGGGGCGGCGCACCCGCACCACGTCGGCACCCAGGTCGGCGAGCATCATGCCCGCGTGCGGCCCGGGTCCGATGCCGCCGAGTTCGATGACTTTGATCCCGGCCAAGGGTCCCGCATCGGTCACGGCGGCTACTTACCCTTCTTCACCTGCAGCACCCGCTTGCGCAAGCCCTCGGTACCGGTATCGACGGTGCCTTTGATGGCGCGCTTCAACACGAAGCCCGGCAGCGGCACCACCGGATCGACGCTGAGCTCGAACTTGACCAAAGTGGCGTCGCCCTTCGGCGTCAGTTTGTAGGAGGCATCTTGTGAGCGCTGCTGACCGGAGCTGATCAGCGTCCAGCTCACCTCGTTGTCGCCCCACGAGTACTCGATCACCTGCTCGTCGGTGATGCCTGCGGCTTTGACTTTCATCTTGACCTTGGCGGGGCGCCCGTCGGCGTCTCGCTCGAGAATTTCGACGCTCTGGTGGGGCGGCGACCATTCGGTCACCGAGTCGAGATCGGCGATGACGTCGAGGATCTCTTCGGGGCTGGCTTCGATAACAACTTCGCGGGTTTCGTTGATCGCCATGGCCCGCACGATAGCGAAACCGCGTCCGGCCGGGAGCGCTTTCGACCAGCGTAACGTCGACTTCGTGACTGCTACCTCGCCTGACGCGGCGGCCAGCCCCGCGGATTCTGTGTACACCATCGGTGACTACCTGTTGGACCGTCTCGCCGAGCTCGGCGTCTCCGAGATCTTCGGTGTCCCCGGCGACTACAATCTGGAATTCCTCGATCACATCGTCGCGCATCGCAGAATTCGGTGGGTGGGCAACGCCAACGAGTTGAACGCCGGCTACGCCGCCGACGGTTATGGTCGGCTGCGCGGAATGGCCGCGGTGGTAACGACATTCGGGGTGGGTGAGCTCTCGGCGACCAATGCGATCGCCGGCAGCTACGCCGAGCATGTGCCGGTCGTGCATATCGTCGGCGGCCCCTCCAAAGACGCCCAGGGAACCCGACGGGCGTTGCACCATTCGCTCGGCGACGGCGACTTCGAGCACTTCTTCCGCATCAGCCGCGAAATCACCTGTGCTCAAGCCAATCTCATGCCGGCAACGGCATGCCGGGAGATCGACCGGGTGTTGAGCGAGGTGCGCGAGCAGAAGCGGCCGGGCTACATACTGCTGTCCACCGACGTGGCACGCTTCCCCACCGAACCCCCCGCTGCGCCGCTGCCCCGCTACACCGGCGGCACCAGCCCTCGGGCACTGTCGATGTTCGTCGACGCGGCCCGCGAACTCATCGGTGACAACCGGTTGACCGTACTGGCCGACCTGCTGGTGCATCGCCTGCAGGCGGTCAAAGAACTCGAGGCATTGCTGACCGCCGACGTGGTGCCCTACGCCACGCTGATGTGGGGAAAGAGCCTGCGCGACGAGAGCTCACCCAACTTCCTGGGGATCTATGCGGGTGCGGCCAGCGCGCCGCACGTGCGCGCCGCGATCGAAGACGCGCCCGTCTTGGTCACCGCCGGCGTGGTGTTCACCGACATGGTCAGCGGCTTCTTCAGCCAGCACATCGATTCGGCCCGGACCATCGACGTCGGCCAGTACCAGAGCAGCGTGGCGGGTCAGGTATTCGCGCCAATGGAAATGGGCGCCGCGCTCGGGGCGCTGGCGGAGATCGTGGCAGGGCGCGGGATCAGTTCACCGCCGGTCGCGTTGCCAGCGGGCCGGCAGTCGGCAACCGGGGCCCACGCGCCCGCACGCGATCAGGCCCTGACTCAGGAGATGGTCTGGGACCGGCTGTGCAACGCGCTCACACCCGGCAACGTGGTGCTCGCCGATCAGGGCACCTCCTTCTACGGGATGGCCGACCACCGGCTGCCCAAGGGGGTCACGTTTATCGGCCAACCCCTTTGGGGCTCAATCGGTTACACGTTGCCCGCGGCGCTCGGCGCGGCGGTCGCGCACCCGGACCGACGGTCGGTGTTGCTGATCGGTGACGGCGCCGCGCAACTGACCGTGCAGGAACTCGGCACATTCTTTCGCGAAGGGCTGTCGCCCGTCATCGTGGTGGTCAACAACGACGGCTACACGGTCGAACGGGCGATCCACGGGGAGACGGCGCCCTACAACGACATCGCCAGCTGGAGCTGGACCGACATTCCCAACGCGCTGGGCGTTGTCGATCACCTCGCCTTCCGCGCGCACAACTATGGCGAACTCGACGACGCGCTGACCGCGGCCGCGGGGCATCAGGATCGCATGGTGCTCGTCGAAGTGGTCTTGCCGCGCATGGAGATTCCGCCGCTGCTGGTCGACCTCGTTGCGCCCATGTCGCCGGATGGCAGCAGGCGTCGCTGAATCAGCCCTTCGACCGGGGCTGTGACGATTTGAGTATTGCTTGAATGGTGCGGCGACAACGACCGCAGTCCGAGCCGGCCCCGCAGGCATGCGCAACGGCCTTGGTAGTCGACGCCCCGGCCGCGACACACTCGGACACCGTTTGACTGGTGACTCCGTTACACAGACATACGAACACCGAGTGGTCCGCTCACTCAAGCCTCGATACGCATGATGTCGAACATCTGGCCAACGAACAGCGGCGGGTAGGCCCCCACCCCCGCCCGGGACATCCACTGGGCGGCGGCATCTGGGTGCTCGATCCACTCGCGTGCGCAGTGTTCGTCGGCGAACTCCTGCAGGATCAGCACCTCGTGGTCATCGTCGAAAGCCTGAAACACCCAGGTCTTTCGGATGCCGGCCGCCGCGAACCTGTCCATCGCCGAGCCGACTTCGGCGGTCAGGATCGCCACATCGTCGACCGACGCGATGGCGGCGACCACGACGCCGGGCGCCGACGGATTCGACTGCGGTGTCGGCACGAACCTGTCGATGATCTCCCCGGCGAAAACCGCTGGGATGTCCTCGATACCGGCCTCGTCGAACCAGTCGAAGAAGACGCGTGAGCGAAGCAGCTCCACGATCGGCTCGCGGCTGTGGACTCCGATCATGACCAGCACGCGACCGTAGTCGTGGTTCGAGGTGTAGACCAGAACGTGGTGTGCTCCGATTTCGGAGAGCGCCGCTTTATTACGCTCGATGAAGGGCAACACCCGCGTCGGATCGGGGATCCGGTAGTCCGAGGCAATCACCATCGAATGAATGTCATTGGGTTCCACGCTGCGCGTCATGGCGCCCCCAACGGGAGTGAACTCCGAACGGGCGATGCGCCGTCTTCCGTTGTGCCTTCGGCCTTTTTGGCGCCAGCGGTCTGCCCGACCCCGGTCGGCTCTTCGACCGATGCTTTATCTGTGGTCACGGATGCGGCCGGCACCACCGCCGAATCGGCCGTCACCGTGTCCGAGTCCACCGCGACTGCCTGCGCCCCCTTCTTGGCGTCATCGAAGGTCAGCGTTGTCGGCGTTACGGCGGCTTGCCGCGCGGCGGCAGCGCACTCGGCCGCGCGTTGACGCTTTTTCACGGCATCGTGGTGCTGCTTGATCATGAACCCGCTAACCGCGATCGCGGCCAGATGAGGACGATCGCCGCGCTCGCGGCGATAGTGGACCATTTCGGACTCCCACCGACCCATGGCAGCATCGTAGGTGATGTGACTCGGTTCCCTGCGTGTTCTCAGCGAACGGCGACGTGGCCGACGGTGTTCAGGTACTCGATGACTGCGGCGGCAACCGCGGCGGGCGGTTCGGGGACAGGGCGTGGCTGGCATCGTCGATGACAGTGCTGGTGATTTGATCGCCGTAGCGGGCTCGCATATCGCCCCACTCGTTGCGCTTGTGAAACGGGTCGAGGGCGGCGATGATCTCGAACACCGGCGCGTTTCCGGCGCCCCAGTAGCGCGCGACGTCCGTGCGGCGCACCCAGTCCACCTGCATCGCAAGGGTTTCCGGATACCAGCCGGTGAGCCAGGTCGAGGCGGCATGGTCGGGTGCGATGAACGCCATCCGCAGCGCGGCCAGTCGGGTCGCGTCGGGCAGCGTGGGGTCACCGGCGCGCATCGGCGCCGAATTGTTTTGCGGGGGAACGGTTCTCCCGGATGCGGCGGCCAGGACCACCGCGGCCACCTTGTCGGGGTGGTGCACCGCCGCGGCTCACCCCGCTGAGGGTGCTGACGGTGCGGTCGGTGCGGTCGCCCAACGATCACGTCTTTGTCCGGCCTGGGTCTAACGCAGGCAGTCCTTGATGACCTTGCCGGTGGCGTTGAGGGGCAACGCCTCGAGAAACTCGACCGTGCGCGGCACCTTGAATCCGGCCATCCGCTCACGGCACCAGTCGATCAATTCGTCGGCGGCCACTGCGCCTTTCGGGACGACGAACGCCTTGCCGACCTGACCGAGCCGCTCGTCGGGTACCCCGATGACCGCCGCCTGCGCGACCGCCGGGTGCTTCATCAGGAAGCCCTCGATCTCGGCCGGATACGCGTTGAACCCGCCGACGATGTACATGTCCTTTTTGCGTCCGATGACGCGCAGCCGGCCGGCGTCGTCGAAGTTGCCCAAGTCGCCGGTGTGCAGCCAGCCGTCGGGGTCGATCGCCTCGGCAGTGGCCGCCGGGTCGTCCAGGTAGCCCTGCATGACGCCGTAGCCGCGGACCAGCACCTCGCCGTCGTCGGCGATGCGCACCTCGACGCCGTCGCACGGCAGCCCGGCGGTGGTCGCGACATCCTCGAAGGAGTCGCCGGGGCGTGACAAGGTCACGTTGCCCGCCTCGGTGAGCCCGTACCCGGTCATCAACGTCTGGAACGGCAGCTCGTCATGGATGCGCCGGACCAGCTCGACGGGGATGTCGGCGGCGCCGGTCACGCCGGCACGCAACGTGGCAAGCCTGGACTTGTCGGGGACCGTCAGCAACGAGTGGTAGAGCGTCGGCGGGCCGGGCAGCATCGTAATGCGCTCGCGCTCAATCAACTCCACGACGGTGTCTACGTCGAACACGGCGACCGGCAGCATCGTCGCGCCGCGCAGGAAAGACGTGACGAGCCCAGCCTTCAGACCGAACGTGTGAAAGTACGGATTGATCTGCAAGTAGCGGTCGCCTCGACGCAGATCGGCGAGCGTCGCCCACTCCTGGTACATCCGCAACGTTTGCAGGTGATGCATCATCGCGCCCTTCGGGCGCCCAGTCGTGCCCGAAGTGAAGATGATGTCCGAGACGTCGTCGCCGTTCACCGGCCGCTCGAACGGCGAACCGCTGGAAAGGAAGTCGGACTTCAGGTCGATGACCGGCGTCCCCGCGGGTGCGGTGTAGTCCTGGCCCAGAAATCCCTTCTGGACCAGGACCGCCTTCACGCCGCTGCGGGCGATGATGTCGCCCGCTTCTTCCGTCTTGAACCGCGTGTTGACCGGCACCAATACGCCGCCCGCGGTGAGCAGCCCGAACGCCGCGACGATCCACTCCGCGGAGTTGGGTGCCCAGACGGCGACCCGGTCACCCTTGTCAACGCCGAGCTCCGCGAATGCGCCTGCTGCGCAACGGATTCGGTCGACTATTTCAGTGAACGTGAAACGCAGCGGACCGTCGACAACTGCTTCCGCATCACCGAAGCGATCCGCCGCGCTCAAGACCATCTCGGGGATGGTCTGCCAGTTCGACTGTCCTGTCACACCGTGATGAGTCGGGACAGGTTGCCGCCCATGATCTTTGCCTGGTCGTCGACGGACAGATGCGACAGCGCGTTGACGTAGAAGGTCGGCTCCGCCAGCCCTTCGGGGTGCGGCCAGTCCGAGCCGTACAGCACCTGGTCCACACCGACGAGGTTGACCAGCTCGTCGATGCCGTCTTCGAAGAACGGGCTGACGTGGATGCGGTTCTTGACCATCTCGACCGGGTCGCTCGGGAAGGCTTCCGGGGCCTTCCGGAAGACCTCGGCCAGGCCGTCCAGCAGCGGGGTCATCCACTTCGAACCGGCCTCGACGATCGCGACCTTCAGCTTGGGGTGGCGGTAGAGCGCGCCGTGGATTACCCACGACCCCACCGAGTCCTGGATCGGCCGCCACTCGTTGAGGATGCCCATCGCGTTGGTCTGGAACGGCAGCATTTCCTGGTCGGCACCATCCCATTCGGAGGTGTACCGGGAGTAGCCGCTGTCGCTGGAGTGCATGCCGACCAGCACGTCGTGTTCGACAACCCGCTCCCAGAACGGGTCAAACTCGGGCAGCGCGAACGACCGGGGGCCACGGAAGCCGGGGACCGGCGCCGGGCGGACCAGGATGCAGCGCGCACCACGCTTGACCGCCCACTCCAGTTCCTCGATCGCCTTCTCCACGATCGGCAGCGTGATCACCGGGGTGGTGAAGATCCGGTTCTGGTAGTTGAAGCCCCAGACCTCATCGAGCCACTGGTTCAGCGCATGGACCAGGACGTGAATGGCGAGCGGGTCGTCGCGCAGCCGCTCCTCGATCAGGCTCGCCAGCGTCGGGAACATCAGGGTGCGGTCGAGCCCCAACTCGTTCATCACCTCGAGGCGCGGGCCGGGCTCGAAGAACGCCGGGATCGCCCGCATCGGCTCACCGAACAGCTCGCGCTTGCTCTTGCCGTCCGGGTTGCCGTACTTGAAGTACTCCTCCCAGGCGCCCGGCCGGGCAACGACCTCAAAGGTCGGGTTGGGAATGTAGTTGCTGATCTGGCCGCGGATCGCGATCTTCGTCCTCCCGTTGACTTGCACGTACTGGACGAAGTCCTTGTACTCCTTGGGCAGGAACTTGGTCAGCGCCTCCGGCGGCTCATAGAGGTGATTATCTGCGTCAAAGATTGGAAACGGGACGTCTTCCCGGTGCGACAACTGGCCCATGAGATCCTCCTTCGCGATTTGTGAGAATACTATTCTCTATTGGGCCCACACCGCAAACGTGCACCCCAGTGGTATCGCCACTCGCGGCGTCAGCAGGTCACGATGATCTTGAAAGTCGCCGAAGCCGCTTCATTCGGCTTGTCGGCCTTGAAACCGTTGGCAGTGCCAGTGATCGTGAACTTGTCCCCTGACATGCTCATGTCGGCACGGGGGCCGTCACCCCGGGCGTACGCTCCGGTGAACCCACCCAGATTTTGGATGCGCACCGACTCGGCAGACGGCGGTTGCGCCCCCTCGTCGATGATGATCTTGGCCCCGGCAAACTTGCCACCGATGTCGATCGTGCGGGTCCACTGCACTTGACCGCATTGCACGACGTGGAAACTCGCGTCATCACCGTTGACCGTGACCGATGCCGAGCTAGAGATTTGCGCGGCTGGTCGCGACGTGCACGCCCCGAGGCCGGCTACAGCGAGCACCGCGGCGGCCGCCACGACGATTCTGTCCTGCACTGGGCCACCTCTATCGTCAATGTACAAACCCCATCGGCCTGCAGCGATGATGTTATTCTCGCCGCACGAGAATGCCAATATCGACGCCTCTTCCGAGGAGCAACTAAACGCATGCTGGACTTGGAGCTCGACAACGGGCTTGCGGTGCTCACCATCGACCGCCCGCACGCACGCAACGCGATCGCGCTCGACACCATGGACCAGCTGGAGAAGGCGCTCGATGCCGCGGCCGGTGCCCAGGCCCTGGTGATCAGGGGTGCCGGCGACAAGGCTTTCGTCTCCGGCGGTGACCTCAAGGAGCTCAGCGCCCTGCGGACCATGGCGGAAGCCACCGCGATGGCAAAGCGGATGCGGTCCATCTGCGACCAGCTGGCGAGCTTCCCGGCTCCGGTGATCGCCGCGCTCAACGGGCATGCCTACGGCGGTGGCGCCGAAGTAGCCGTTGCTGCCGACATCCGGGTTGCCGCAAGCGACATCAAGATCGCGTTCAATCAGGTGACGCTGGAAATCATGCCGGCCTGGGGTGGTGCCGAGAGACTGGCCGCTCTCGTCGGAAAGAGCAGAGCACTGCTTCTCGCGGGCAGTGGAAAGACGGTCGACGCCGCCGAGGCCGAGCGCATCGGGTTGGTGGACGTGGTGTTGCCGCGCGCCTCGTTCGAGCAGGGCTGGCGTTCGATCGCCGCCTCCCTGGCCAATCAACCGGCCACCGAGATAAAACGAGTAATCAACGGCGTTTCGCCTGATGAGGCGATAGCATCCTTTGCACGTTTGTGGGTTGCCGACGCGCACTGGCAGGCCGCAGAGCGGGTAGTGAACCGAAACGCCAAGGCGCGACCGGCCGCCGGAGGAACGACATGAGCACCAGCGTGAAGAGACTATTGAGCATCGGATCGGCGATGACTCTGGCAGTTTTGTCGGCGGGTGCCGGTCTTGCCGTGAACACGCCACGGGCTCACGCCGACCCGACCGCCGGTCCGGTCGTGCATCACGTCAAGTACGCCGTCACCGCTGAGAATCCGATCTACACCGATATTTACTACTTGGACCACCAGCCGGACAGATTCTCCGATTACAGCCACAACCCTTACTTGTTCACGCCGCATGTCGACGTCGATCTCGGCCCGGGCAAGCCGCCGTGGACCTTCGATCTGGACATGACCAACCCCGACGCTTACGCGATGGTGGTGGCGAGCACGGGCACGGAGCCCGGCACGCCGGGGCTTCACTGTGTTCTGGCGGTGGATGGCGTTGTCGTCGTATCCAAGGACGGGCTCAAAGGCGTGCTCTGTTCGCTGCGCAACTGGTGAACCACCCAGGTTTCGGGTATTCCCGGAATCGGCTGCGGCTCGCCTTCGAGCCGACGCAGGTGACTTTCGACTAATTCGATGGTCTCGGCGTGACCGGCGGAAATGCCCACCGCGTTTTCGAGCACCAGGAATCTCGACAAGCTGGACATGAGCACGGCAACCACCACCGGCGGCATCTCTTCGCGGTCCACGCCATACTTCTGCAACGCAGTGGTCACCGCTTGCCGTTGCTCTTCGCGGAAACGCTCGGCGTAGTAGGCGATTTCGGCCCGCATCTCCTTGCGGTGATTGGCCAGCGCCATGAATTCCATTGAAATACGCGTGAATGCGGGGTCGGTGCCGAATCGCCACACCGCCCACAGCGGCTGGGGTGACTGCATCAGCTGTGCGTGCGCCTCGAGCGCTTCTTCACCGCGGCGCCGGAAGACCTCGAGGAATAACTCCTCCATGGTGCGGAAGTAATAGTGCACCAGCTGAGGTTTCAGCCCGGCTTTGTTCGCGAGGCGCCGCGAGGTGACGGCGGCGTAACCCTCTTCGATCATCAGTTGTTCGGCCGCGTCGAGCAGCAGACCGCGGTTCTTGGCGTCCGGCGCCCCGATCCTGCGGGCCGATGTCATGCCGCTGCTCCGTCCTGTCCACGCTCACCTGCCGACCACGGGAATCGTAGCGCGGCACGGCGTCGTGTCCTTGACCACGACATTACTGCCGTGCTAAGCAGATGCTCAGATTTCCGAAATCGGGGGCGGTGCCGCATGCCGCCGAACCCACCGGTAGACCGCCCAGGAGATGCAATCTATGAGCAACTACGAGTCGATCGACTTCTTCACCGATCAGTCTCTGGTCCCGGATCCGCACCCCTACTTCGACTACCTGCGCAGCGAAAACCCCGTGCTGCGGTTGCCGCACCATGGGGTCGTCGCGGTCACCGGCTACGCGGAAGCCACGGAGATCTACAAGGACCCGGAAACGTTCTCCAACATCGTCGCGCTCGGCGGACCGTTCCCACCGCTGCCCTTTACTCCCGAGGGCGGCGACATCAGTGCCCTGGTCGACGAGCACCGCAGCTACTTTCCGATGAACGAGCACATGGTCACGATGGACCCACCGGACCACACCAAGGCCCGCTCGGTGCTGGCCAAGCTGTTGACGCCGAGCCGGCTGAAGCAGAACGAGGAGTTCATGTGGCGCCTCGCCGATCGTCAGCTCGACGAGTTCCTGCACAACGGCGAATGCGAATTCATCGCCGAATACTCCAAGCCGTTCGCCACGCTGGTGATCGCCGACCTGCTCGGCGTGCCTGAAGACGACCACAAGGAATTCCGCGTTGCCTTGGGCGCCGACCGGCCCGAGGCACGGGTGGGCGCCCTGGATCACGAGTCGGTCGGGATCAACCCCCTCGAGTGGCTCGACGACAAGTTCTGCAACTACATCGAGGATCGGCGGCGTGAACCGCGCAGCGACGTGCTGACCTTCCTGGCCGAGGCGAAGTATCCGGACGGATCCACTCCCGAGGTCATCGAGGTCGTCCGTTCGGCCACCTTCCTTTTCGCCGCCGGGCAGGAGACCACGGCCAAGCTGCTCAGTGCCGCCCTGCAAGCCCTGGGCGACCGGCCCGAAATCCAGCAACAGATCCGTGAAGACCGCAGCCTGATCCCCGCGTTCATCGAGGAATCGTTGCGCATGGAAAGCCCGGTTAAGAGCGACTCGCGACTTGCCCTGCGCGACACCAACATCGGTGGCGTCGACATCCCCGCCGGCACTGTGGTGATGATCCTGCCGGGCGCGGCCAATCGCGATCCGCGCCGGTTCGAGAACCCGCACGAGTTCGACTTGCGCCGCAAGAACGTTCGCGAGCACATGGCGTTTGCCCGCGGCGTGCACTCCTGCCCGGGCGGACCGCTCGCCCGCGTGGAAGGCAGGGTCTCGATCGAACGCATCCTGGACCGGATGCCGCACATCGAGATCAACGAAGCCCATCACGGGCCGGCCGCCGAGCGTCGTTACAGCTACGAGCCGACGTACATCCTGCGGGGCTTGAGCGAACTGCACCTGTCGTTCACGACCGCAGAGGCGGCGCACCCGTGGCCTGAACCACTCCTTCGCGCGTACTACGCGAGCCGCATCCCGACGAAATAGCAGCTGAGCATCGCGACGGCCATCAGCACTATCCAGGCGTCGGTCAGCCGGCAGAGCAGGACCGGTGCGCTTCGCACCTCCATGAATTCGCGAAAGATGATGCGCACCTTGATGAGAGCGATCACGATAACGCTCGCTGTCACCACTGCGCTGGGCTTCAGCGACCCGGCCTGACCCTCTGCCGAATGGTCTATCCACAGGTAGCCGAGCGTGAGCAACGCCAGGATCACCCACACGATCAGCAGCCGCTTGTTGAATTTCACACTCACCTCACCACGTACAGCAGGGCGAAGATGAGCACCCACAGGAAGTCGACGGTGTGCCAGTAAGTTGCGCACGTTTCCACGACTTCCTGGGATTCCCGCGGTCTTGTTGCCGCACTTCGGAGTTGGTAAACGATGACGCCCAGGACAACGAAGCCGATCAGCAGATGGACGAAGTGAATGCCGGTGAGGAAGAAGTAGTAGGTGAAGAAGTCGTTGCTGTCCAACCCGTTTCCGCTGTTGACCAGCCTGACCCACTCGAACACCTTGAAGAAGAGGAACACCGCGGCGACTGCGGCCGTGATGAACACATCTCGCAGCGCCGCCCGGTACTCGCCGGCGCGCGACGACTGAACACACCGCGCTACCGACCACGAACTCAACAGCAAGACTAGAGTGTTGAAAACTCCGATGCGCAGGTCCAGGTGCGCCTGTGCGTGTATGAAAAGCTCGGCGTTACGGGCGCGGGAGAACAGGTAGAAGCCGAAATACCCTGTGAAAACCAAGGTCTCGAACAACACGAAGGCCCACATGTCGGGCTGACCGGGCACGAACCTGGGGCGCTGGTCCTTGTCGGCGAGGTCGGTCTTGAGATCGGTCATTGCGCAACAACCTTTTTCGGCGGGAAGTCCGGCAACTGTCCGGTGCCGAAGTCTTCGCGCCGGATCATCCGATACAGCATGACGACGAAGGTGACTTGGTAAATGCCGAACACGACCATGTCGAGCCACCAGGCAATCTCGCCGTCCCAGGCCAACACACCCCGCCGGAAAATCCAGCAGGGGGCGACGACGACTTCGGTCAGCGCGTTGCACAGGTTGAGGTAGCCGAACCACTTCGGGAACACTCGATTCTTGTCGAGCAGGATCGCGACCATCCAGATCAGCGAGCCGATCAGGAAGACTCCCATCGTTCCGTCAAACGACAAGAAGGCGAAATCGTAGAGCCAGCCGATCACCTCCGGGTTGCGCTCTGGTCGCAACGTCCCGACGAGAAGCGCGATGTTGAGCAGGATCATGCCGGGAACCGCACTGAGCGAGTAGATGATCAGATACGAGTAACCGAACGCGCGGCTGACCGACATGCGCCGCATTGAATATGCGATCAGGGCATTGTTGGTCGCGATCGCGCCGCTGATCGCGAAGATGATGCCGAAACCAAGCGGTATGCCCAGGTGGCGCTCCTGGAACCAGTGGACCTGCGTCGCGAGGTCCCAGGTGGGCTCCGGTGGCGGCTGAACTTGCGCGATGATGAAGAACACCGGGAAGAACACGTTGTAGAAGACGACGAGCACCCACCACGCCAACCAGAGTTCACGCTTGGGGTTGTGGCGCAGGTGCCAGGCGATTCGGTGATGCAGCGGGCCGGAAGGGGGCGTGGCCGGCGAGGTCGGCGGTGTGATTACCGCACTCACGCGTTGACCAGTTTGTCCGGGCGCCCGGGGTTCTCGGCGCGCTCGCGATAAATGGCCTGTCCCAATGCAACTCCCATCACGACGATCCAGACCGCGATGGCAACGTTCTTCACCCAGAACGACAGGAAGCCGTCCCACGCCAGCGGACCGGTCAGTGACACTGCGACAAAGGCTGCGGGCACTAACGCGGCGGCTACCAGAAGGTTGAAGTGGGCTACCCAGCGGGGAAACACGGGTCGCGCTTGATCATCGAAATAGATTGCCACAGCCAGGATCACACTCTGGCCGATCAGGAACGGGACCAGGATGGTGAAGGTCATCCAGCCGAAATCGTTGAGCAGCTGAGTCAGCTCCGGGCTGCGCTCGGGGCGAAATGCGGCCAGTAGCCAGCAGACATTGGCGACGAGAAACAACGTCGGACCGCCGGCCACGCAGCCCAGCATCGCGTAGGAGAAGATCGGCGTCCGGTGTGCCATTCGGCGGATCTGCAGCACGATCAAGGCCAGGATCGGGACGAGGCACACGCCGAACCAGTTGAACACGATCATGCTGTACCGGATCTGCGGGATGTGGGCCGGATCCCGGTAGAACGCGGCGACCTGTTCCGCCGGCATCGAGGGTGACATCGGCGGATTGAAGCCCGGAAACAGCAGGAACCCGGCGATCCACAGAATCACCGTGACGGGCAATGTCCACAGCAGAATGACCTCGCCGTCCCTAGGCCGCGGCGCCGCTCGCCGACCTGCTGCATCTCCCCCGCTGATGCCTGTCATCGGTGACTCCCTTCAGCACGAAATCGCCGCGCTAGATTCGCTCGTACCGAAGCTAGCCGTACGGCTAGCCTCGGGTCAATAGCCGGTCGTCTAGGCTCGTTCCGTGGGTACAGCGGAGCAGCCGGTCAGCGATGAAGCGCTGAGAGTTGTTCACTACAGCCCTCCCAGAACGCGGGTGCTCGATGCGGCGCTCGACCTGTTCGCCCAGCACGGCGTCAGCGGTACGTCGCTGCAGATGATCGCCGACGCGGTTGGGATCACCAAAGCTGCTGTGTACCACCAATTCCGGACCAAGGATCAGATCGTGATCGCGGTTACCGAGCGCGAGCTCGGACGGCTGCTTCCCGCGCTGGAGGCAGCCGAGGCGCACGGCAACGGACCGCAAGCGCGGGATGCGCTGCTGGAGAGCGTCGTTGAAATGGCGGTCCGCGACCGCCGGCTGGTGCGCACGCTGCAGTTCGATCCCGTCGTGGTGCGGCTGCTGGCCGAACACAAGCCGTTTCAACGCTTTATGGACCGGTTGTACGACGGACTGCTAAGCGATGCCGGCCTCGACGGTCGGATCGAGGCGGCCATGTTCTCCGGCGCGATCAGCACGGCGGTCATGCACCCGCTGCTGGCCGACATCGACGACGACACATTGCTCGAACGGCTTACCGTCATGATCAGGCGGCTTCTCGGGCTGCATCGAGAGGCCACCGAGTAGGGCCGAGTAGGGCTAAGTGTCGGCGCGGATCCAGCTCATAATGCCGTCATGGGCAAAACAGATCAGGAATAGGCCATCGGGCGCCTGTGCGACGTAGTTCTGGTAGTTCTCGCAGTTCGCGCCTTCCTCCTTGACTCCCGCCATCGGAGGTGACCGGAACCATCGCGGCTGATATCTCCTCGGCGAACCGCAGAACATGAGTCGACCGGGCTGCGAGGCGAAGGAGACATAACCATCCGCGACACCGAAGGCGTAGTAGGTGGTGTTGTCACACGGCGCCCCGAGGACCTGATGCGGCATGATGCCCGGCGTGCAATCGGGGTAGTCGCAGACGGTGGGCCCGGCCAACGACGGCGGCGCCGCCAGCACACCGGTGCCGAGCAACGCGGCAATGAGGGCCACGATTAATCGCACCCGATTACTTTGCCACACCTGAAAAGAAAATTCTCCTGGTTGGAGAAGATCGCGCACGCGGGAACGCCAATCCATGCCAGGGCCCTCGAACGCTATTGCGCCTCTTTTCCTGACGACCGCGTATTTCCGCATGTAAAAGCGATGGCAAGCGGCCAACCGATCAGGCCTTGCGCCCGGGCCGAAGTGATAAGCTGCCTCTCCGTGCACGATCCGGACGGGCCCGACGCCGACGATTGTGGTGACCCGGCGGATGTGACCAATCCCGATGAACCACAGTCGCGCTCGGGGGTCGACTCCGCGGTCCCGGCGCCCGCATCGGAAACGGCCCCAGAAGACGAAGTTGCCGAGGCTGAAGCGCGCGCCGAGGCGGCTAAGGCACGCCTGGCACGGCTGCGCCAGGCAGCAGAAACCGGTGCCGTGTCCCCAGATGCCAAGCAGCGCCGCGCAAAGTCGCTTCGCCGTCCAGCGCGCAAAGCAATAGCTGTTGGCGTCGGCATCGTGATCGCCTGCGCATCTGCCGGTGCGAGCGGTTACATGCTGTGGCAGCACCGCTCCGTGGCGCATCATCGCCAGCTCGCCGTGGAGTTTGCTGCTGCCGCCCGGCAAGGGATCACGGCGCTGATGTCGATTGACCCCGATCATGCCAAAGCGGACGTCCAGCGCATGATCGATGCCACGACGGGGGACCTCAACGGCCAACTGTCGGCGATCTCGGTACTGATGGTCAAAAAGGCCCAGGACTCGAAGATCGGCAGCAAGGTCACCGTCGAAGCTGTCGCCGTCGAATCATTGAGCGACAATTCAGGAGTCGTGCTCGTGGCGGCGAAAACCGATGCCACTGGTCCGGATAACGAGAAGCCGCCGCCGGCCTTGTTCCGGCTGAGCGTCACCTTGAACCGCGACCACGGCCAGCTCAAAATGTCGAAAATTGACTATCTCTCATGACTGTCGAGCATGGTTCGTCGCTGGGGGCCACCGAAACACCTACTGACGACCCTGAAATTCCGCCCGCCGGCACGGCGGCGCGCATGCGTCGGCTGGCAGCGATCGGCCGCCGGTTGTTGGCGAAATGGCGTTCGATAATCGCGACAACGTTGGTAATTGCCACCGTGGGGGTTGCTGCCGGTGTGTACATCGTCGTGTACCGGCCGGATCAGCGGGTCGACGACGCCGCGGCACATCGCGCAATCCAGGCGGCGTCAGACGGTGCCGCGGCGGTGTTGACGTATTCCTATGACCATTTGGATCGCGATTTCGCCACGGCGAAATCGCATCTCACCGGCGAGTTTTTGGCCTACTACAGCAAATTCACCGCCGATATCGTCGGGCCGACCGCGAAGGAGGGGCACCTGACGGCGTCGGCCAAGGTGGTTCGGGCCGCGATTTCGGATTTGCATCCCGATTCGGCTGTCGTGCTGATTTTCGTCGACCAGACCACGGCCAGCATGCAAAAGAAAGATCCCGCGCAGAACAAAAGCGCCGTCGTGGTCACGCTGACAAAGGTCAACGGTTCCTGGCTGATCGCGAAATTTGAGCCGGTCGGGTGAGTGCGTCCCTAACCGTTACCTGGTCGGCCAAAACGGTGTAACGTCAACGCTCGAGAATTATGCGCTCTAGGAGTTCCTGATGCGTTCAGCTAAGACACTCACCACCGCAACGCTGGTGGCCGCCACCGTATTTGGCGGATTGGCCACTGCCTCCACGGCCCAGGCAACAACCAAGGAAGAAGTGGCCCTTAATGGGACGTATCACGTTACGTCCATCGGTGATTGGGCCCAGCGAAACGATCAATACTTCGGCGAGCCGACGGTCTACCAAACATGGACGATCAGCTCGACGTGCGACTCATTCCAGGAATGCCACGGAACGGTGCGAAGCGACCAGGGATGGACCGCGCCCCTCTATCTCAATGATGGGCAGGTGTGGAAGGCGAGACGCGAAGTGCCGAATTGGGAGCGGTGCGAGGACGGTACCGCGTTCCCCGGACAGCAGACCTTCTCTTTCTTCCCTGTGAACGATAACGGTGGATTTCAAATCGGGTCGCGGACCTTGTCCGGCAAGGACAAGACGGTCGGGCCAAGCGGTGCTTGCGGGCAAAACCAGTGGCTTGACATCGCGATGCCGTTGCGGCTGGATCAGGTCTCCTGACCAAGCGGTCGTAGCTGCACCGCCACCGTCGCTTCCCAGCCCCCTCAGCGGCGTCAGGTGGGAAGCATGTCCTTCCACGTCTTGGGCGCTTTCGCAGGCGCGAGATCCGACTGCTCGTACAACTTCCCGTCCGGACCGACGTAACGACCAGTGCGCGGATCGTACTTCGCCACCACGATCGACGGCGCGGGCTTAGATCCGTTGGCTCCGAACGCACTTGGCGCGGCCTGCGGCTGTCCAGCGTCGACTTGATCCGGTGGTGCGGGTGCCGCGGGTGGTGCCGGTGGCGGCGGCGGTGTTGCGGGAAGCTCACCCGCTGCGGGAACGTCGAGTGGCGCGAAAGTCGGGAGGTCCGCCGACATCGGCGATATGGGTCTCAGCGTTGGTCCCGACGGCACCGGCGGTACAGCCGCTCCCACCGTGCCCGATGGTGGATTTTCTCCCCGCGGGCCCGCGGGTGTGCCGCGCGGCACCGCTCCCGGCGGCAGCGGCGTTCCCTGCACCGGTGCGAAGATTCTGTTGTCGCCGGTGATCCGGTCGTCGGGCGGCACACCCTGGGAGAGCAGATTCGGATCCAACGGGTAGGGGCCGAGCGTGTGCTGGCGCATCGCCAGCGGCATGAACGGCTTGTCGCTGTTGCAGATTTCGACGGTGGGCGCGCGCTTACCCGGGTGACCCATGCAGGGGTAGTTGCGCGCACCGCGAACAGCCATCGGCGAGTCCTGCGGAAGCTTGCAATACAACCCGTCGGGGGTGTCGATGTCGCTGAGGTCGTCCGGGGATCGCCACGTGTTGGGCGGCATGAAGCTGACCGTGCAAATAGGCGGGTCGTCGATCGTTAAAGCGAAGTCACCCACGGCTTTACCGTCGGGATGGTTTTCGCCCGTAGCGGCCTGCTCGATAGCAACCGCCGACGGCAGCAATACCAGCAGCTGCTCGATCGAGGGGTGATAGGTGACGCCGATCTGCCCGATGGTGGTCAGGTTGGCAAGCAACACCGGCAGCGTCGGTTTGATTTGTTCGAGAAGCCGCGACGCTTCGTTCGCGGCATCGGGACCGTTTCGCAGGATGGTGCGGAAGTGGGAATCGTTGTTCGCCAACACATCCGTGATTCCTGCGAAGCTACGTGCCCACGTCCTGATCGAATCGGTGGTCTGTTCCTGTGTATCCAAGAGCGGCCCAGTGTCTTCGGTGAGTGCCTTGGTGCGATCGACGACGCTGTTGGAGTCGCGGGACAGTGTCTCCGACGAATCGATCAGTGAGCCCAGGTCGTAACCGGAACCGTTGAAGCCCTGGAAGGTCTCGTCGAGCAATTGGCCGAGTTTGGTCTTAGGGATGCTGCCGACCAAGGCATTGAGCTGCTCAAGCATCGGCCCGACCGCTTGCGGAATCGTCGTGTCGCGCGCGGCGATAACCGAGCCGTCGTGCAGGTATGGCGGTGAATCGGTTTTGGGCCGTAGGTCAACATACTGCTCACCTACCGCGGAGACGCTGAGTACCTCCGCCGTCAGGTCCGCGGGAACTTTGGGTGAAGTGTTAAGGGACAGCGTCGCTTTCGCACCGGTCGGCGTCAACCCCACCGAGGTGACCTTGCCGAGCTGAACGCCGCGGTAGGTCACATTCGAAAACTGGTACAGGCCGCCGGTAGCCGGCAGCTCCAGCGTCACCGTCATCCGGCCGATGCCCAACAGGGTGGGCGCTTGGATGTAGAACAAGACCATCGAGATCACGCCGATGGTCCCGACGATCGTGAAAATCCAAAGCTGGAGCCGGACAAAGCGCGTCAGCATCTATCCACCACCTCCCGTCGGTGCCGTTGCCGGCGACGGGCCGGGCAGCGGTGGCGTCTGACCAAGACTCGCGTCGGGCGTCTGGGCCGGTGGTGGCCCGGGCAGCGGACCAAATCCCGGCGGCGGCGCGGGCAGCGGCAGCGCATTGGGGTCGATCCACGGCGGCCGCACGGGGTCGTGCAACGGATCGAGGGTGTAGTTCATTCGATACGGATCCCCGGGCTCCGGTGGTACGGGCTCGTCCAGCTGGCCCCAGTGGGTCCCCAACAGCAATCCCTTCTTAAGCCGTGGGATCGACAGGTCGAGATCGACGTGCAGGTTGAAGTAGTCGCCGCGGACCGCGCGGTCGACGAAGTTCTGGGTGAACGGGAACACGAAACCCGCCGCGATCGCCATGCCGAACTCCGGTCCGACGTCGGCGAGCGCCTTGATGGCCGGCTCCAGGTTTTTGAGGTTCTTCACCAGGTCGTCCTGCGCGTCGTTGACCAACCGGGACGCTGTGTTGCTGAACGCCCGAAGGTGATCCAGCGCTTCCGTCAGCCGCGGGCGTTCCTTGATCAACACATCAAGGGCCGGCGGAATCTTATGCAGCGCCTCGGTCAACACGTCCCGCTGCGCGGCGAAGGTGCCCGATAGC